>JAQIBG010000347.1 GCA_027859175.1 Planctomycetota bacterium | reverse complement strand
AACCATGGCGGGGCAGTGTAGGCATCTTTATAAAGCTCGAATTAATCGCACGTGAATTGTCGCCTCCAGGTACTTTCGGGCCCGTGGTACCAAGCCCATTGCCGGTTAAAGCACCGTCTGGTCATCGTTTAGCAGCGGTGGTGGACCTGCCGGTTTTTTGCTGTAAACTCTGTGGTGGAAACGGCTCGTCACATTTGATGTGGCGCACGTTGTGTTTGTAGGCCGAATTGCCTGTTCGGCTGTCGATTGTGGTTCGTTGACTCAATCCTTCGCCCGTTGTGGAGTTTTTCATGCTGCGCTTGTTTTGTGCTTTCTTCATCGTGTGCGTGCTCGGTGGCACGATGGGTAGCCTGTCTGCCGCTGAGGCGAGCCCTGAGCCCGTGGCAATAGAGGCCGCTGCGCTGGCCGAAACTAAAGCGGCGCCAGAAGCGACGGTCGACTTGGTTGCCGGTGAGCCAGATGCAGGCTCAGAGGACGCAACCCCGGCCGAGGACGCAACCCCGGCCGAGGACGAACCCGGCGCGATTGCCAACTTCATCAGCTTGATGGCCAAGGGCGGCACCACGGTGGTGGTGCTCTTGCTGCTCTCGGTGCTGGGGCTGTCGTATGGTGTGGAGCGCATGGCGCGGCTACGTCGCATCGTCATCGTGCCGCTGGGCCTGGCTGACGAGCTGCTTGAGCTGTCGCGGCAGGGCAAATGGCAGGGCGTGCGCGCGCGGGCCAATGAAACCCCGTCGACCTTGAGCCGCATCGTGCTGATGGCGCTCGATCATCGCGACGAGGGCAAGCGCGAGGTCAGCGTAATGGGCGGCGACATCGCTCGGCGTGAACTCAAGGGCCACTTACAGCGGTGCTATCCCCTGGCGGTGGTGGCCACCGTGTCGCCTTTGCTTGGCCTGTTCGGTACCGTGTACGGTATGATTGGTGCGTTTGCGACCGTGGCGACGGTGGGCTCGATGGGCGACCCGTCGGTGTTGGCCGATGATATTTCCAAGGCCTTGATCACCACGGCGGTGGGTCTCGCGGTCGCGATTCCGGCCCTGATGCTGTACCACTACTTCAAGTACCGCGCGCAGATCTTTGCGACCGACCTCGAAGAAGATGCAACCAATCTGATCACCGAGTGGTTCAAGAAGGCGCCGGCTGTCGAGGATGACGCGGAGTCAAGCGATGCAGGTTGATCTCGATGACGAAGAGGGCCTCGAAGTTCAGATGGCGCCGCTGATCGACTGCGTGTTCCTGTTGCTGATCTTCTTCTTGGTGGCGAGTACCATGAAGAAGCTCGACAAGGAGTTGCCGGTCGACTTGCCGGTGGCGGGTCTGGTGTCGGTAAATGCGCCCAAGGCCGATGATCTGTTGATTATCGGCGTTGACGCCGCCGGACAGACTTACATCGGTACCGAGCCGGTCACCAACAGCATGCTGCATCAACGTATCAAGCAGACCGCGGCCGAAGCGCCAGCGCGACGGGTGCGTTTGGATGCCGATCAGTCGGCTGATTTTGTTCACGTCCTGCGGGTCCTCGACCTGCTGTCCTTTGAGGGGCTCGACAATGTCGGAATCCACCTCCGCAAGCCCGACGACACCAAGTAGCGATGGTGCCCCTGAGGGGCTCCATCCTGCGGCCCAACGTCGCCGGCGCCGGCGGGCAGCCGCCTTAGCTGAGGTGCCGTGGTTTGGTATGTCATTGCTGGTGCATTCGATTGCTCTGGTGGCTTTGGTGGCGTGGGCGAACCCCTTCGACAAAGACCCCGAGCAGGAGAAGGACAAGCAGCCAGATATAGTTCTCAGCGGCGACCGCATGACGGAATTGGTCGAGCAGGTTCGTGAGATTCAGCAGAAGGCGCTCAAAACTCGGCTCGGTGACCTGCAGGCCATCGAATACGAAATGGAGCAGATGCGGCAGGCCCTGAACGAGGAGTACACCAAGTTCAGCGAGCAGCAGCAGAGCGAAGCCCTCGAGCGGGCCGTGGCGGCACAGGAGCAGGCCCTGGCGGCCCAGCAGCAGGCGATAGACAAGCAGGCGGCGCAGGATCAGACGGCGGCGCGCGAACAGCAGATCAAAGCCCAGGCCGCGATGGATGAGGCGTTGACGCGGATGTCGGTGAGCCCGGTTGGTGCCGCGGCGATGGCGGCGCAAGAGTTGGCGAAGGAAGCCCAGACTGAGGCCGATGCCAAGCTCGATGTGGCCCGTAGTGCCAGCGGCGCGCTGAGCAAGGTCGAGCGCGACACCGAGCGCGATATTAAACGCCGTGAAGGTGACCGAAATAAGCGCGCCAAAGACTTGGCCAAGGAAGAGAAGCGCGCGGAAGACTTGGCCAAGAAGGTGGCGGAGCAGGAGTCAAAGCAGGACAAGCTGGCCGACTCAGACGACAAGAAAGCGCGTGAGCGCGTGGCTAAAGATGTGAAGAAGGCCAAAGACGAGGCCGCGAAGCAAGATAAGAAGGTGAAATCGATTAAGGCCGATGTGGCCAAGCGGCAGAAGGATGTTGATGCCAAGCGCGCCGCGGCCGGCAAGGCGATCGCCGAGCGCAGCGAAGCGGCAAAGGCTGCGGCCAAGCAGGCTGACAAGGCCCAGCGTGAGGCCAAGGCGCGCCAGGAGCAGGCTCTTGCCAAGGCCAAGCAGGCGGCTGAGGCCGCTTCTGAACAGGTGGTGCAGGCGGAGGACATTCGCGCGCCGGATATGGAACAGGCCTTTGCGAGCGCTGAAGACCTGGTTGATGTGTATCAGCAGTCGAAGGCGGCAGAGGATCGTATCACCGAGCGCTATCGTGATTTGCGCGCCGCCGAATTGGCGATGATTCGTGATATCCCGTTTGAGCAGGCGGCCGCGAGTATCGAGGTGCCCAAGCCCGAGCGGGCCGAGCTCGATGCCACCTTGCTACGCAAAGACGTGCGCAATGGAGCCGAGGCCAAGGCCCACGAAAAACAAATGGAGACGGCTCTGGTTGAAAGCGCGGCGATGGTCAACTTGGCCACCGAACTCTTGGCCTTGTTGCAAGAGCAGCAGTTGTCACAGCAGCAGGGCGCCACGGTGCAGGTCATGCGTGAGGCGGCTGCGGCGCAAGACGCGGTTGAGCAGCAGGTCAAGGAGGGCAAAGACACCAAGTCGGCCGACGTGACCGAGATGATGAAGCAGGCGGCGGCTAAGGAGAGCGGCAAGCCAGCCGAGTCAGGCGGCGGCAAACTGGTGAGCTATCAGGTGCCGCATGAAGAAATTACCGTGAAAGACAATCCGACCCCAGGCCGCGTTATTACCACGCGTCCTGACGTGCCGGGTGCGGAATGGATGTATGTCGACAGCTGGTACACCATCGGGCCGTTCCCAAACGAAGGCCGGCGCAATATTGACACGCGCTTTCCGCCCGAGTCGGTGGTTGACCTGGACGCCACCTACGTGGGCAAGGGCGGCAAGGAGATCAGCTGGCATTTCCAGCAGGCCACCGGGCCCTGTGTGGTGCCACGCGATGATGAGAGTTGGGCCGTGTATTATGCCCATACCGAGGTGTGGGTTGACCGCGACATCGACCTGTGGCTGGCGGTTGGCAGCGACGACAAGTCGCACATCTGGGTTAACGGTCAGTTGGTGTGGGTGTCAGAGCCGCATCATAAGCCGTGGCGAATCGGTGAGGGTTATCGCAAGATCCACCTGCAAAAGGGGCGCAACCGCGTGCTGTATCGGGTGGAGAATGGTCAGTACGGAATGGGCTTCAGCTTCATTCTGCACGTCGACCCGGAAAAGGTTGGCTAGCGCCGCGGCCGAGAAACGCTTCTCGCTAGCGATAGCCGGCATTGCGGTAATTGGGATCGGCGTTCGGTCCGAAGCCGAGTTCGGCGCAGCGGGTGCGGAAGCTGGTCACAGCGTCGGCGTAGCCGGATTCGTTAATTAAATTACGGCTCTCGCTGGGGTCGGCCTTCAAGTCGAATAATACTTCAGGCTGGTCGCGGCAGGCGTCGCCGGTGTAGAGGTGATATTTGAGCGCATCGCGTTTGATCATCAGGTTGGTGGCGCCGAACTGTGAGATGCTTTCGTTGTTCCACGCGCTGGTGTCGCCATCCATCAGCGGCACCAAGCTGCGGCTGTCGAGGCCGCGCCCGTCAACCGTGTCGGCCTCATTGGGCAGTGGAATATCAGCGAGGTCGCACAGGGTGGCAAATAGGTCGCACAGGTTGACGTTTTCGGTGACCACGCGTGGCTGGAAGCGCTGCGGCCAGCGGATGATCAGGGGGACCTTGGCGGAGGCTTCAAAGAATTTTTGTTTTTCCCAGATGCCATGCTGCCCAAGCATCTCGCCGTGGTCGCTGGTGTAGACGATGATCCAGTTGTCGAGGTCTTCGCCAACGGCTTCCAGGGCATTGAGCACCGAGCCGTAGTCGCGGTCGATCTCTTCGATCATGCCGTAGTAGGCGGCCGTGGCGCGACGCAGTTCGCGTGGGGTGGCGTCTATACCGGGGCGCACCTGGCGCTGCGACAGGAAGGGGTGGTCGAACACCGTTTGCTCAAGGTAGGGCGTGACGCGGTTAAGATAATAGGAGAACAAGCCCTGTTCGGTCAGGTAGGGATAATGCGGGCGATTGAAGCTGAGCTTGAGCAAGGTGGGGCGGTGATGGTTGACGCGGTCGCCACCGAGATCCAGAAAGCGTGACTCGATCAGGCGCGTGGCGCCCAGTGCGGCGATTTCGTCGCCAACGTGGGTTGTGGCGCCGCGGCCGATGCCGGCGCGCAGTACCTCTTTCGTGTCAGACCACTTGCCGTCGCCCAGCGGCGTGAAGCGAGCTGCCTCGTCGTCCAAGAAGCCATCGACGTAGCTGTCGGTGACGCGGGTGTTGGCGCCGATGCGGCGCTTCCAGCCCTGCATCTGATCCGGGCCGTCATGGTGCAATTTGCCGCAGCACACGGTGCCATAGGCGTATTGACTGAAACGCTTGGCCCAGGTCATGGAGAAGGGCGGCAGGTCTTGGCCGTAGCACTCCACGCCGCTGGTGCGCGGCAGTTGGCCGGAGGCCAAGGACTGTCGGCACGGTACGCAGACCGGTGAGGGCGTGTAGCAATTCGTGAACACGACGCCGGTGGCAGCCAAGTGGTCGAGGGTGGGGGTGCGGATCACCGGGTCGCCGGCGTAGCCCGTGACATCGGCACGGTGCTCGTCTGACATCAGAAACAGAATGTTAGGGCGGCCGTTGGGCATGGGAGACCTCGCTTGCGCTTGTAGTGTGGGCGCGATGCGCGCGCCGGCTACGCCGAGATGGTGGCGGATGCCCTGGGCGCTACCACGCACGGAATCGGCGTTGTCTCCGCGAAGCAGTGCTGACACTGCCTCGCTATGAGCACTTTTCGGTACCGGCTGCCTGTTGATGATCATCCTGGCCGTCACCGGCGCCAGCTACGTGTACTTCAAGGGCGCCGATCTGCTGCGCTGGGGCGCCGCGAAGGTGGTGACGTCGGTGATCGATACGGTGATCGAAGATAACCTGCAGCTGCCGCCCGAGGAACACGCCGCGGTGATGCGCCCGATTGAAGCATTTGGCATGCGTATTGCCGATGGCGAGGTCGACCCAGAAGTTGCAGCCGGCGCCCTAACCAAGCTGATTGAGAGTAACGAGGCCGCAGTGGTCGCTCTGCGTGGATTTGAAACACGCTATGTGGATGCCGATGTGATTCCTGAGGCGGAGCAGCCCGAGGCAATTCTGGCGGTGAATCGTTTCGCCAATGGCCTCCTGGATGGGCGCATCAAGCGCGCATCCTTGGCGCCCTTGGTGGATATCGCAGTGGTGGAAGTGACCGCTGAAGACGGCACCAAGTCGAGCCAGATCAAGGACCCGCTGCCCGAAGAAGACGTGCGCGCGGCCTTGGCCCATATCGTGGCCACGGTGCAGGCAGCTGGCATCCAAGACGAGTACGCGGCGCAAGATCTGGAAGCGATGGTTGAAGCCGCGATTCAGCGGGCGGTGGCTGAGGCCGAGGCCGAGCAGGCCGGTGTGCCTGTAACCGAGCCAGTCTCCGATGACCTGGAGACTGAAGAGAGCTCCCTGGACGACGCGGGAAGCGCTGAGGAGCCCGCTGAAACCGAGATGCCCGGCGCCTTGTAAGCAGTGAGCGCGATTGAGATAGCTGCTGACGACGAGCGTCTTGCGTGGTGGGCTCCCCAGCCGACGCGCCTTGAGCGTGTACCGGTGCGCGCTGATCGCTTTAGCAAGGCGAGTATCGATACGCTGGGCTATCAGGTCGGCCCGCTGGCCAACGTGCGCAGTTCAAGCGGCTGTGCGCTCGTGCTGGCTACGGACAGTCCGTGGGTAGACGTCGACCTCGTGCGTTTGCGGCATCACCAGCCGGTGGCGGTGGGGCTGGACGCGGAGGTCCAACTGCCGAACAAGACGCGCGTGGTCAGCAGTGGCGACCTGCGTGAGTTCGGCGGCGATGTGCGGGTGCGCTTGGCCACCGGCCTGGAGCGCGGCCGCGGCGCGCGGCCGGTGTGGCTGTGGTTGCCGCTGATCAGCACCTGTGCGGTACAGGGTCTGCGCTTGGCATCCGGTGCGGCCATTGAGGCCGTGCCCCTGCCCGAGCCGCGCTGGCTGGCCCTGGGTGACAGTCTGACCCAGGGTTTTTGCGCCCAGCAACCGACGGCAACTTGGGTGCATCGTTTGCAGCGGCGTTGGCAGTTGCCGGCGTGGAATCTTGGCGTGGGCGGGCTGCGGGTTGAGCCCACCCTTTTTGCTGAGGCGCTTGAAACGAGGGCCTGGGATTTGGTTACTATTGGGCTTGGCTCAAACCACGCTTGGCGTGATGAAGACTTGCCCGACCTGGCCCAGCGGGTTGAAGCCTTGTGCCGCCAGGCCCAAGCCCAGGCGCAACGGGTGGTGTGGTTACTGCCGCCGTGGAAGCCGCTGGAGGCCGGCAAGGGCCCACCTGAGTTTATGGGCGTGCCGCTTGATATCGCAGTCGCGCGGCGCTTGGTCCAAATTCGTGACACGATTCGGGTGGTGACGGCCGATCTGGGTGTGACCGTGGTGAGCGATTTGCTGCCGCAGGATCACCGTCTCTACGCAGACGGTTTGCATCCTGGTGCTTGGGGCATGGCTCAGTTGGCAGATGCGCTCAACGCTGCTTTAGCGTGATTCGCGGTTCGCCTCAAACGCAACAAGCCCGACTGGTAACCAGCCGGGCTTGTAAGGCATCTGTGCAGGAGACTAGAAGCGGAGGCCGATGCCGCCGTAGATGCCGATGCCGCCAGCGTTGATGTCGGTATCACCGGCGAGGGCGCTGTCTGCGGGGGCGTAGCTGTACATGGCTGCGGCAGAGACGTCGCAGGCATAGCTGATGGGGTAGCGAAGCGCACCACGGACATAGACTCCAGCGCCGCGGATCTCTTCTTTGCGCTGCTCGCCAACGCCAACGTTCTTGCGGGTGATGTCGAGGTAGGTTTGGCTGAAGCCGCCACCAACGTCGAAGTTGAGCTTATCGGGCATTCCGAAGGGCACCATGACGCCGATAAGCAGGTCGCGAGCTTCAAGCTCGGCTTCGCCGTTCTGGTCGTCATTCTCGGCGAAGCCGTAGCCAATTTGGAGCCCGACTGGCCATTCAATGCCGCGGGTTTGGAACAGGAAGGCAGCGCCGAGTGCCGTGGTGTCAGCGTTGTCGACATCCCACTTGCCGTCGAGGATGCGCATTTGCACCATCGCGTCTATGTGGGTGATGAAGCCATCAGTGAGGATGCCTTCTACTTCCTGGGTAGCGGCATTGGCCTGGGCGATGGGTAGCGCCGCGAGCGAGGCCGCGATGGCGAGTGTCTTGAGCTTCGTAAGCATGCCGGGGGGTTTCCGTGGGCTGGAGGCCGTGAGAGTCAGGACGACGGTGCGACATCTTCACTGGTCAGGGTGATGACCACGCTGACCGGAACAGAGCGCTGACCGTAAGAGACCGTGCTTAAGGTCACGGTGATAGTCTCGGGGTCTTCAACTTCAGCGTCGTTGATGAGAACGATGAAGTCGCCCAGGAAGACTTCACCGTTGGTGAGGTCGCCCGGGTGGATTTTCAGCCCTTTGGACTGGATCTCATAATCTTCGCCCTCAGTAGCGGTGCCGCCTACCGAGATGCTCACGCTCATATCGCTGGTCAGCAAATCGGAGAACACCAGCTTGAGGTCGACCGAGGCGTCTGTGTCTTCTGCAGCGGCAACGCCGCTGCTGCCATCACCAGCCTTGAGGCTGACCGAGGGATTGCTGTCCCGGATCAATGTGTTCGACGAACTGCTGTCGCAGCCGCTGACAAACAGACAGGCAATCGCGAGCAGGGCGAGCAGATAAGAGACGATTCGCATGACAGCACCTTCCCAGTTGAGGACGGTAGGACGACAGCACGCTACGTGTCCGCGCAAAGCCAGTCAAGAGCGCCTCAGGGCATGGACTTGTGGGTGACCCTTTCGGGTGAAACAGTGGACGACGGCTCAGCTGCGGCCTAGGTACCAGGTTCGCGCGCCATTGTTGTGCTCGGCGATGAGTGCCTGGAGGTGAGTTTCGTCGCGTTGTTCCAGGGCTTGCAGCATCTCAGCATGCTCGGCGTTGACCCGGTGCAGGTCTTCGCCGGCTTCCAATTCGAACAGGGTCAGGCGGATGCGTTGCCAGCGGGCCTGGGTCCGGCGGGTGCAGTCGAGCACCAGGTCCATGCCCGCTGCGGCGGCCATCGCGGCGTGGAAGGCGTTGTTGGCCGCCACCCAGGCTTTGGGGTCAGTGCCGTCGGCGAGTTGCTCCATGGCGCCCACCAGGCCGCGAATGTGTTGGAGGTCGTCGTCGCTTCGGTGCTGGCAGGCATGGCGCGCGGCAACTTGCTCCAATGCGGTGAGGAGGTCGAACACCTCCACGATATCGTGGCGCGCGAGGGGGGTGACCACAGCGCCCACATGGGGCTTAATTGCCACCAATTGCTCGGCTTCGAGCTGTTTGAGGGCCTCACGCACCGGGATTGGGCTGATTGCCAGCTGGCGCGCGATCTGGTCGATGACGACGCGCTCGCCGGGCGCGATTGCGCCGGTCATGATGGCGTCACGGATGTGGGCGGCGGCCAGCTCCAGCTTGGTCATGCCCACCATAGTCGGTGCCGAGCGCCCTGGTGCCAGTCGTGCCTTGTTGCCGGTCATGACTTGAATCATATATGATATATGATAGAAGCCAAGCCGTCATCTTCACATTAGGGAGCACAGCATGACCGAGATCCGCAAGATCGGCATTATCATGAACGGCGTCACCGGGCGCATGGGTACCAACCAGCATCTGAAGCGCTCGATCAAGGCGATCATGGACCAAGGCGGGATCAAGGTGTCCGACGACTTGGTGATCATGCCCGACCCGATCCTGACGGGTCGCAACCCCAACAAGGTTGAGAGCCTGGCCAAAGAGGTGGGTGTCGAGAAGTGGACCACCGATATCGACGCGGCCCTGTCGGATGACCACAACAAGATCTTCTTCGATGCCTCGGGCACCCTGTACCGCGCCAAGTTTGTGGAAATGGGCGTGAAGGCTGGCAAGGCGATCTATTGCGAGAAGCCGACCGCGGTGACCACCGCCGAGGCCCTGCGCTTGGCCAAGGTGTGCGAAGACGCCGGGGTCAAAAATGGTGTGGTGCAAGACAAGCTGTGGTTGCCTGGTTTGCGCAAGTTCCAGATGATCAAGGATCAGGGCTTCTTTGGCGAGATCCTGTCGGTGCGCGGCGAGTTCGGGTACTGGGTGTTCACTGGTGAGCATTACGACCAGCCAGCTCAGCGTCCGAGCTGGAATTACCGCAAGGGCGACGGCGGCGGCATGATCATCGACATGCTGTGCCACTGGCGCTACGTGATCGACAACCTGTTTGGCAATGTAAAGGCGGTGAGCTGCCTCGGCGCCACCCACATCAAGAAGCGCGTTGACGAGCAGGGCAAAGAATACGCCTGCGATACCGACGATAGCGCCTACTCAACCTTCGAGCTTGATAACGGCGTGATTGCCCACTTTAACAGCAGCTGGTGCACCCGCGTTCGGCGCGACGATCTGCTGACCATGCATGTGGACGGCACCGAGGGCTCGGCCGTGGTGACCCTGCGCAACTGCAAGGTGCAAAGCCACGCGGCCTGCCCCAAGCCGATCTGGAACCCCGACATCGATCAACCGATCGACTTCTTCGGTGGCTGGCAAGACGTGCCTGATTTCGGGCCCTACGACAACGCGTTCAAGATTCAGTGGGAGATGTTCCTGCGCCACGTGGTGCTCGATGAAGACTTCCGCTTCACCCTGCGCGAAGGCGCCAAGGGCGTGCAGTTGGCCGAACTCGGCCTGCAGAGCTGGGCTGAGCGCAAGTGGCTCGACGTGCCGGCCCTGTAGTTCTTGGGTCCTGGGTCCTGGTACGCGCCTGTGGCGCTTGGGTCATAGGCGGGCGGCAGGCCCAGCATGCAGCTGAATTCAACGGCCCCAAAGGTCACAGTCAGGACCTCGCCGCGCAACGCGCAGCGAGGTTTTTGGCTGTTCCCACGATCCAAGCGCCGCAGGCGCGTACCAGGACCCAGGACCGGCTGTCAGACCCAGGCTGTCACGCCCGACGGCTAGCCTGGGCCTGCGCCGCGCGCCGGTGATTGCTTGAGCGCCGGCTACTATTGCCCGGGCCGAGCAGGTCGGTGCCACGGGTATCAGGGAGTTCGGCGGTGCCGGGCTTGCTTGGCACCGGGCGGCGTCGGGTCTGTGACGAACGGTCACCGGCTTCAGGGCGATTGCGCAGGAAGTGGCAGCCCACAAAGGTGGCCACCAGCAGCACCACCGAGAACACCACGAGGGTGATGAGGGCCGCTTGCTGGGTGGCTTCGGTGCCGGTACGGATGACCGAAATCCGTGGCGTCATGAATGCGAACCAGACGACGGCCGCCGTCAGAACGGTGGCAACTTGTTTGAGATTCATAGCGCCTCACACGTGTATTAGTGCACGAACTGTGCAGTCTTTGTTCGTTTGTGGGTGCGTCAATGGCGGGAATTGCTACACGCTTGCGTGCTCGATCGGATCTAATCGGTTGAAGGGTTTGCAGTCTGGTGAATACAGCCTGCGCGACCTGCCTCAGTGGGCTGGACGCAGGTAGAACGCGGCCTCGGCTGGCGAGCCATCGCGGGCTTCTCCGGTGATCCGTAGCTCGTCACCGATGCCCACTGGGACCAGGGCTTTGAGCAGATCGATGCGGCGCGTCAGACTGCGGCCGTTGGCTTTCAGCAGCACCCAGCCCGGTGCGATGCCGGCTTCGGCGGCTGGGCTGCCCGGGTCAACTGATTGCACCACCAGGCGTGCTGGCTCGTCGCCGCGCGCAGGGCGGGTTGTTACCTTGAGGCCATGCCAAGCCTTGCCGGCGATGGGGGTGCGGCCGGCCGGCAGGTCGATGCTGCGTGGCGCTGAGCCTGGGGTTTGCACTGTGACTGGGATGGTGGTGTCGGGGCCGGTCCACGGCAGCGAGGCAAACAGGCCGATGGCGGTGTCTTCAGAGGTCACCGCGCGTTTGGCGATCAGCAGGAGGCGGTCGCCAGGGCTGAGCAGATCGGCTGTGGCTGGCGCGCCACGCCAAGTCACGACGCTGATGTGGCCGTCTTTCTGCTCCAGCTCGAGGCCCTTGGGCATCGCGGTGTGGTGCACGTAGCCGCTGGGTGTGCTGCGCAGGTGTGGCAAGAAGGCTTGCAGTTGGGTGCAGGCAATGGCGAGACCCACGCCGCTATTGATGCGCATGCCGGTGCGCGTGCGGATCTGCCCGTTGATGCCGAGTAGGCGCCCATCGCGACTGAGTGCGGGGCCGCCTGAATTGCCTGGGTTGACCGCGGCGTCGATCTGAATCGCGTCGGTATAGACGCCCCGCACGATGCGGCCGCTGCCAAGGCTGCCGAAACTGATGGTGGGCGTGTCATCGCTGTCGCCGAGGCCGAAGGGGTTGCCAATCGCCAGCACCGGCATGCCGAGTTGCAGGTCTTCGGCGCGGCCCAGGGGTACGTAGGGCAGTGGATCAAGGTCGGCATTGGTAATTTTGAGCAGGCTGATGTCACCAAAGGGGTCGGTGCCCACCACTTTGGCCTGGTAGCTGCGGCCGGAAGCAAGGCGCACGCGATGCTCCCAGGCGCCGCCGGTCACGTGGTGGTTCGACATGATCCAGCCGGCCGGGTCGATCAATACTCCGCTGCCGTCGGCCACGAAGATGTAAGAGCGCTGGAGTAGATCGGCCACCTGGCGCTGCTCAGCAATTCTTGCGTCGAGCGTTGTGTCGAGATCGGCGGCGCTAACGGCCAGCGTCAAGCACAGCAGGGGTAGAATCCGCGTCATGGGCGCAGCACCCGCAGTTCAACGGGGAGCAATTCGAGTTGGTCACCACGACGCACGCCGAGCTCGCAGCTTTCGCCGGGGCGATGGCGTAGAATCAGGCGTGAGATGTCGTCTGACTCCACAATGCGGATGCCATCGACGCTCTCAATGCGATCGCCAACGCGCAGCTGCGAGTCAGCCGCGCCGGTGTCATCGTGGATGCCGGTGACCAAGGCCTGGGCTTGGGCCGGGTCCCACTGGGTTTGAATGCCGAGGCCAAACAGCGCAAAATGGGTGGTACTGGTGCCGTCGAGCAGATCAATCAGCGCCTGTTGCAGCACATCAGCCCCCGCGAACATGGCCACGCCGGAGTTAATGAACCAGCGCCAGTTTGGGTTGGGCGCGAGCATGGTGATCATGCCCAGCGCTTCGCCTTGCGGATTGATTACCACGCCGCCGAGGCTGCCGTAGTTGGCGAGGGCGTCGGTTTGGTGTAGTGGATAGGGGCTCTGACCCAGGCGGCGATTGGTCGCCGAAATGACGCCGGTGGTCATGGTGAACGGGCCGCCATCGCGATGCCGGCCGACCACGGCAACCGGGTCACCAGCAAGACTGCTGCCAGCAAAGCGGAGGGCGGGTTCGGTGAGAGGTTCGTCGCACACGAGGATGGCCAAGTCGAGCTGCAGGTGAACGGCGTGTACCGAGCAGCGCAGGGTGGCGCCGTCTTGCCGCAGCACCCAGCCCTGGGTGGCCTTGCCGTGCAGATTGCTGGCCGCAGTGAGAATCATGCCGCGATCCGGGTCGACCACGGCGGCAACTACGGCCTGGTCGATGAAGAACACCTGTTGCTGGTGGAAGTACTGGCCCCAGAGCTTGGCCAGGCGCTCACGCTGATAGCGCGGCAGGGCCGGGCTGACCGGGGTTGGCCGCGGCATGCCCTCGGGGTTACCGGGGCCATTCGGGCGCTCGAGGTAAACCAGCACCAAGCTTTCGGCAGTGCTTGCCGCCTGGTCGGCCAGGGCCTCAATAACGGGGTCGCTGCTGGCTCGAGCGCCTTGCCGCGGCAGTTCCGCAAGCTTTGGCAGCTCGGCCACGATCAGATCAATTGGGACTGCGGTGCCGAGACGGCGCTGCCGGGCAACACCGAGGCTGGTGAGCCCAACCAGGGCACCGCTGGCATCAAGCAGGGCGCCACCTTGGTTGCCATCGTTGACCGCCGCGTCGGTTTCGATCACCGGGCCACGGTAGCTCGACAGCACCGCGCCGCGCCGGCCGCGCATCGGTGGGTGGCCAGGAGGAATCTGGTAGCGACCGCTCACCACGCCACGGCTCAGGGCTGCGAGGCCGTCATCAATCAGGGCGTCGTAGCTGTTACCGGCGGTCCATACTTCACTACCCAGGCGCAGGGGCGCGCTGTGGCCGAGCGTCACTGGCGCCAGGGGGTCGCCCGCTTGTAGTGGGATTTGCAGCAGCACGGCCCCGGTTTGGCTGCCCCGCGCCACGATGGCGGCGCTGCGCAGGGCGCCACCGGGGAGGATAACCGTGACCGTATCGCCTGTCTCTGGAAGGGCTTCAGTCAGCGTCAGGGCTAAGCCGTCGGCCGTGAGCAGCACGCCGCTGCCGGCAATGCTATCGCGCTCGTCGGTGGCGATCGCAAACAGCCCGCGCGGCGCCTCATCGAGGGCCGTCAATGATGCGCACAGCAACAACAGACAGAGGGTGTATATGCGAGGCATTCCGACTGTTTTTATCCCGATACTGGGGGTACGGGCAAGGAGGAAATGTGTGGGGCTTGGGAAGGTCCTGGGTCCTGGGACGCGCCTGGCGGCGCTTGGGTCGTGGGAACAGCCGGGGAATGCCGGACATCTTACGCCTATAGGCAGGGTATCGGGGCGGCAGCTCCGCGCCCAAGCCTGCTTGCAGGCGTCCCAGGACCTATGACCCAGGACCTGCTGCGAACGGAGCAGGTCCTGGGTCCTGGGACGCGCCTGGCGGCGCTTGGGTTGTGGGAACAGCCGCGGGATGTCGGGCATCTTACGCCTATAGGCGGGGTATCGGGGCGGCAGCTCCGTGCCCAAGCCTGCTTGCAGGCGTCCCAGGACCTATGACCCAGGACCTGCTGCGAACGGAGC
>JAQIBG010000337.1 GCA_027859175.1 Planctomycetota bacterium | reverse complement strand
TCGAGCCACGGCACATCCAGGCAGATGCGCGGCGGTTGCTCCAGGCCGCTGCACCAGGGGTAGCGCTCGTGTGACTCGTCGTGGGTCAGGCCGCCGACGTAGGCGCAGTACGATGAGGCATCCGCGTTTTGGTGCATGAGTTGGTTGACACCGTTATAGCCCATGCCCGTGTCCCACAGCAGAGGGCATAGGCGCGCCGATTTCCCGTTTTTCTTGAAGCTGTCGGACATGCGCTGCTTGTGGGCCAGCAGCAGGCCGGCGAAGAACTCGTTCACGTCGCGCCCGCGGCGCACGTTGAAGTCTTCGCGGCCGTACTTGGTGTCCACGCTGTCGAGCTTGGCCATGGCGTGGACGTTGGCGTCGTTGAGTGCGGCGGTCCGCGCGGCGTTGCGCATCGGCGCCAACAGGATCGTGCCTTCGACGAGGTTTTCACCGGGCAGCAGGCCGGTCCACGAGGTCACGAGGGCCTCCTGGGTGCCGTACTTGTTGCGCAGGAATTCGTGCCACTTTACCAGCAGGGAGTCGCGGAAGTACTCCGGGAGCTTGATCCAGGTGCCGCCGACCATGCGCTGCATCCACCACTGCTCGTTGGTGAGTTCCCAGACGGCGAACACTGGATCGTCGCCGATGCGCAGGCCGGTGTGATGGTTGACCCGGTTCATGCGGGTCTGGTTGTTGCGGATCGCGATGGCCTCGAGGCGTGGGTCCCACAGGGTGGCTACGTAGTGGGCGCACTTCACGCCCTTGGGGCCGATGGCTTCTTGCCATGCCGCTGCGGTCTCGGGTTCATCAATGATGTCGACATCCTCGGCCCGCGCGCGGCCGCCGGTGCCGCCGGCGCCAACCCAGATTTTGATGCCGCGCTTTTTGAACTCGGCGATGGTCCGATCGTGCAGGTCGAGCTTACTGCCGTCACCTTTCACGTAGCCCTCAGGCTGCTTGTCGAAGGTGCGATGCACGCCCCACAGGCGCATCATGTTGAAGCCGTAGGCCTCAACCCGGTCAACCGAGCGCACGATGTCTTCGACCGTGCAGTCTTTGCGCCAATGCGGTTGGCCGTTGATGCCGGCCCAGAAGCGCACGCGCTTGCCATCCAGGTGCAGGTGGCCGTCTTGGATCTGTACGTATTCGCTGTCGGGCGGCAGGGTGGCGTCTTGCGCGGCAAGGTGTGCGAACGCTGCCAGCAGGGAGATCAGGATAAGGCGGGTCATGGCGGTCTTTCGGGGACGTGGATGCGTTGTGGTTAAGCTTCGCGTATTCAGGGCAGGAAGAGCACGCGCTCATTGAGAAATTGGGACTTGTCATTGCCTGGCACCTTCCACTTCAGGCGGGCGCCAGCGTGGCCTCTGGTTGCGTGCATCTCGAACACGAGGTTGTAGCGCTTGCCGGCTTCCAGGGTGACGGCCTTGCTGTCGGTCCACTCGTTCTTGGAGTTCCAGACATCGTGGATGAGTGTGCCGTCCAGGAACACCCGGCCGCCGCTCACTAGGCCGGTCTTGAAGCGGTACTCGCCACTCACGGTGGGGCGGATGACGCCGGTCCAGCGGGCGCAGAAGGCGCCGGGGGTAACGCCGGGCACAGGCGCGCCGTCACCCCACCAGTGATCGACCTTGGTCTCCGTAGTCGTCGCCACCGGTTCGCCGTCGAAGGACTCCTTATCGTTCCAGAACTCGAGGCGCAGGCCGTCGCCGCGCAGCCATGCGGTGAATTCCGTCTGTCCCACCGCTACGGGGTTGCGCTTCTTGCTGCGGTCGGTGAGGCCAGACCAGGTGACGGTGTAGGTCTGCCCGTCCTGCAGGGGTTTGGCGAATTCTAGCACGACCCGGCTGCCATCGCCGCTCAGTCGCGCCGTGCGGATCGGGACCGCCGGGGTGATGGTGTAGGCCTTCACCGTGCTTGCCGTTCTCTCCGCGAGAGGTTCGCTCATGTCGATGGTGACCACGCTGGCATCGGTCGGCCATATGCCGGCAGCTTCCAAGGTGGGCGCGATCATATCGGCGGGGGTGGTGGCTGTGGCCGTCACCGGCTTTGACATGCCGCCCGCGAGGTTGACCGCGACGACGCTGTAGGTGTTGGTGCTCCTTTCGTCGCGGTGGGTGTCGGTGTAGGTCAAGACCTCGGCATCGGTGCCGGTGAAGGCCTCACCGTTGCGGCTGATGAGGTAGTGGCTGAGGTCGGGGTCGGGCGACGCGGTCCAGGTGAGCGTCACGGTTGCGCTGTCGTCGGCGGTGGCCTGGAGCGATCCGGGGGCGGTGGCGGCCGCCGGCTTCCCGTCCTGGCGCTGGCCGCCGATCACCAAGCAGTACTCGCGGTGCCAGTTCTCGATCTGGTGGGTTTCGCCCTGCCAGGTGTCCTTGAGCTTGATCTTGTGGTTTTTCTGACCGCCATCGCGGAACGACACGGCAACCCATCCGTCGCGGTTCTCAACGAAGGGCTGCTTGCCGTTCTCGCCGGTCATGGCGTAGAGCGCGTAGCATTCGGTCACCCCGCCGATGTTAAGGATTCCGCCAACCCAGCCTTCGACCTTCATCCCCAGGATCCAAGCATTGCCGCCGCGGTTGGTGAAATTGGGGCGATTGCCGAACTCGGAGTTGAGTTGTCGGGCCCACAGGTTCTGCGGGTAGAGCACCTGCGGGTGGTCGAACATGCCGTCCTCGATGAACACGTCGCCGGTTCCGCGCGGGGTGTTGTGGTAGCCGGTATCGCACTTGCGGATAACCAGGGTTTGGTCGCAGTCGTGCTCCACCTCGCCGCCGATGCCGAGGTGCTCGAGGAAGACCGTCTTGGCCTTGACCCCTTCGAAGCGAATCATTGGCTCGACCGTGGTGCCACGGACCTTGCCAATCTTCGCCTCGCAGCCGAAGATCTTCCGCACCGAACCGCGCAGGACGATGGTCTCCGAGATCTGGTAGTGACCGTTGGGGAGGTAGACCACCTCAGCGCCGCTGTCGATGGCTTCTTGGATTCCGGCCGTGCGGCTGCCGGCGGCGTAGGTTTGGACGTTGGCCCATTTGGTGAGGTCGGTGCTATGCCAGATGGGGGTTTCTTTGATTGGCAGGTCGGGGATGTCGGTCGGCCCCGGTGCCGCTCGCGACGGATCGCGTGAGGTGAACAGGGCTACCTTGCCCGTGCCCTTGGTGGCGCTGAGGTCGACCACGGCGCTCGCGGGCTCGGTTTTGCCGGGTTGTGCGAGCACCACCGGGTAGCCCTCGACGGCGATGTGCTTGAGAACCGTGTAACCCTTGCAGGTGATGGCCGGCGGGGCGGTTCCCGTACCGGTGTAGATAAAGGTGCTGTCGAGGACGTTGAGGAAGGCCGACTTACCATCGACGATGAAAGCCGGAACGGCGTTGCGGCTGACCACGCCGCGCAGGCTCATGAAGGGTTGGTTGGTACCGCGGATGGCGCACACCTTCTGATCGCTCAGCTCAAGGTGCTCGTAGGTCATGCTGCAATCCATGCCGTCTTGGTGCAGGGCGACGTCGAAGCCGTCGACGCTGACCCGCTTGACCAGGGCGGGCCCCGGCCAGTAGCGGGTCAGAGAGATGCCGCACACGCCGCGCTTGTCTGGATCGCCGCTGCGGACGGTGATCTCTTCCAGCGTGCCGCGATTGCTCGCGAGGTAGCTGATGCCCATGGCGCCAGCGTTGCCGCGACCGGTGTCGACGGTGAAGTTCATCAGGGTGTTCTGGAAGCCCTCGTTGCCACAGCCCCAGGTCCGCTTCTGGACCCGGCTGTGATCCGTTGATCCGGTGTAGATCATCGCCAGGGGCTTGTCCGGATTCGCGAATAGGGGGTTCTTGTCGGAGAGTTTGAGGATGGTCTTATCTCGGCTCTGGCCCACCAGCGCGAGGCCGCCACGCCAGCCATCACTCCAGCCACCCTCGCCATCGGGCACATCGGTGATCCGCGCCTTGAGCGGTTTGGTGATGCGGTAGGTGCCGTTGGGCAGATAGATGAACGGAGGGTTGCGGTAATCGCCGAGTAGCGCGGTGACGATGGCGCGTTGGATGGCCTCAGTGTCGTCGGTCTTACCGTCGCCGGTGGCACCGAAGTCGCGTTTGACGTCGATGATGCCCGCATCAGGCGGGAACACATACTCCACCGCGCTGAGGTGGCCGAGCGCGGCGCAGAAGAGGATGATCGGTAGGATGCTGAGTTTAGTCATGGCGGGCCTCAGGAATGAATTGGTGGGGCGATGGATGCCCCTGACACGTCGGTGAAGGGGACGCAGCGCGATGGCTGGGGGCAGCCATCCGACAGCAGGGTCAGGGCGAGATCGGCGACGGCTGTACCCATCGCCTTCTGCGGAACGATCCACGTGGATAGCTCGGGGCCGATATCGTTGGCGGTGTAGCCCGAGAAGGTGGCGAGCGACAGATCGCGCGGCACCGCCAAGCCCAGGCTGGCCGCGATCAGCGCGAACGGGTAGACGCTGTGCGGGCTATACCCGACCAGGGCCGTGGGCCGATTCGGCGCAGACAGCACGGCCTTGGCCTGAACCATCCACGCGTCTCGGCCGGCATTGCCGAGGCAGTACTCGGGCGGCAGGCCTGCGGCGTGCATCGCATCCGCATAGCCCTGCGCGCGCGCCGGATCGCTGAAGTGCGAGTCACCGTGCGACGAGCAGTACGTGATCCGGCGGTGCCCGGCGGCGAGCATGGCCTCGGTGGCTGCTCGGCCGGCGCCACGGTCATCGGGATACACAGCGTCGTGGTCGAGGCGGCGATTAATCCATACCGCCGGAACCGCATGCTGCTCCAGCGCGGTCAGGAGCCCAGCGGGGAGATCGTAGGTGTAGTTCATCAGCAGCGCATCGGCCATCTGCTCGCGCAGGAGTTTCGGCGGCGTGTCTTCTTGGCTGAGGGGGGCATCCGGCAGGCAGGTCACCGCGAGGTGGTAGTCATCTTGCATCAGGCGCAGCTGCAGGCCCTCCCAGAGGGGGCCGCTCCACACGCTGCGCGACGACACCACACTGGTGACCATGGCCAGGCACCGGAAGCGCCCGGTGCTGATCGCCAGGGCTCCGGCATGGGAGCGATAGCCCATGTCGCTGGCCAAGGCCAGGATCCGGTCGCGGGTCGCCGCGCGATAGCGATCGCCACGACCGCTCAGGATCTGCCGAACAGTGGTCAGAGAGAGCCCGGCGCGCTTGGCGATATCTTGCGCTCGGACCCGTTGGCCCGCTGGCGTGGCTTGCGTCACTGGCTGATCCTTCCGTTCGTCACTGCTTTCATACTAGTGTGAATTGTGAAAATCAACCAATTTGATGTTATGAAGTGAGTCGTGTTCGGCGCCCTGGGGCACTCAGGCCCGTGCCATGGCAGCTGCTCAGGGTGGTGCTAGAGTGCGCCCATGGCTCAGCCGAACCTTGCTGAACGTGTACGGGCGTCTCTCGATGCGGCCCTCGAGCGGGGCTGGCCGACGTGGTCGACCAGACGGCGCGTGTCATCTTGAGGTGACGCCGCGAGCGAACGGTTTGCGCCTCAGTACGCCGCATCTCGCGGTGACGGTTCTTGGTACCGCGCTGACCCTCGAGGCACATCCAGCATCGAGCGCGGTGACGGTAGAGCATGGGCGCGTGGCGGTGACTGCGGCTGGTCACGAGCGGATAGTGGTGACCGGGATGAGGGTCAGTGCCAACGCCGCTCGTTTTAGTGAGCGCAGTGTGGTCCGTTGGACGCCGGATGTGGCAGCCAACTGGCTGGGAGACGCGATTCCAGGCGGCGTGCAGAGCCGCGCCAATCCCGACGGTCCAGGGAGCGGAGTGGTGCGTGGTCCGCAGTTGGAGGCCGCTGCTGCGGGCCAATCAGTACCTCCGGGTTCGTCTGCGCTCGCTGGCTGAGAAGCCGCAAACCGTGGCGGCAATGCTGCTACCGCGTCCTGCGGCTGGTCAGTCCAACGCGCTGCCGTGGTTGCAAGAGCATAGCGTGGATCCTGGCCCTCAAGAATTATGGTATCCACTCCCCGATTTCGCGCCGCGTGAGCCGCCCGAGCATCCCTTGCTTGGCCGCCGTGTTCAGCAGGTGGCGGTGGTGTGCTGGGGCGCTGCCGTTGATGCCATCGTGGTGGAAGACATTGCCTTGATGGAACCGGGCGAGTGAATGGGTCGGTGAATCTGGTCGCAGTGACCGCTGGCTGTGACGCGTGCTGTTCTCAGTTCCCCGTGGGGTTCAAGTAGACTTTGTGCATGCTTGCGCGGTAGGCGCTGGGGCTGGTGCCGATTAGCGTGGCGAAGCGTCTGCTGAAATACAGCGGGTCAGCGTAGCCACATTGGTGAGCAATATCGGTGATGCTGTGGTGGGATTGCGTGAGCAGGCGACAGGCTTTGCTCATGCGGAGTGATGCGAGCCAGACGCCGGGGCTGTCGCCGTAGGTGTCTTTCCAGATTCGGCGAAAATGGCTGTAGGACAGGCCGTGGCTGCGGGCGAGCTCAGGATAGTCGGGATCGATGGCTGGGTTGAGTTCGAGGTGATTGCGGATGGCGCGTACGGCGTTGTGGGGCCCGGTTGTGGGTTTGTCATCCGCCAGGAGCAGGGCTTCGGTGATCAACTGTTGGCACAGTGAGTCGAGCCGATCGGCTGGTCCTTCGGAGATCTCGGTGCGGATCATATCCATCAGGGTATGGATGAGGGGCATGATGCGGGTGGTGTTCAGCAGTGGCCAGGTGGGTACAGCGGCAGCTTCGATTCCCAGGCGCTCGAATAGCGCAGCACCGGCGTCTGCTTGGTACACGAGGTAGAGCTCTGTCCAGGTGGTGGTGGGCCCGTAACGAAGGTGCCATGCGGGATGCTGCAAGAACACTGCTGGTGCCGAGATGGCGTAGTGGCGACCGTCGATCTCGAGAAACCCGTCTCCCTCGATAATGAAGTCGACACAGTAGAAGGGGACCTGGCCGCCGGGGAAAATGTCATCGGGAGCGGTTTTGGTGACAAAGCCCGGGGCCGCGACGCGGGCGTTGAGCTGCGATCGACGTGGCAGGCCGTCGGCATAAATGAGCATATGATCCATGTTGTGATCATGATGTCTGGTAGAAGTCGTCATAAAGCGGTATATCGTTTTATTCTGAAATCATCAAATCCATGTCAGGCGCGACGCGCTGGGATGAGGAACATATGAGCGGCTTATTCCATCAGGTTGATCTCCCCGCTGGTGGCCACATCCAAGACTGGCGTCAGGAGTGGTCTTTCCGACGCCAGTACATCGTGGATTGCCAGCATCCTGCTGCGAGCGATGTCAATCCAGGAACGGACGAAGCACCCTTCAAGACCATTAACGCGGCCGCCGCCCTTGTTGGTCCGGGGGAGCAGGTATTGATTAAAGATGGCTGCTATCGGGAGTGCGTATGGCCACGGCGCGGCGGCACCGGACCCGATGCGGTGATTCGCTATGCTGCCTATCCTGGCCATCGCCCGGTGATCAGTGCGTCAAAGGTGATAGACGGTGCGTGGCTGCGACATCCTGCGCAGCACGGCGTGTTCACCGTGTCACTGCCGTTGAGCTTTTTTCCATACATGCCGCCCTCGGTGTTGGCCAATCTCAGCGACGCGCAGTACATCGGTATGGCTTCGCACTATCACGGCTACTATAGCAATTTTCGTGGTCAAGAACCCTACGTTTTCAAGCGTGCCTTGCTGATCCACGATGGCATGCGCTTGACGCAGGTGCGTGATCCCTTTGCGGTGTCGCGCTGCGCCGGGAGTTACTGCATTGATGATGACGGGCTCACCGTTCACGTTCGTTTGCGTGAGGATGCTGATCCCAACGCTTGTCGGATCGAGATATCGCAGCATCACCAATGTTTTGCGCCGGCGCTGCCCGGATTGAATTATCTGATCGTTGAGGGCTTGACCTGCGAACACGCAGGCGGCGGGTTTGCCTATCCCATGCAAGGGGCGATGTCACCGAGTTACGGCCACCATTGGGTCTTCTACGGGAATACGGTGCGGTGCTGCAATGGGATTGGCATTGATGTGGGCATGCAACTGAATGCCTGTGGTGATTTTTTCCCGGAAGGCGGGGGCGGGTATATCGTTGCGCGCAATGTCATTGAAGACTGTGGCTTTGCCGGACTTGAGGGGAGTCATGTTGTGGACACGGTGGTTGAATACAACACCATCCGCAGGTGTTGTTGGTATAACACCGAATTGAATTACGAAAATGGCGGGATCAAGCTGCTGTATAATCGCAATGTTTTGGTGCGGAATAACCACATTCATGACATCGCCCATGCCAATGCCATTTGGATGGATTGGGATTGCGAGAATACTCGGGTGTCGGGAAACTTGTGCCATCACATTGAGAGCATGTTTGGGGCAATATTCCTGGAGGCCTCATTGCATCACAATCGTATCGATGGGAACGTGATCTGGAGCGGCATTGGCAATGGGATCTACCAGCATGATTGCGATCGCCTGCTGATTGATCACAACCTGATCGGTTGCTGCAGCGGATTTGCGATCAAGATGTGGCTCAATCCTGGGCGCACCCTCAACGGCGAACGCTGTCGCAGTGAAGACAATCACGTGGTCGATAACTGGTACTATCACACGGGTGGGGCTCATCACCTGTATAGCTTGGTGAACCAGGTTGAGCGTAATATTCGTGTGGTCGAGGAGGAGGATCCTGGCGGTGAGGTGGCTATCCTCGATACCATCGATGGGCCGCTGATCCCAGTATCGCAACAACAGCGCGAGCAGCTGCAACAAGCCGGTCCTGGTCATGTAGTGGAAGCCAGCCTGGGCAGATTCACTGTCGAAATCGATGAAACGGCGCGGTCCTTGCGGATTACCGAGCATCCATCTCGCGCTGAATTGACGTGGCCGAGTGAGGATGCGCCGCCGTGGGCGCAGGCCCGAGGACGGTGGTATACCCTTGCTGTTGGTTTCGATGCAGTAGGTCAGTCTGAGGTGTAGGGTCAGGTGAGCCTTACTCGCCATACCGCATCACGAGTCGCTGCTGAATCTGGCTGAAGCCAGCGCGTTGCAGATTGCCGAGGCTGGTGTGGAGCATGCCGAGCGTTTCGGCGAGGGCGAGGCGGCAACCGTGGCGTTTGGCGTGGTGGAGGCGAGCGTGGATCAGAGCGCTTTGCGCGCCACGACCTCGGTTGGTAGCCTTGGCCAACCATGGCAACGGGTTGTTGCGGCGTGATGTCGATCTCGGCCCAGCCGATGCGCAGCTCCGTCATGTTGCTTGCCCCTGTGAGGTCAGCTAAGCCGATCAGTGTCAGGAGAGCAAGCAAGGGCAGGAAGCGGTTCGGCATTTTGGGATCCTTCTTTGGGCAGCGTATCGAGCAGCGGATTGAGGAGTGTGTCGAGTTGGGTGAACACCTTGCGGATGGCGTTGGCGAGTAGCTCGATCTGTCGCGGGCCGTTGGGCGGACGGTGGAGATTTATGCCCCACAGGCAGGTATCGATGCAGTCTTGGGCACGCGGCCACTGGCCGAGGCTGTAGTCGATCTCTGGGCGGGCGTAGTGCGCCCACGGCGCGCCATTACCGAAGGCGTCTTTGGCCTGGAACACGCCATGCGCCGGCAGCAGCCAGCGGGCGCGGGCGAAGTCTGCGCCCTCGGCCGCGAGCGCGGCGCGGATGCGTTCGGTGAGCTGGTCGAGCGGGACGCCGCGCTCCTGGGCGTAGGCGGGGTCAACGCGCACAACGTAGGCGTAACCGTTGCTGGTGCGCTCGGCGGTGCTGAAGCCGGGCAGCAGATGGGGGACGTCGTCCAGCGCGTCGCGCAGCCGGTGCCAGTTGTCGACGGCCCAGGCGTTGGTCTCGTCGAGCCGGCGCAGCGAGGCCAGGGCGAAGGCCGCCGGCAGGTTGCCGTGGCCGTACTTGTAACCGAGGCCCAGCGCGTGGTAGGCGCGCCCGGCGTCAACCGGCCGCATGTCGCCGAAGCTCATGACCGCCCGCGCCCGTTCCAGCACCGCGTCGTTGTCGGTGACGAACATTCCGCCTTCGCCGCCGCACAGGCTCTTGTTCTGGTTGAAGGAGAAGGCCGCGCAGTCGCCCAGGGTGCCGACCTTGCGTCCGTGGTAGGTCGCGCCGTGGGCTTGGCAGGCATCCTCAATTACCGCCAGGCCGTGCCGGTCGGCGATGGCCTGGATCGCGTCCATATCGCAGGGCGCGCCCCAGTAGTGGACCACCGGATCGCCTTGGTGCGCGCGGTGATGGCGGCCTCGATGCGGGCCGGGTTTAAGTGCATCGAATCCCAGTCAACGTCGACGAAGATCGGGATCGCCATGTGGTGCAAGATGCAGGTGGCCGAGGTGGTCCAGCTCAGGGCGGTGGTGATCACCTCATCGCCGGCGCCGACGCCGTAGCCGGCGACGCACATCATGCCCGCTGTCCCAGAAGCTTCACGCGCGCTTACGGCACCGCCACTGGAACGGACCTCTTTCGACGAGTGGGGCAACCCAGGGCCTATATACCGAGCCCCGAAAAGATTTTGAACAGGCTGACCGCCGATTGGTATGTCGACTGGTGTGAACTCCGTCTGCGCCGGCTGCGTGCGCTTATCGCGTTCATGCGCGGCGATCTGGAATCAGCCCGCACTGAATTGACCGCATCTCGCGAGCTCGACCAATGGGACGCTGCCTTTGCCGGCGATGGCTTCCCCAGCACCTATGCTCGCCTCAGTGCGGCAATTCATTCCGGCACCATGTACGGCACGCCTGCCGAGTATGCATTCTTCACCGATCGCGATCGCGTCCGACTGTACCTTGCCGAATGGGCGTTTTTCTGCGAACAAGAGTCGCGCGCCCAAAAGCTGTATAGTGAGTTGCGCAGCCATCTGAAAACCCGCGACACGAACGCCATTGCGTATGTCGACTATCTCCAGGCTCTCCTCGCCTGGCGGGCCCATGATGACGAACGCGCCAAGGTGCTCGCTGACCGATTCAACGTCGACGACGGTCCGATTGCCCGGCACCCCAGCTACGCGCGGGCTCAATCGCTCCTCGCGGAGATGGATCACAAGCAAACGCCGCGCTATCTCATGCGCGCAATCAAGTATGCACCGAATCCGGGCTACCGTCTTCACATGATGGACCGACTTGCCACCTGGTACGCTGCCAGTCGCAATTTTAGTTCGGCTCAACTACTCATCGACGAGGCACAGCGCTACGCTGCCAAACAAGGCCCTGAGATACAAGCACAAGCCGATGAATTGGCCACCTCAATTAGCTCTCTCATTCAAGCTCTCTCGAAACCTGGAGCCCCCTGATATGCATTCGCTCAATCGACTCCTCTGCTTGCTGCTTCTTGTTGTTGGCGGTGGCTTCGCCGACCTAGCGGCAGAAACCTTTACCAAGCGATACGGGATTCCTGCAGCGAAGGGCTTCCATGCCGCGTTCGGCGCCAACAAGAAGGCGGGCGATCGGCTTGTCGTTGAGGTCTTTGCCGACCCTGATGACTGCACGATCACCTGCGAGCTGCGCAATGGCAGCGACGCGGGTTGGCAGCTGGCCGGGTGTACCTATACGTACAAGTTTCCGTCCGAAACCACGAATAAGAATATTCGTGGTGAATTCGGCGGTACCTATAGCTGCCCCGGAGAGGGAGATGGTGGCGAAAGCAAATGGACAGGATCGGGCGAAGGCAGCGCCTGTGAGTTGACCTATGAAAACAAGGTCGCAGCACCCGAAGGCGGGTCAAAGACACGGCTGACGGTTGGCGTGGATGAACAGACCGACTTGACCTCGGCTAAGGAAGCCACCTGGACGACAAGCGCCGGTAAGATCAATGCGGGCCCCAGCAAGACAACCACCTGGACCGCCCCGTGCGTCGCTGCTCCGCAGGTAACGATTACCGCAACCTATGACGACGGCACCACCTGCACCCTGGCCTTTGAGGTGATCATTCCAACGGGAATAGCCGGCGCTAAGGTGAGCGACAATTTCCCTCCGGGCATACCGCCCGCCAACACCCAGGGAGCCG
>JAQIBG010000311.1 GCA_027859175.1 Planctomycetota bacterium | reverse complement strand
GGGGGGAAGGGCCCGTGGCTCTAATGGGCCAGCAGGTGATACGTGTTGGGTTGCCGAGCGTTGTTATCAAATGCGATAAACAAACAGTCATCTACCCAATTAGATACCGGTGTTTGCTGCACATTGTGTGCAAGTCGTTGCGATAGCATGGCTTCGCCCTTGCGGAACGGAGGGGGCAACCAGCATGCGCAGCGGGGCAGCGACGAAAAGCGCGCCTTGCCGGCTCTGTGGTCGGCCACTGCTACGCTGCGGCGGAGGATCCCAGGCGCCATGTGCGGAATCTGCGGCATTGTAGGTGGCTCGGCCGCGGGCGATACGATTGCTGCGATGACGGCCAGCTTGGCCCATCGCGGGCCCGACGCCGATGGCATGTGGCAGCGCGAAGGCGTAGCGCTTGGGCACCGCCGCCTCGCCGTGATTGATCTCAGCGGCAGCGCCCAGCCGATGGTGGCACCCGACGGCACCGCGGTGCTGGCCTACAACGGTGAGATCTACAACTATCAAGCCTTGCGCGATGAGCTTCAAGCCGCGGGCCACGCGGTGACCGACGCCGGCGATACGGGCGTACTGCTGGCGGCCTGGCAGCTGTGGGGCGCCGCAGTGCTGCCGCGGCTGCGCGGTATCTTCGCCTTCGCCGTGTGGGATCCCAAGCGCCAGGAGCTGACCCTGGTGCGCGACCACTTTGGGATCAAGCCGCTCTACTATTCTCAGCTCGCCGACGGCGGATTGGCCTTCGGGTCAGAAGCCAAGGCCCTGCGCGCGCATCCCGGCGTAGACACCAGTATCGATCTCACCGGCATCAGTCTGTATCTCGAGCGCCAGTTTCTTGGTGGCGAACGCAGCGTCTGGAATGGTATCAAGCGCTTAGCCCCAGGAAGCCTGATGCGGTGGCGAGCGGGTCAGTCGACGATCGAAACCTGGTATCGCCTGCCCTTCGGCGTTGATCCCGCCGCACCGCGCGGCGAAGAAGCCGTTGACCGTTGCGCCGAGTTGGTGGAGCAGGCGGTGTGCGAGCAGATGGTCAGCGATGTGCCCTTGGGCGCGTTCTTGTCGGGCGGGGTCGACTCCTCACTGGCCGTGGCCATCATGGCACGCCATGCCAGTAAGCCGGTGACAGCGTACACCATTGCCTTCGGCGGTGATGAAGCGGGCGATCCGGCGGCCGCGCGCGCGATTGCCAAACATGTTGGTATCGATCATCGCGTCATTGATGTGACCCCGGCCCAGGTCTTGGCTCAGGTTGAACGCATCCCCAGCATCTTTGACGAGCCCTTTGGCGATAACGCGGCGCTCCCAACCTTGGTGATGTCGGCCGCCGCACGCAGTGATCTGACCGTGGTTCTGAGTGGCGAGGGCGCAGACGAGGTGTTTGGTGGCTACGACGCGTGGCGCAAGCGCGACAGCCTGTTTCGTACCGCCGACGCGTGGACGCCGGCTTGGTCGCCGCTGCCGCCGCTGTTGCTATCCTTGCCGAATTGGGCCCGCAAAGACCGCGTGATCGAGGCGCTGTCGCATCGCGCGCATAGACGCTACGGCGGCATGCCTGGCCAGCTGAAAGACCTGTTCCACCGCAGCGCCTACACTCCAGCCTTCTTGGCTGCGCGGCAGGAAACGATGCGTGACCTGGCCGAACGCGCCAGTCGCGCGAGCGGTGCCAGCGAAGGTCTCGATCGGATCACCGCGGTTGACAGTGCCTACTGGTTGCCTGACGACCTGCTGGCCAAGGTCGACCGCACCACCATGGCGGTGGGCCTTGAGGCCCGTGTGCCGTATCTCGATCCGCGTCTGTTTGCCTTTGCCTTGTCGCTGCCAGCCGAGGAGCGCATTGGCGACCGCATGCCGAAGCGCCTGCTCAAGCGCGTGGCCGAGCGGTATATGCCCAAAGACCTCGTGTACCGACCCAAGAGCGGTTTTGTGATGCCGCTGGGGCAGTGGCTGCGGCAAGAACTGGCACCGCTGACGCGCGATTGCCTGCTGAGCGACGCGGGCTTGGGCCAGCGTGGCCTGCTGCGCCCGGCCTGGCTGCAACGGGTGGTTGGTGGCCATCTCGATGGCAGTCGCGATGACGGGTTCTTGGTCTGGGTGCTGCTGCAATTGGAGCTGTGGTTCCGGACCCACGCATCCGCTTTCCGCCTGTAACGGGCCACCCGCTCAGGCAGACCATTGCAGGCGCGCGCCGTGCCCCAGGCTCGGGCCCCATGAGCGCCAGCACCGATCGTAGCACCCCCACTCCCACGCTTACACCCGGCGAAACCAGTCACGGTTTCCACATCAGCCAGGTCACGCCCTTGCCGGATATCGGCTGTGTGGCGTATATCGCTGAGCACCCGGTGTCCGGCGCTCGCTTGCTGCATCTGCACGCCGACGACGAAGAGAACCTGTTCGCAATCGGCCTGCGCACGCCGCCGGCTGATGACACCGGCATCGCCCACATCTTGGAGCATAGCGTTCTGTGTGGCTCTGAGCGCTATCCAGTCAAAGACCCCTTCGTTGAATTGCTCAAGAGTTCGCTCGCCACTTTCCTCAACGCGATGACCTATCCCGACCGCACGGTGTATCCCTGCGCGTCGATGAACCGTCGTGACTTTTTCAATTTGGCCTCGGTGTACTGCGATGCGGTGTACCACCCGATGCTGCGCGAAGATCACTTCAAGCAGGAGGGCCACCGCCTCGGCTTTGAACCAACCGGCGATCCGGAGGGCAAGCTGGCGATCAAGGGCATCGTGTATAATGAAATGAAGGGCGCGTATAGCGACTTCAACGGCACGCTGTTTCGCGCCACCAAAACCGGCATCTGTCCTGATAACACTTATGGTTGTGATTCGGGTGGTCGGCCCGATGCGATTCCGCAACTCAGCTACCAACAATTCTGCGAATTCCATCGCACCCTGTACCACCCCGCTAACAGCTTTGTGTTTGCCTACGGTGACGTGCCGACCAGCGAACTATGTGCTTTCATGGACCAGCGTTTGGCCGGCTTCAGCGCCATTGAGGTCGACACCACAATCGCTGAGCAACCGCGTTGGAGCGAGCCGGTTCGACGAACGGTGCCGTACCCGGTTGGCGCCGACGAAGACACGGCCGGCAAAACCGCGGTGACGATGACCTGGTTGACCTGTCCCGTAACCGACACCCTCGAGTGGCTGGCGATGCAGGTACTCTCGGGTTACCTGCTCGACAACGACGCCTCACCATTGCGGCGGGCCTTGATTGCCTCGGGCCTGGGCAAGGGCCTGGCGCCCTCAGGTTACATCGATTCCATGCGCGACACCGCATTCACCGTTGGCCTCAAGGGGACGGAAGTCGCGCAGGCCGAGGCCATTGAGGCCGTTATCCGTGATTGCTTGGCGGCGCAGGCCGATGGTCTCGACGCCGAATTACTTGAAGCCGCATTCCACCAGTTAGAGCTCGAGGTCAGCGACGTGCCCGGGCAGTACCCGCTGCAATTGATGGGCCGTGCCTATCAGCGCTGGCTGTACGGCGCCGATCCGCTTGAGGCGGTAGACTTGCTGCCACAGCTGGCCCGTCTGCGCGCGCGCCACGTCGATGACCCCAGCTTCTTCCCAGGTCTGCTGCGCCGCTATGTGGTCGACAATCCGCATTGCCTGGTTCAATGCTTCGTGCCCGATGGCGGCTATAACGCTCGCAACGCGAGCGAGGAGCAGGCTCGGGTCGATGCCATCGCAGACGGCTTGTCAGCCGAGCAGCGCGCGGCGATCGCCCAAGAGGACACGCGACTCGAGGCCGCTCAAGGCGCGCCGAACAGCGCCGAGGCCTTGGCGACCCTGCCGCGCTTGAGTCTGAGCGATGTGCCAAGTCAGGGCTCAGAGCCCGCCGTGCAGTGCAGCGCGCAGGGCGACGCTCAGGTGCTGCGCACCGAGGTGTTGTCGGCCGGTGTTACCCATCTGACGCTCGCGTATGATCTGTCGGGTCTCGACCCCGAGTTGGTCGACTACCTGCCCTTGTACGCAGACGTCCTGAGCCGCCTCGGCGCTGGCGCGCGTGGCTGGGAGCAGTTGGCGCGCGAGCAAGATCTGATCATGAGTGGCGTTGGCGTTGGCAGTCAGTGTTCGGCCATGGTTGGTGACCCTTTGCGCGCTGGGTTCCATCTGTCGGTGTCGAGCGCAGCGCTGCATCGCAACGTGCCGGCCATGCTCGACATACTCGGCAACCGCGTGTTGGACCTACGGCTCGATGAACATGATCGTCTCAAAGAATTAATTCACGAGCGCCGCGCCCAGTTGCGCAATGGCGTGATCCCCAATGGGTCTGGCTATGCCAGCCTTTACGCGGGGCGTGGCCTGAGCCGCGCCAACGCGCTTGGTGAACGCAAGGGTGGTTTCACCCAGATCCGCTTTTTCGAAGCGCTCGACAGCGAACTCGACCAGCGTTTTGATGCGGTGCTCGCGGCGCTCACCGCGATTCGCGAGCATCTCGCCGGCTGCGCCGCCTTGACGGCTTCGGTGGTTGGCGATGACACGGCTGCGGCGGCGGTGCAGGCCTTCGCTAGTGGCTTTGCCGATCGCGGCAGCTTCGGCGCGATTGATAACGCCGTGGCTGATGCGGCGCCCACCCATGACGGCATCGCTACCGCGGCCGATGTGGCCTACGTGGCGCGGGTGGCACCAGTCGGTGCGCTCGACGACGCCGAAGCGGCGGCGCTGGGCTTGTTGGCGGCGCAGTTGCGGGTTGGCTTCTTATGGGAAGAGGTGCGCGTCAAGGGCGGCGCTTACGGCGCGCGCACCAGCTATGATCGGCAGGCAGGCACCTTCAGCGTGGCGAGCTACCGCGATCCCCACATCGCACAGACCTTGGCCACCTACCAGCGCATCGTGCCGCATGTCCTCAGCGATATGGACCTGTCACCTGAAGGCTTGGAGCAGGCCGTGATTGGCACCATGAAAACCTTGGATCATCCATTGCGACCAGGTCAGGCGATGAGCCAGGCCTTGGTGCGCGTCTTGCGCGGTTCGACTGCTGCGAGCCGTCAGGCTTTCCGCAGCGCCTTACTCGGGCTTGATGCCACCACCGTTAAGCGTGTGGCCCAAGAGGTGCTGGCGCCGGCCCTGAGTGCCGGTCCGAGTTGCGTGTTGTCGAGTCGTGAGAAGCTCGAAGCGGCCACGCTCGACCAGGTCCTGAGCATCAGCGACTTGTGATCTTGCGTCACGCAATCAAGTCATGACACGAAACAGCTCATAACACGAAACAGCCGGCGCAACACACGCCGGCTGTTTCGTTCCACCACGAACCAGGAGCCATGCTACCCAAAGCAGCGCAAGGCCATTGCCAACAGCGCAGCCAGGACAGCTCCAGCGGCAAGACCAACCAGCAAGCTCCCAAACGCGCCCGAGTTCGACTCACCTGCCTGGGGCAAACGAGACGAGGGGTCGCGATTGATCATTTCACTGGTTCTATCCCAACGCATGGGTTCCATGGTTCCATTCTAGCAAGGATGGCCTTCAGCACGACCATCAATTGGTGGCGCAGGCGATACGGTAGGTGGTACAGGTATAGACGCTTTAAATACTTGCAATGAACGCCGCAGTAGCAGTTACCACAGCTCGCTGACCCAGGCCGCTGCGCTGGCGCGGTCATTGAAGATTTCTACCTCATAGGGCGCTGCGGCCAACATCTGTTGGTAGGCCTGCGCCTGGCGCTGCCATAACTTGGACACCACTAAGGCAATGCGGCCATAGAAGCGTTTTTCAGCATGGCGGAGACCAAAGTCGGCAAGTTTTTTGACCTCGTCGCGGTCCAGGAGCGAATCGGCCGCCGACAGGTCCCAAAGAATGTAGGGGTTTTCGTACTGGTCGTCGACCCAGAGCTGTTTGACGATAGCGGCAACGATGGTCAACTCGAGTCGCCCGCTGACGGTTACCACCGTCATAAGGTCAACCCTGTCGATGGTAACGCGGGTGTGTCGAGTGTTGACGAGCGTGCGATGGGTCATGTTCGATTGTGGTGCTATCAAGTTTGACCTCCTTGCCGGGTCTCACATCACTAATCATACCCATGCCGGCGGCTACTGCCAAGCTGGTACCCAAGTGCATGGCGGGCTATCGCCTTAAAAAAGGGGCGCGCATGCTGTGTGCGGCGTGATACGATGGCACTAACAGCGCCCTGCTTCCAGCTCGGCCGCCGCTCCTTCTCTCGCGCTGTGCAACAGCACATCCGACAGCACAACCCATGCCACATTGGAGGGATCCGCCATGATCTCCGACCGTATCGTCCCGATCAGAACCCCGGTGCATCGACCTGGGCGAGCGCGACATGCTATGCACCGCAGCGATGAAAAGCCCTGGGTTACCTGGGTCGTGATCGCTATAATAGTGCTACCGATTCTTCTCATGCTGGTCTTTGGCCTGATTGGCAACTGATCGTCATCGAACGCCACGCGCTGCCGCGAGCCGCGCATCAGGTCTACGGAGCCGAGTCTGAGACATGTTCGTCCGACTCCACCGGCAGAGAACAACCCCTCGACACAGGTCGGGGGGTTTTTGTGTTTCAGACCCGCTAAGCCACCCCGGGCCGGCTCAAATATATCGACCCTGCCGCGCTAATCGTTTGGGAAATAGCGACTTGGGTTGAACGCACCGGCGTCGGCTTTTGCTACACCCGCAATTATTGCGGGTGTCTATGATTGCCCTTGTGTGGCTTGAGCTGCATGCTGCTGGAGGTAACCCGATGCGAAGCTGTCTGACTATTCTGCTGATCCTGGGCGTGTGCGCGCTGCCCTTGGCCGCCAAGGAGCACCAGCCACCGCCCAAAGACGTGATCAAAGAACTGATTCGCAAGTCGACGGTCCAGCTTCAGGCCCAGGTGCAAGAGAACGGCGACGTGCTGCTGCGCTGGCACCCAGCCAACCAGGCGCCGTCTGATGGCATCAAGGTGGTGGCGAGCCCCAAGTCGCCGCAGCCGATGTACCCGATGGACCCCTATGTGGCCTGGCTGCCCGGCACTGGTCTCAGTGAGACTGTGGTGCCGCGCGAAAAGATCACCAAGCTCGGGCGCGGACACCCCGTGAATTTGCGCTTGGTATTTGTGACCAAGGGTGCTCACGGCGACCTGCGCGCGCACCAAGCTATTTCGAACGTCGTTCGCATCGAGCCGAGTGGCGACAAAGCCTTGGCTAAGGACAAAGAGCGCGACGAGTGGGCGAAAAAAGACAAGCGGCCCGAGAAATGGCAAGGCAAGGGCAAAGACCAAGGCGCCTGGGGCGGCAAGGCGAAAGACAAGGAGGCCTGGGGCGAGCACGCCCAAGGCAAGGACCAGCAAGACAAGGACCACAAAGAGGCCTGGGCTGATGGCGGTGACAAAGACCCATGGGCTGGTGATGGCGTCGACCTAGTTTTACCAGAGGCCGCTTTGGTGCCCGAGCCCAAGTTAGATGAAAGCATGAGCCCTCGTGAGCGCGAATTGACCATGCGCATTCATGAGCTGGAGAAGCGTAAGCGCGCCCTTGAGCTGCGCATCGCACAGATGGAAGCCGCCGAGTAGGAGGCTGCTGATCTGAGGGAGCGGCGAGCCGCTCCCTTGCGCAACCGGCCCCGCGCTGAGGATCCGCGCGGGAGAACGGGTGCTTGTAATCGGAATCGGGTGCGGACTGCTGACCGCCCTTTGCCAGGCCGTGACCTACCTGCTGTCACGGCGTTATATCGCCGCGCAACGCCGCCCGCTGCAACTGTGGGTGGCGTCGCAATTGTGGATGAGCCTGATGGCGCTGCCCCTGCTGCTGCTGTGGCGTGAGCCGACTGCCGGCTGGATGCGCACGGCGCTACCCTTGGGCGGGGCCTTGGTGGCCTACCTGACTGCCCAGGCCTTTTTTTATAAGACGGTTCGCCTAGTGCCGGCGTCGCGGGTCGCGCCTTTGATGGGCATCAAGATCCTGTTTTTGGCGGGCTTGGTTCTCGCGCTCAATTTGGAAACCATCAATGCCTGGCAGTGGGCCGGCATCGCCATGGCGGTGTTGGCGGCGGTGGCGGTGCAGCGCGCTGCGCAGCCGGTGCCCTTGGCCGGTTTGCTCGGGGTGGTGGCTACGACCATGGCCTTTGCCGTGTCGGATGTTTCGATCACCGACCTGCTGCGTTGTATGGATCCGGATAAGAGTTTCAGCAGCACCATGTTCGCGATGGCGATTATCTACGTGCTCGGTCTCGGCCCAGCGTTGGTGATGCTGCCGAAAGCCGGTTTAACCAAGGCCGACGTGATGGCCGCCCTGCCGTATGCGATCATGTGGTTGGCCAGCATGGTGGTGCTGTTTGCTGCGATCAATTGGGCTGGCGTGGTGCTCGCCATTATCCTGCAGGGCCTGCGTGGTCCGTTCTCGATCCTGCTCGGCTATGGCGTCGCCAAGCGCGGCCACGCTCACCTCGAAAACCCGATCGACCGTGCCGGCCTGGTCCGCCAACTGATGGCCGCGGCCTTGATGGTCGGAGCCACCGCGCTGTACGTGTGGGGGCGTTCAGCTACTTGAGCGCGCGCACCTTGTCGGCGTAAAAGCCCTCGGGATATTTTTTAAGGAACTTGTCGACCATCGCGGTGAAGCGTGGGTCACTGCGGGCATCTTCCGGAATCGCGGCGATTTTCTCGCACTCCTGGCCAGCCTTGTAGCCATCGTCTTTCTTGAGTTCGCGTGCGAGCTTAGAATAGGTTTTGGCGCGGTCGTCGCCGGTCAGCTGTTTACTGAGCATGCCGGAAATCTGATATGCGGCATACGTATCTCCGGCTTCACGTAGACTGTCGATCTCTGCTTGCTGAGTAGAGATCCATTTTTCAACCGTGGCGATACTCGCTGTGGCGGCGGCCTTGCCCTTCTTCTCAAGCTTTTGCAAGGCATCGAGCCCCTTGCCAACATGACCGGCGCTAATCGCCTGTTCCACCTGAGCCACTTCGGGGTCTTTGGAGGCCGTGTCGAAGCTGGGGCTCGAACCCGCGGCAATGCTGGTGCTGACCTTCTTGAGTTCCTGTTCAATAATGGAGTCTTGCAGCGCTCCGGGGTGGCCATGCCAGGCAATCTTACCGTTGACGTCGACCACGAAAACGTGGGGAATGCCAGTGACGCCCCAGGCCTTGCCGATGTCGGGCCCAACGGTGATCGGGTAGGTGATGCCCTTTTGCTTGATGAAGCCCTCGAGCCCCTGGCTACTGGCATCGGTATGCCCAATTACGACCAAGCCCTTGTTGCCATAGGTCTCGTGCAATTTCTGGACGTGCGGAATTGCTGCAACGCAGGGCCCACACCAGGTCGCCCAGAAGTCGATCAGCACAACGCGACCTTTGAACATGTTCAGCTCAACCGCGCCCCCATTGGGGGTGTTGAAAGAGCTGGTTGCGCCGAGCTTGGGCGCTGTGTCGCCGACAGCGAGCGCTGACGCAGAGGTGCACGTGAGGGTCAGCAGAGCAAGGGGCAGAAGCAGACTACGCATGCCGCTAGTTTGCGGCCTGACACCAAATGGCAAGCAGCAGACGCCCTAACTGGGCCTGCCGCTTGCCTCATGAGTCGTGCTCAGCCGACGATCAAATAGGCCGCCGAGGCGATGCGTAGTTCAGCGCCTTGCACCGCGGCGAGCAGTGCGTCGGTTAGGATTTTTTCCTGCATCGCTTCTTCGGCCACGCGATCGACGTCGGGGTGTGCGTTGCCGAGACGGTGTCGGGCGCTGGCGTATTGGGTTGCCAGCAGTTTGGCCTGGGCCTGCAATGCCGGCTCGAGCGCGGTGAGGGCGTCGTCGCGTTCTTGCTCCAGCAAACCGGCGCACAGCCGTTCGGCTGCGGCGTAGGCCGTGTCAACGCGGCCCTGCCAGCCGAGCACCTGCTCGTGCTTGCCACCCAGCAGCGGGCGCATCCAGGTTTCGCGCGAGGTCTTGGGGCTCAAGGCGCTGTCGCCCTTGCGCGCATCGAAGCGTGGCCGCAGCGCTGACAGAACGGCTTGGTCGGTTTCGATGGTGCCATCAACGCGAATGAAGCGCAGCACCCGGCGTGGTGGGCACACCGTGAACACGCGGCGCAGGGCTTCGAGTGGCAACTCAGCGGCGGCCATCTTGCCGAGGTCGAGCCCGAGTTCGAACGCGACGCGCAGGCCTTCCCAGTTTTTGACGCCGCCGCGCGGCGCGCGGCGCCACGCCGTAGCAGCGCACCATCCGGCGGCCTGAGCATCATCAATGCATTCGTCGACGAGTTGGTGGCCGAGGCCAAAGAAAGACAGGTGCTCGTTGCGCAGTGCGGCGGCGCGTTCAAACACGCCACCGCTGGGCTTGTCGGCGACGCGTGGTCGCAGGTGGAAGGCGCGCGGCTCTTCTTCGTCGCGCCGCACGCCGCCGCCCATGCCGAGCAACCAGCGACACACGCCGTCAACCGGTGGTGGGGCGTTTTCAACCCGGCGCGCCAGTTCGGCTGCTTCAGCAAAGCTGGCCTCGGAGGCTTGATAGAGCTCGTCTTCGAGGTGGTCGCGCTCGCCGCGTTCGGCGCCAACGAGTTCGGTGAAGTAATCGGTTGCCGCGTGCAGGGCAGGGGCGCCGCCGCGTGCTGCCATCACGGCAGCCTGGCATTCGAATTCACTCGACACGAATTCGAGACCCGACGAGGAACTGGTGAATACGCCAACCACGGCGTCGAGCAGGGTGGCCCAGGCGCCATCAACGGCTAGGTCGTGCACGGGGCGCAGTACCCAACTGGGCACCTCGCCGTCGCGGCCGAGCCGGTCAACGCGGCCAATGCGCTGCTCAACCGCAGCCAGCGACCAGGGCAGGTCGTGGTGCAGTACCATCGACACAAACTGGAAGTTGCGGCCTTCGCCGCCGAGCGGGTCGCAGACCAAAACGTGACAGGTATTATCGTCGCGGAATTTCCGCGCCGCTTCTTCGCGTTCGGGGCTGTCGCGGTGGGCCCCAAAGGTGGCTACCGCGGCATCGCCAAACTCGTTGCGCAGGCGATTGGCGAGCGGTTCTACTGCCATCGCGTGGGTGGTGAAAACCAGAACCTTCTCTTCCGGGAATTCGTCCCAGAACTTCCCGAGGGCCTTGATGCAGGCCTTATCACGCGCCGGCACCTTCTTCTTGGTCCAGGCGGCTACGGCTTCACGCAGGGTGGCGAGGGCTTCGGGTTCGCCCGGTTCTTCCACGTTGCTTGCGGCGCTGCGCGCAATGTGGGTGGTGGTTTCGGCGTCAGACAAGTCTGAACGCAAAACCTGGGCCAGCACATCGTCGCCGGCGTGGTCGCGGTAGGCAGCGAAGTCGTCTGGGTCGTCGAGCACGGCACTGCGCATCGCCAGCAGGCGGTCGAGCAGTTTGGGTTCGGCGGCGGCCGCGAGTTCGCATTGCAGCAGCCAGTGTGCGAGACGCGCTGGTGGGTCGTCGTCGGTGAAGCGCACGGTCAGCGCCTCGCGGTAGGTAGCGAGGGCTTCACGCACCGCCTGTTCGGCGGCGTCGGGCTTGTAATCGACCCAGTGCAGGGTGCGTTCGGCCAAGTCCAAACCGGCTACGCCGGTGGCGCGGCTTAAACGCGCGAGCACCTTGCGTCGATTACGAATCACACGGTGGTCGAGTTGGTAGTGTTCGCATACGTAGGTGGCGAGCAGTTCAAACGCACTCGCGTCGTTAATCCAGGCTTTGAGGCGCGATGCCAGGGCGGCGTCTTTGCCTAAGGTTTTAACCCAGCGCTTGGCGAGCACCTTGCGCTCGGCCTCATCGCCATCGCGGCTGTCACGGAGTAGTTCGGCAACCTGATCGGCGGCGGCAAGTTTGGCCGCAAAGCCGTCGCTGTCGTCGGCGCGATAGGCCTCGGGTTGCAGCAAGTGCAGTAGCGCGAGGTAGGCATCGGCGTGTTGCCGGCCCGGCGTGGCCGAGAGCAGCAGCACGTGCGGGCTGCGCTTAGACAGGCGCTCGACGTGGCGATACAGAATACCACCGGGCTGCATGCGGTGACACTCGTCAACGATGACCAAGTCCCACTGCTGGGCCGTGAATTGAATCGCGCCCTTGCCCGACAGGCCTTCAATCGCGCGGCTGGAGCTGATCACAAACTGATGGCGCCACGGGTTGCCAGATTCCTCTTCGAGGCGGTCGGCATCGAGCATCAAGAAACGGCGGCCGCCAAACTTGACGTACAGCTCAACGAACCACTGGCTGACCAAGGCACCCGGCACCACCACCAGCACGCGCAGGCGCGGGTTCATCGCCAACAACGACTGCATGACCAAGCCAGCTTCGATGGTTTTGCCCAGGCCCACTTCGTCGGCGAGCAGGAAGCGCACTTGGCGGTCGGCCAAAATGCGGCGTGCGGTTAGGAGCTGATGCGGCAGCGGGCGAACCCGGCTACCAGCGAGGCCAATAACACCACCCGTGGCCGACCACGCCTCGTCACGCCATTGTTGGAGCGCTTCGCGCGCGCAGAAGGTTGACGGGCCCCAGGGGTAGGGCGGACGCGGCGTGCCAGCGCGGGCAAAGCGCGGCTGGAGTTCGTGGAAGGCCACGGTGCGCAGTTGTTCGCCGGCGCTCCCGGGTGCCGGAATCGCAACGATTTGGTCTTCAGCGACCTCGAGGCGCTTGCCGGCAACATCAACCGGGTAGCTCAGCAGGCCACCGGCGGCGTTGCCGGGCTTGTCGGCGGCTATGATGCCACCGGCCTCGGCTTGGCCGTGGTTGAACACAATCTTGGTGCCAGGAAACAGGCAGTAGCGCACCACGTTGCGCGCTTCGGTGGTCATCTCGGCGCCGGATGCGAGGAACCGCAGCTTGAGAAAGCCGGGGGTCTGCTCCTCGAGACGAGCCGGGCCCTCTTGCTGGAGTTCGGGAATTGCGACGAGAGAGCCAAGTGCCATGGGCCGAGAACGATAGGGCGCTTCGCCCGGGCACAACCCAGCGGCTGCTGGGCCGGTTGGTCAGGTGGCAGTTGGCACGGCTGAGACCGCGTCGGCTCGTGTCTTGCCCTGTGGCGAGGCCCGTGCGAGATTGGATGTGCCCGCTGCACCTGTCGTGCATGGTTGGAGGCCGGCTATGCCGATTTTGGTAGTGGTAACCGCGCCCGAGCAGGCGCCAGCCTTGGTGCGGTGGGGCATGCGCTTTGCGCTGGCCCAGGAGACGGGCTTATCCTTGTTGGCGGTTGAGCGCGCGCGCAACGACGGCGTGCCAGAGCGGGTTCCGTTCACTTTAGCTCCGGGTGAAAGCGCTGAGGACGGCGCCGTTGTAGCGGCTCTGCGTGACGCGATTGAGCCGGCGCGCGCAGCTTTGGGGCCCGACGCGATCGAGCCCGGCAGTGGCAGCGCGATGGCGCCGGTGATTCGTCGTCTGCGGCACCCCAAGCCGGCCAGCAGCGTGCTCGAGCTCGCTGATGAGATCGACTGCGACTTGCTGATCGTGGGTGCCTTGCGGCAGCATCACGATAGCCATGGCGAGACCGATCTCCCCGGCGAGCTGTTCAAGCGCAGCGCATGCACCATTTTGTTGATGCGCGGGGTTGGCGCCGCAGCTGGCACTGGCCGGGTGCTGGTACCGGTGGCCGGTGGTCCGCATGCCGATGCGGCGCTAAGTATTGCGGCGCGCCTGGGCTCGGTGCATGCCGGCACCTGCACCGCTTTGTACGTCTCGCCGGAAGCGGGCGCCGACGCGGCCGCCGTGGGCGAGCATCATCTGCACCGGGCCCTGGAGCGTGCCAAGGTTCCAGACAACAGCGCGGTGACCTGCAAGGTCATCCTTGGCGACGATGTGCGCAAGGCGATCGCGCTTGAGGCGGCGAAAGGCTACGACCTCGTGGTGGTGGGCGCGACTGGCCATGGCAGCATTTCGCGGCTCTTGTTTGGTACCGTGGGCGAACACCTGTTGGGGGCCGAGCAGGCTCTGGCGGTGGCGGTGATCCGTCGCGCCGATCCTCTGCACGCGCGCTTGTGGTTGCAGCTATCGCGTTGGGCCCATGCGCGGGTGCCGCAGTTGGATCGCAGCGAGCGGGTCAGCCTGAGCGAGCGTCTGTTCGACGGCTCACGCTGTGGGTTTGATTTCATCGCCTTGATCGTGCTGTCGACCACAATTGCTGGCTTGGGTTTGATCCAGAGCTCAACCGCAGTGGTGGTAGGCGCGATGTTGGTGGCACCCTTGATGACGCCGATTGTGGGCGCTGGCTTAGCCTTGGTGCAAGGCAATGCGGTGTTAGTGCGCGAGTCGGCGCGCTCGATTGCGATTGGCTTTTGCACCGCCTTCGGCATCGGTCTGGCGCTTGGCGTGCTCACGCCGATCAATCATCTGACACCTGAGCTGCTGGCACGCGGCGCGCCGAACCTGCTGGATATGGGGATCGCATTTGTGTCTGGTGTGGCTGGTGCCTACGCCATGGCGCGGCCAAACTTGTCGGCCGCATTGCCTGGCGTTGCGATTGCGGCGGCCTTGGTGCCGCCCATTGCCACGGTTGGAATTTGTTTGGCGATTGGCGAGGTGGCCGTGGCTCGCGGTGCCCTGTTGCTATTCGGCACCAATGTGGTGGCAATTATTTTAGGGGCAGCGCTGGCTCTGTATGCGGTTGGTCTGCGCGCGGCGCGGGGTCGGCCGTGGCCCTTGTGGGGCCGGCGCCTGGTCGGCGGCTTGCTGGGCACTTTGGCGGTCCTCGCTGTGCCCTTGAGTATGGTGATGATGGCTAGTTGGCATCGCCCACCGCCCGAGCGTGTGGTCACCGAGGAATTGCGTCACAGCGTGAGCGCTGCCCTGCCGGGTTTGACCGATGCCCGACTGACTCAGTGCGACTGGGTTGGCGCCGCTGACAGCGTGCTGATGCTTGATCTGGAGAGTTCGCACCTGCCGCGCGAAGACTTGGCGCGGCGCTTGGCGGCGCGCTTGAACTTGCCGGCCGGCGTCAGTGTCCGCGTGCGCACCACTATTATTAGTGAGGCAACTACTTACTAGCAGAGGCTGTTGAAGTGCGCCAGTTGCTAGGCGATGCCCTGGCGCAGACCGAGGTCAAGACGCCGCGCGCCATGTTGCATGCGCTCAATGAGGCGGCGGCGGTAATCGCGATCGCGGGCGCGGTTTTGATAGCAGCCCAAGCCAAGCACGGCTACCACTTCGCCGTCTTTACGGATCGGGAACGCGAAGCGTCGGTTCGGCGGATAAAACGCAGCGAGGTCATCAAGCCAGCCGTTGCGGCGATATTTCGCCAGCATGCGGCGGATCGTGGCCATGGGCGTGGTGATGCCCTTGACGTCGAGTTGGCGTCGTAGTTCGCGTTCGTCAGACAGGGTGCCTTCGTCCATCATCAAGGCGCTGCCGATGACGGGGAGTTCAATCGGCCGCACCAAGCCGGGCCGCATCAGGGCCGGTGAGCTTTCGTGGGTGCGGCGATCGAGGCACACCATTTCATCACCGGCGCGCACCATCAGCACCACCGTTGCGTTGAGCTCTTCCAGTAATTCTTCCAGCACCGGCCGTGCGAGCAGGCGCAGGGTGGTATCGGCACTGCGGTGCCAGCGCACCAGGCGCGGGCCCGGGCCGTAAGCGCCGTTTTCAACGCGCTCAAGCATGCCCACGCTGAGCATACTCTTGAGCAGGCGGTTGAGACTCGAGGGCGCGAGGCCACCGAGCAGGTTCTGGGCTTCCGAGAAACGTAGCGGGCTGACACTGACCGCATCCAGCAGGCGTGCCGCACGACCCAGGGGGGTATCATCAACGGGATCAGAATCGCTTGTGGGCATACTACCACCGATGGTAGCGGGTCTCTGGGCCTTGCGCAAGGGCAGCGCGCTGGGCCGAAACAGCAATGGCGAGCCACGTGGCTCGCCATTGCTGTTTACCAGAATGCAGTGCGGCTATTTGCGGCCTTGCAGACCCTTCTGGGTCAGGAACTCGTAGCTGGCACGTAGGCAGTCTACCGGGTCGCGACGGCAGCGGTCTTGCTCAACCGCCCACCACTCAACGCCAGCGGCATTGCCGGCCGGGATGATGTGATCCCAGTCGAACAGGCCTTCACCGATGGGGCCGATGATGGGGCCTTCGCCGTCGATGACTTCCTTGTCTTTGATGTGGATTACCGGCACGCGGCCCTTGAGGCGCTCAAACAGGCGCTCGGCGTTGACGCCGGCATGCTGGCACCAGTACACGTCGAGCTCGAGCAGCCACAGGTCGGGGTCGGCTTCGTCGATGAACAGGTCATAGCAGGTTTGGCCGGGCTTGTCGGAAGCCTTGAACTCGTGGGCGTGGTTGTGGTAGCCGAAGCGTAGGCCGGCTTCCTTGAGACGCGCCAGGGCCGGAGTGCCCTGCGCGATGAACTCGCGATAGCCGTCGGCGCCCTTGTCATGCAGATCGCGCGGGATGCCGCCGATAGCCACGTAGTCGCAGCCGATGGATTTATGGAAGGCGATTTCCTCGTCGGCGTTTTCAACTAGGCGCGGCCACGGACGGTGGGTGGCGATGACTTCAAGGCCGTTGTCGTCGAGCCAGCGTTTCGCGGTGGCGGCGTCGACCTCGGGCTCGTCGCCATTCATGGCGCCTACGGCCGACAGCTGAACGGCAGTGTAGCCGATCTTGCTAATCGCTTCGAGGGTGCGGGCAAAGCCGTCGGCGTCCTTCACCAGGTCGCGAACGGTAAACATTTGGACGGCGAGTTTAGTCATGGGAACCCCTTGCGGGTTGTGGGTGCTGAGAGTCCACGTTTATAGCGACCACGGCTCGCAGCGCCTAGGGCGGATATCCGACGCTTATGACCAGCGTCTCCGACATTTTTCGACCGTTGTCCAGACGTGCGCACCTATCTCTGGGTCCTGGGTCCTGGGACGCCTGCCATGCAGGCTTGGGCGCGGGGCGGCTGCCCCGTACCCCGCCCAAGGGCCATGCGTGCAGGCTGTTCCCAGGGTCCAACCGGCAGGCGCGTACTAGGATCCAGGACCCCTCCACCTAGCGCCAATCGATGACCGCCCCGCGATACTGCTCCGGCTGATCGCGCAGCCCGGCGTAAGTGGCGGCCGCTTCTTTGGGCTTGATCACATGACTAATGAGTTCGCGTACGCGGAGTTCGCCGCGATGGATCAGGTCAAACACCACGCGGAAGTTGCGTTCTACGCTGTGGTCAACGCCGCGCTCTTCAATCAGCGGGAAGCGCCACATGTGCGCGCCGCGCACCGTCAGGCCGTTCATGTGGATGGCCTTGAGGACATCGGTGGTGTTGGATTCCCAGGCTGCACGCGGCGACCCGAGCAGAACTGTTTGGCCGAGCAGGGCGGTGCTGTGAATCGCGTTGGCTACGGCTGGCGCCACGCCGGTGGCATCGCAACACACATTGACGCCGTCGCCACCCCAGGCGCGCACCGCGGCCACTTGGTCGCCCGGTGCGGCCTGGCACACCTCGGTGATACCGACCGAGCGCGCGAGTTCGCAGCGGCTGGCAACCGGGTCTACACCAAGCACGCGGGCGCCGCGCAGTCGGTACAATTGCGCGGCCAAAATCCCAACCAGGCCGAGGCCGAACACGGCTACGGTGTCGCCCTGCTTGAGCTCGGTGATGTTGGGTGCGGTGATCGCGATTTGCGCCATGCAGCCGACCGCCGCGGCGACGGGGTCGATATCCTGTGGCAGGCGGAACAGGTGACCCCACTGGTGGCCCTGGCGATGCGTGAAGCGCTGCGCCGAGCTGTGTTTGCCGGCAAAGAATACGCGTTCGCCGTCGGCAAAATCATCAAGGTCCGGGCCGCGCTCGCTGATCGTGCCGATCATCCCGTAGCCAGGCCGGGCTGGAAACTCCATCCCTTCGAGCCCGGCTAAGCGTGCAAGTTCGGTGCCTGCGCTGATGATTGACGCCTCGCTGGTGATCACGGCTTCATTGTTGCCGAGCTCGCTGGTGTCGAGGGTCTCGCTGTCACAGCTGACCTGGTTGGCGGCCGGGAAGGCGACGTACTGCGTTTGCATAATCGTTTGTCCTGGTTCTTCAAAGTCAGGCCGCGCTGGGCGCGGCCTGACGAGGCTGCTCACGAGATGAGCCTGTGTCTACTCGAACAGGGCTGCTACAAAAGCTGCCTGGGCTTCAGGGGTGGTGTCACCCGTGTAGGGGTGGAGTTCCCAGCGTTCGCTGAGGCTCATGCTGTCACCCGCCTGCAAGGTGGTATAGGCACCGTGGTGCTCAACTTCGAGTAGGGCACCCCTGGCGGTGCGGTGATTGTAGATTTCAACGCGGCCGTGCGCGGGCGCTGGCTTGCCCTCAGCGATGGTAATGTGCTTGATAAAGCAATCGCTGGGGGAAACGGCGGCGAGGTAGGGCGCGCCGGGGTCCATAAAGTATTTAACATTATGATTCTCAACACCCGGCGAGGAACTGCTGTCCACCGGAATGGTAAAGTGCGTGCCAATAATGCGGTAGAACAGGGGGCCTCGCTTGAGCGGCGAGTTGGTGCGGAACGGGTCGATCCAGAAGGCGCCCTTCTCGGGCAGGGGCACGTAGGTGGCTGTGTCGCGGGCATCGAAGCGCGTGTTGGACCAGAGATCCCAGCTGACTTCGGCATCGCTGGTGTTGGTGGCCGTGACCGAGACGTGGAGGCCGTCGTCACGGAGGTCGTATTGCTTGCGCAGTGCGAGCCCTGACACGGGGCTCGAGGGGCCCGTGAGCACCACGCTGGTGGGGCTTTGCTCGCTGATCGCATAGTCGCCAAAAACCAGCCACGGATCAGGCGGCCAGCGCGAGGCCTTTTCTTTGCGCTTGGTGTTCAAGTCTTGCTTGGTCCACCAGTCATCTTGCGGGCCGATCCAGGTGATATGGCCGTTGTAGGTGGTCCAGCTGCTGGTGGCAGACACCTCTGGCCCCGCCTGGCCCCATTGCGATGGGTCGGACAGCAGCACGTTGTCGCCATCAATGCGGCGGAATACCACCACGCGGCCACCAACCTTTGGGAGCAGACCGACCACGTAGTCGTGGTTCTGGAGCAGCAGCAGGTGTTCTTCGCCCGCTGGCGACGTGCGTTCAGCGCAGCCGAGACCGCTCAGTACGAGAAGGATGAGGAGCAGGAGGCGCATGGAGTCTCGCTTAGTGAGGGCAGGGGCCGGTTGATCCACGAGGGATGAACACGGCCTCAACGGTTTCGCGCCGGTTGTTCCAGGTTTTCACTGCGTCAGGAGAAGTCGCCATCTCCAGCGCGATGGTGCCGGCGCGCTGACCCATTTCTTGCAGGCCGTGCGAGATGGTGCTCATCGGCGGCAGTGCGGTTTGCGCGTACAGGTCATCGAAACCGATGAGTGAGAAGTCGTGCGGTACGTGGCAGCCACGGTTGTGGGCCGCGAGCTGGAATCCGAGCGCCATGTGATCGTTGTAGGCCATCACGGCGGGGCAGTCAGCGAGCTGCGACCAGATCTGGTCGATCGCTTTAGCCCGATTGGCGATGGTTTCCCAGCGGTCGTGTTGGCGATCGTTGGGGAAGTCGACCGTCACAATGCGCGCCTCTACCTTGCGCGCCTTGCATGCGATTTCGAAAAAGCTGCGTCGATCATCGGCTTGGCTCGAGGTCGGCAGCAGGTAGGTAATGCACTGGTGGCCGAGATCGGCAAGATGACCAACGGCGTCGTTGATCGCGCTGGCGCAATTCATCGACACGATGGGGTATTCAAGCGGCCATTGGCTTTCGATCAGCACCAGGGGCAGCCCGACCGTGTCGGGCGCCAGCGGCGTATTGGTGGCCATGTACCGCTCAATAATATACCCGAAAGTAATTAAGGCGTCGACGCGCTGCTCTTTCCAGAAAATGACGCCCTGCTCTAGGGTCATGTGGCGGTCGTCGTCGGAGGTCAGCAGAAGGTTATAGCCCTGCTTGCGGACCAGGCTGTTGAGTCCGTCGATCATGCCGCCGAAATAGCCCTGGCCGTGACCGCTGAGAATGTCGGCGTTGCACATCAGGCCGATGGTGTTGGAGCGGCCCGCCTTGAGGGCCCGCGCGTGATAGCTCGGGCGGTAGCCGAGTTCTTCGGCGGCCGTGGTCACCGCTTGCTGCGTGCGGGCGCTGATGCGGTGGCTGTCACCGCAGCCATTGAGTACGCGGCTAACGGTGGTGGTGCTGGTGCCGGCGGCGGCGGCGACATCGCCCAGTGTGACCATGGGGGCTCCTCTGGCGGAATCAGTCCGCGGGTTTGGTGTAGCGGCTGCGCAGGCTTGCGCAAGTATTGTGCGCAAGGATGAACAATGCATTATTCATAAGCAAAAGTGGCATGTTTGCCGTAATCGTTCAGGCTTTGCCCGATGGGCCCTCTCGGCGTATCACACCCGGGAATGTGGCACGATGCAGCAAAACACCCTTTGCGCAACCGGTTGTTCGGTGCTGATTGAGTGCTAGCAGTGACTTACGCGAAAGTGTCCGGCGGAATTCGCAAACTGTCCGGACAAACGATTGCGCAACGTCAGGTGTGGGATGCATGTTCGAAATCGTCCGCGCGCCGCATTTACCCTCACTGAGGTCCTCATCGTGATTGGGGTTATCGTTGCACTGATGGCCATGGGCATGCCCGGCTATTGGTACATGGTTGAGCGCAATCGTCGCACCAGCACGCAAACCTTGATTCTCGCGGTCCAAGCCGAGATCGGCACCTACGGCAGCCAGGTGTTTGCGTGGCGTACCAGTGATGGCCAACCGCGCACCGCCGTGCTATGGGACGTCAACGCCGACGACCTAGTTGATGGCTACGTCACCACCGATGCCAACGCCCTCGGTGATCACTACCCCAGCAGCAGCCCCTTAACCGCGGCTGTGCTTGCGGCCGACTACCAAGGCTTCGTGGCCACCACCGGCATGCGCTTGCGCCCGGAACAGATCAACGAAGACGGCCACGTGCTCGATGCCTGGGGCCGCCCGCTCCACATCGCCTTTGCGCCGCATCAATTTCCCAAGACCGGATTCCGCGTGTGGAGCCTGGGCCCCGATGGCCAGGACGACAGCGGCGACGAGGTCGACCACAGTGATTCCGCACCGTGACCATGAGACAGGAGAGCCCCATGCGTCCAACTTCCCGTAGCGCCTTTACCGCCGTTGAAATCTTGGTGGTGTTATCGGTTATCGCCATCCTGACGGGCGTCACTCTGCCCAGCTTAGTGCCGGCGATGCGCCGTGCGCGGGTTGGCGCCACCGCCAATGCCATCACTGATGCCCACAGCACGGCTCGGCACTTGGCGCGTCTCAACCTAACCCAGCCCGGCCGCCACTTTGGTGTGCGGATTTCCAACGTTGGGGGCGGCGCGGCGCCGCAGGTTGCTGTCGTGACTGGCGGCAATGGCGCCACCAAGGTCTACGCCGAAGACGGTGTGGCGGTGCATGCCGTGCCAATCAACCCCAACACCGTGGTGTTCGCCCACAATAACTCCACGGTGCAGCGGCCGAGTACGATCACCTGGTGGTATAGCAACCAAACCGGGTATCCGGTAGCCAGCCCTGGCTCGGTACAGGCCAAGCCCATTGGGCTCGATGTGACCGGCGCCCAGTTCCGCCATTTTGGCGTCAGCGCCATAGATGGCGCCGAGGTGCTCGACATGGCGATCTACGATATTGGGGCGAGTCATGTTGCGGCACGTTAAAGCGTATCGGCTGCGCGCGGCCTTCACCCTGATGGAGGTATTGCTGGCCGCGATGTTGGTGGCGGTTGGCGTGCTCTCGGTGTTGGCGGTGCTGCCCTCGGGCATGAAGGCCCAGGAACGCTCGCGCGGGCAGATTTTGGCCTGCGCCTTGGCCAACTACTTGATGGACATGGCGTACTGTGAGCGCCTGCCCACCTGGATGTATCGCCCCGGCACCACCCATCCCGACACGCGCAACTACACCAAGTTCCATATTCCAGCGAGTCAGTTGTTTGACGTGCGCGATAGCGGTCGTGATGGCATCTATCGTGATCTGAACGGGCACCCACGTGGCGGTCGCGTTAGCACCGGGTCCCACACCACCCACCCCGACCCCTTGGCCGACGGCGTGCGCTCGGTGGTGCCGATCCACCGCGGCAAGCAACAGGTCACGCAACTCGACGCCGCCGGTAATCCGGTGCTCGATGCTAACGGCAACCCGGTCAAGGTGTGGCAAGATAAGAACGAGGAATTTGGCATTCCCAAGATCGTTGGCGTTGATGTCGATACCGATGATTACTGGGACTACCAAGACGGCGGCTTTACCTACGAGCACTTCCCCAACGCCAAGAAAGACCCGGTCGTTCACGCGCCGGATCTCGAAGCCCAGGTATTCAATTGGCATAGCGGTATCCAGGCCGTGCCAGATGCGATCGCGCATCGACTGGGGGCCGGCAATCCCGACATCAAGGCCGTGCTCGACGGCGGTGGAAGGCTGTATTTCTTTGCGATGCCAATGGCGATGGATTCAACCGCGTACCTCTTTCACGATGACGAAACCGTCACCGACTATGCTTATCAAGGGACAGACTTCGACGATAGTGGCGAAGGCGGCATTACCCTAACCACCGACAAGAACGTGTACCGGATTCCAACCGCCAAAGACGGCAAAGGTCGGATCAGTCATGACGGATCGTGGTCGGGCATGCAGCAGTGGATGTACGAGGGTAAGTCGTTCAAGCGCGGCCAGATCATCGGCGCTTCTGAGCGCCAGAGTTGGATTTCGGCCCAGCCACGTGAGATGCTCAACGTAGTATTTGCGGTGGTGGGGCCAGCCCAGCGTAACGCTAAGATCTGGTATCAAGACGGCCGCTACCCGAGTTACCTCGGGCCAGAGACCTATGGCAGCCTCGATCGTGACCTGGTTATCGAAGTCGACACCGACAACGATCCAACCACGCCGATGGAAGAGGTGCCAGATTACGCTCATCGCGGCGTGTACGTACCCGATGGCACGCAGGGCGCGTGGGAATCGCGCGATGCCATAACCACGGCGAGTAGTTCGATCAGCACCAAATATCAATGGATCTCCAGTGGGTCGGCTAAAAATTATGTGGAGTTGATGCCACGTCAGCGCTTGCCGCCGGTGACCATGCTCAGTGATTCGAATGCGATAGACCCGAGCCAGCGCGCACGCCAGTTGGTATTCTGGTATGTTGACTGGTTTAGCTACGAAGACGCCGAATCGGCGCCCTTGCCGATGCCCGACCGCTATCGCCTGATGAGTTGGCTTCCGAGCAACAAAAACCCCGACAAATGGCAGTGGGGCACCGGCAGCTTTTTCGGTGACGGCTGGGCAAGCGGCATCTTTCCAGACTGGCGTGAGGCGTATCCGGGCCCTGACCTGTCGGACCCGCACCAGTTGATCCCGGCTTCAATGCTGGCATTCAGCGGATATCAGGGCGAGAGTGAAGCCCAGGAGCTCGTTGCGCTTGGCACGCTGCCAAACAACGTGCGCGGGTTCTGCCGCAGCAATTACTGGAGCGGCGTGATGAATGGCGCCACCGGTGGCGACTGGAATGGCAACACCCAGAAGGACGTGGGCTCGGTGCCGGCTGATACCATCCTGGCAGCCAAAGAAGTGGCGCGGTTTGTGTTCTATGACCCGCGCGTGTGGCTGAGCATCAGCGGGAGTCTGCCGCAATGAATCGCTACGCATTTACTTTGGTCGAATTGATGATCAGTATGGCGCTGGGTGCGGTCATCGTGTTCACGGCCGTGGCCGGCTTTCGGAGCGCCAGCGGCATGATCGCCTACACCCAGCGCCAAGCGCGTACCAATGCCGTGCTGCGGGCGTCGATGCTGTATGCCTTTGAGCTAGCTGACAATCGCTATGGCGACATCAGTGCGGCTAGCGTTCGCCAGCGTGGTCAGCGCATGCTGCCGACCAGCGATGCCAGCGTGGTGCCGGCCGATTGGCCGGTTGGCAGTGTCCAGTTTGATCTCGATGGCGGCGCGCTGCCACACCCCACTAACATGGGCTTGCTGTTGTGGCACTCGTGGCCGTTCCACGAGGGCATCGCGATTCCGTTTGGGGTGCCGGTGGTTCCGCCCGAAGGGCCGTTCACCATGGTGTCGAAAAAACTCGGTCCGTATCCCGATTCTTGGGTCGACTTCAGTGCCTATCCGAACAATGACGTCGAAATCTGGAACGGTAAGTGGAAGCGGTTCATGGGGCATGAACGTGGCGCCGCCGTGGAGCGGGCCAATTTTCGCGTGGAGGCTTCTGACCGGGTGACCGGCGAAACCTACGGGCTGTATTTCGCGGTGCCTGCGGCCACCGGGAGGCTGCGACAATGAACACACCCTTAATGCGATCGGGTTCGATTCTGATCATCGCAGCCGGCTTGTGCGCGCTGTTGGCGCTCACCGCCACCACCTTTCTGGTGTCGATGCAGGCGGAGACCGATGAGAATGAATTTCTCCTCCAGCAGACGCAGGCCCGGGTCAGCATGGTGGCAGCCTGCAGCTTTATCATGGAGAGCGCGCCCAAGTGGGGCGGCGATGCCAGCGGCCCGAGTGGTTCTTTGGCCACCAGCATGTTGGGCCCGCACGATATGACGCCGTGGCGTTTGCCGCCCTATGCGATCACCCAGCAGCGTGTGTTCAGCCCGATGGGTGGCGATGCCTCCGGAAATGTTAGCGCGAGCCAACGGCCGCCCGATGAGGAGACCTATGATTTTTCTGTCAATGGACGGGTTGGATTTCGGGACCGCGTTGTTGCCGATAGCGACCCCAAGGATCGCAAGCCGGTGTTCCCGCGCAAAGACCCGACCCGCTATGTTGACGCCAGTCGTCTTGCGACTGGGGATGATCGTCGCATTGCTCAGGTCGAGGCGCGCGCGTGGTTTCGGGTCTACCATCAAGGCGGCGGCACTTTCGTGGTGACCGTTGGTGCAGGGGGCACTCCAATGCTGTTTCCCTAACCGAACTGCTTTCTCGATCGCCCGTAAGGGTCGTGGCATATTCTTTCTGCGTGCCTTCCCGGCTTGGGTTGATAGGCGTATTTCTGAAGGGCAGTGACCAACTCATTGAACCCGGATTGGGTCCATCTGCCGGCCAGGAAATCACCGAGGAGCAGGCCTGCGTACCGGTAAC
>JAQIBG010000244.1 GCA_027859175.1 Planctomycetota bacterium | reverse complement strand
CTGGCCGCCGCCCGTGCCGGTCTGGGCGATGACGGCGAGGATCACGTCCTTCGGGGTGACGCCCGGCGCGAGCTCGCCGGTGAGTTTGCCTGGGAACGGCAACGCGCCCCATTCGCTCGCTTGCCACGCGCCGGGCCCGGTCACTGAAAAGCCCATCCAGCCAACCCGGAAGTCATCGTCGCGGCGGCTGCTGCTGTGGGAGCCGAGATCGGTGCTGATTAAGCGGATGTCGAGCGGTTGGGGGCGAATGGCGTAATCACGATGCTCGAGCACCAGTAGGCTGCCGAAGTTGTGGTGCGGCAGCCGGCCAGACTGGCGGAGGTCGGCTTCGGTGCTGCCGGTGGCGGCCACGGCGTCTTCAAGATCGCCGCCACCACGCGCATGTAGGAGGCGCCACCGGAGTGCTTCCATCAAGAGGGGGAGCGTGGTGACCTCGTAGCGCCAGGCCGATTCGCCGTGGTAGCGTTCGTATTCGCTGGGATAGCGTTTCACCGCTCGCTGCAGCATTGAGGCCGCGAAGTCGTAGTCGCTGGCGAGCGGTTCGTCTTGCGTCAGCACCGTTGCGGCCGCTGCGAGATGAAAGTAAGCGGCGCCGCGGTAGCGCTCGCCACCGGCGTAGCTCTCGGTGCGTGGCACTTGCACCAGGCAGAGGTTGCGCAATTGGTTCAGGGCGCGGTCGAGCCGCGCTAGGGCGGTGTCGCTGCCGCTGGGGTAGGCGCCGGCGAGGGTGCCGTTCTGGCGCTGGCCCTGAATCAGATGGCATAGGGCCAGGAAGTAGGCGCTGGATTCGCGTTCATAGGCGGTGCCAACGTAGTCGCGCACGGTGTCGTTGGCGATCATCGACGTGGCGCCAGCGACGAGATCGGAGGCCATCAAGGCTTCAGCCCGTTCGCGCGCATCATCGAAGTGGTAGATCGCGCCATCCAGGTCGTCGCTGCGTAGGGCGATCAGGCCGCGTTCCATTTGCCACAGCAGGCCGTGCTTGCTGCTGATGTCGGTGTCGGATTCGGCGCTGCCGCCGGGTTCGCCAGGTTCGCCGGCGAGGTGGCTAGCGTAGATCTCGTTGACGATGGCGCTGGCGGTGGCGGGGTCGCCCTGTTCGAGCGCCTGCATTGCGGCGACCCGCTGTTCGTCGAGACGCCAGCCGGTTGAACAAGCGCTGGTCAGTCCGCAGCAGACCAACAGGCACCATCGTGAGAGCGCACTCGGCGACACCATGGCCCTATGGTGACGATGCTGTTGCGAAGTCGAGCAGACACTTGGCCTGCGCCACTGTTCAGGCTACGCGGGTGCCGTCTTGATAGTCTTTGAGCTTTTCGATCTGCAGTTCGCCGGTGTTGGGGTCAAACCACACCCGGCGCCCGTGGCGCCCACCGGTATCGGTGGTTACGGCTTCAATGGCCTGGCCGGCCAGGGCCTTGCGGATTGCCTTGACGTTGCGCTCGCCCATTGGTTCGCCCTGAACGAGCTGATCATGGAAGGCGCCGCCACCGGCGAACATGGCCTTGAGATTGGTGCGACGCGCCCCAAATGCGATCAGGGCGTCGAGCAGGGCTGGCACCGCTTGATCGGCATACTTGCCTGGTAGACCGTTTGAGGCGCCGCCGCGGCTGTCTGGCAGGAGCACGTGAGCCATGCCGGCGACGTGGGCGTTTGGGTCAAACAACACCACGGCGATGCAGCTGCCAACCACCGTATAGAGGCGGTCGGGTGGCCGGGCGACGTGCACCTGGCCGATGAGAACGTTGATCTGGTGGGTACTAGAGCTCATCTCAGCGCTTCCGGTAGATCGAGGGCGCTTCGTAATCAAAGCGATTGTCGGTGAGGGCTTCAGCCCCACCAATGATCAGCAGGCCGCCAGGCTTGAGCGCCTGCAGGATGTTGTCGAGGACCTTGCGTTTCGATTCGCGGTCAAAATAGATCAGCACATTGCGCAGCAGCACCAAGTCACAGTTGCGGGCGGGGCCTGTGGCGCTCATCAGATTGTGGCGTTCAAAGCGAACGCGACTCCTGAAGCGCTCTTTGAGCGTGACTGGCTCAACCTTTTGCACCGCATAAGGGCTGTAGGACGCGCGCTTGGCCTGGTCGAGCACGGAACTGTTGATGTCGCTGCCGATTATCTCGCCGCCGGTAATGCCGCGACAGGCCAGTTCGATCGCTACCGTATAGGGCTCTTCACCGCTTGAGCAGGCTGCGCTCCACACCCGCGGGGCTGGGCCGAAGCTGGCCCAGTGTTGTGACAGCCAGTGCCAGTGCAGGGGGTGGCGGTAGAAGTAGGTTTCATTGGTGGTGAGCGCGTTGATGCACAGTTCCATCTCCTCACTCTCGGCCGGTTCGGTCAGGAGCTGATGGTAGGAGCTAAACGAACTCAGTTGGCGATCGCGCAAGCGCGAGCGCAGACGGTTCTGAACCAGGGCATGTTTGTTGTCGCCGAGGCGCACGCCGATGCGGGTATACACCAGCTGTTGGAACAGTCGGAGTTCATCGGGGCTCAAGCTGGGCGTGGTAGTGGCCATGATCATCGGGCTCGCTCTCCACCAAGGACCTAACAAAGATCGTGCCAGTGGGAGTGAACCGTGATCTGACACCGACTTGCGTCGACGAGGTGGTGAAGACTAGCCCGAATCCTGACTGCCGTGTCAGGCTGTGTCCTGACGGATCTGTCATGTGGGCAGGGCTAGGCTTGACGTAAGTCCTGTTTTTTTGGAACGACTGCCGCCCTGAGCGCTTTGGCACGGCTCGTGCAAAGCTTAGGGCCCAGCCCCCGGAGAGCCGTATGGATAATCACGTTGCCATTGCCGAGCGATTGCGCCGAGCCTTTAACAATCAACTTCGCCTCCTGGTGATCTGCATCGCACTGGTGTTTTTGGTCGCCGGGAGCTGCGTCGGCCTCTACCAGTACGTGCTGTCTACGAAGGTGGCCCTGGCCGCTGAGGCCCATGCTGCCCGTTTGGCTTTTGACCAAGCGCATGAAGCCACGGCGCGTTTCTTGTTGGACCGTGATTTTGCCCTGGTGGAGGAGTCGCGTGAAAGCCTCGACCGAACCGAGGCCCAACTGGCTGACGCCATGGGCTTGGCATCCTCTGAGGACTATGCTCAGTTGCAGCAGACCCTCGAAGAGGTCAAGGCCTACGGTGTTGCGCATGACGCCTTTATCGCAGCTTGGATTGTGCGCGGGTTGGATCATGAATCGGGGCAACAGGGCGCGTTCCGTGAAGCGGCGCACAACCTGGCCGCGATGATGAAGAGCCACGAGGCCGGCCCCCTGTATATCGCCTTTCTGCAGGTCCGTCGCTACGAGAAGGATTACCACCGCACCCACGCCGAGAAGTACTTGGGCAAGTGGGAAGCAGCCCTCAGCGATCTGGATGCGCAGATTGAGGCCGCCGCCAAGCGCAGCGAAGACCATCCGGCGGTTCAGGTCCTACGCGATGGCCTGGCGCTATACCTGCGCGACAAGCCGATCTTCATCGAGGCCGTGGCTGGCGGCGAGACCGAAGCGATCGAGTCAACCTACGCGCCCTTGCGCGGCGAAGCGGCCAAGACCATCGCGGCGGGCGTCAAGTCGCTGTACGTGCCTGATGGCACTGAGTTGATATTGACCATCCGTAAACATGAGAAGGATTACCTGCTGCGCGGTAGCCAGAAGTATGTTGAGCGCCTTGCAGCCACCGCCGAGAATCTGAGCGCGCGGGTCGCTGAGTCGCATTTGACTGATGCTGAAAAAGAGCAGTTCACCGGTTTAATGCAGGTATACCGCCAGAATTTCACTGACCTGGTCGCCAGCGATGTGTCCATTGCTGAACACGATGCGGTAATGGAGGGGGCTGAGGAGCGCGCTCTGCCCATGTTGGCTGTGGTGGTGGAGCATGCCGATCAAACCGTGACCACCTGGTCGCGAATCGCGATGGGGGTATCGGCTGCCCTGCTGCTGATAGCGGTGGCGCTGGGTGGGTACGCGGTGCGCAGTAGCAAGCGCGAGGCCCGGGTCATTGCCAAGGGTATCGTCGACCCGCTCGAACAGATGGCCGAACACGTCAAGATTGTGGTGTCTGGTGACCTGCGGGTGGTGTCTGGCATGAGTGGCAGCGATGAGCTGGCGGTGATGGCCACTGATCTCGACCGCATGGTGGCTGACCTGCGCACGGTGGTGCAAGAGATTCGCGAGGCTGGCACCAACACCGCGTCATCGAGTGAGGAGTTGTCTGCATCGAGTCAGAGTATTGCGGCTGGTGCGGCCGATCAGGCAAGCCGCGTTGAAGAAGTGGGTGGCGCCGTGCGCGACCTCGCCGCCGCTGCCGAGCAGATCGCGGCGCAGACTAATTTGCTGGCGCTCAACGCGGCGATTGAGGCCGCCAGCGCCGGCGAGCACGGTCGCGGCTTCGCGGAGCTTGCGGAGGAAATCCGCAGCCTGGCCGATCGCGCCAGTGGCGCTGCCAGCGAGATTGTGGGTCTGGTGAATGATTCCTCGGCCAGCGTCAAGGAGGGCATCGTTCGCTCGCGCAGTGTTGGCGAGATCCTGACCAAGGTGGTGGCGAGTGTGCGCGATACCGCTAACGGGATGGCCGAGATCGATATGGCTACCAGCAATCAGCGCCGGACCGCCCAGACCGTGGCCGAAGCAATGGACGCGGTGGTGGCGGTTACCGAAGAGAACTCAGCGAGCGCCGAGGAGATGGCGGCCAGCTCAACCGAACTGTCGCAACAGGCCAATCACCTGCAGCAATTGATTGAGCACTTCAAGATCGACGGCGAGCCGACTCGGATTGGTGAGGCGGTGACCCCGCAGCATCCGCCAGTGGAAGTGGAGTTGGTTGGTGCAGCCTGAGGCTGCGCTATTTGGACTCGACTTCGTCGAGGGTCTGGGCTTGGCGCAGCAGGCGGTAGATATGCCGCTCGCTGACGCCAAGCACGTCGGCCGCCCGGCGTCGGTTGTCGTCGCACAAGTTCAAGACGTGGCGGACATGCAGCAACTCGGCCTGACTCATCGGGATTGGGCCGTAGCCGGCGAAATCTTCCGGACGCTCGGGGGCGCTGGCGCTGAGCCGGAAGTCGACCGGTTCGAGCCGAGTGCTGCCACGACGCTGAGCGCGCAGCCACGCGCGCTCGGTTTCATTGCGCAGTTCGCGCACGTTGCCGTTCCAGGGTTGCTGCTGCAGCAGCTTGACGGCCTCGGTGCTCACGCTCCAGGTGCCGGGCTCGGTGCGGTCCATGCTCGACAAGAAGTGCTCAACCAGCGGTTGGATGTCGGCCGGCCGGTTGCGCAAGGGTGGCAGTTCGACCTCAAACACCACCAGACGATGGTACAGATCTTCGCGGAAGCGACCGGCGCTAACTTCGGCCGGCAGGTCGCGGTGGGTGGCGGCCACGATGCGCACGTCGAGGCGTTCTTCGCGGGTGCTGCCAACCGGGCGCACCACCCCACTCTCGAGGAAGCGCAGCAGGCGCACCTGGGCGGCGGGGTTGATGTCACCAATCTCGTCGAGAAACAAGGTGCCTTCGTGGCTGGCGGCGATGATGCCCGGGCGGGACTGATCAGCGCCAGTGAAGGCTCCCTTTACGTAGCCGAACAGCTCGGCATCGACCAGGTTCTCGGTCAGGGTGCCGCAATTGAGGACGTTGAAGGGCCCATCGCAGCGGGCACTGGCGCGGTGCACCAGCTGCGCGATGACCTCTTTGCCGGTGCCGGTTTCACCGTGAATGAACACCGGCTTGTCAATCACGGCGATGTCGCGCGCTTCGGCGATGGCTTCAATCATGGCGTCGTCGGCAGCCACCAAGCCGCGGATGCCGTGCTCGGCGTCACGCCGGCGCAGCCGTTCGGCCATCAAGTCTTTATCGAAGGCATCGCGCGATTTGCGCGTGGCCCGCTCCATCAGCAGCAGGAGTTCCTGCGTGTTGACGGGCTTGGCGAGGTATTGGAAGGCACCACGGCGCATCGCGCTGACGGCGGTTTCAACCGAGGCGTAGCCGGTGGCGATGATAACCTCGGCTTGGGATTGGATGCCCTTGATCGCCTCCATCACGTCGAGGCCGTTGGATTCACCCAGCATCATGTCGCACAGCACGCCGTCGTAACGGTTGCGGGCGGCCAGGGCGAGAGCGTCTTCGGCGCAAGCGGCCGCATCGACCTCGTAGTCGGCGGCCCGCAGCAGGGCTGTGCTGACCGTGCGCAGGTCGTCGTCGTCTTCAATTACCAGAACACGCAGTGTCGCCATGGCCCTCGTCCGTCTGCGGATGCTAGGTCTGTAAGCGAGAGGAGCAACGATGGCCTGCACTGATGAGCAAGTAGTGATGGGCTCAGAGCTTGGCCAGGCCGCGGATCGGGCCCTGGTCCTCGAGGATGACCCGATTTTGGCCGAGCTTTTGGCCGGTGTTTTAGTCCGCGAGGGCTTCAACGCGGTGGTGACCGGCACCGTGGCGGCGGCCCTGGCGCAGCTCGAGCAGCACGAGGTGGAGCTGGTGTTGCTCGACTATCAGTTGCCCGATGGTGACGGCGCAACGGTCCTCGAGGCCCTGGTGCGGCGTGCGCCGTCGGTGCCCATCATCGTGGTGACCGGCCATGGTGACGAGCGCCTCGCGGTTCGCATGATGCAGTTGGGTGCCAGCGACTACCTGGTCAAAGATGCCGACTTGCGTAGCAACCTGCGGCTCGCGCTGACGCGTGCCCGCAGTGAAGCTGTGCGGCGCCGCCGCCTGGAGCGCCTCGAACGGCAAGCCAGAGATGATGTGGCCTTGCGTCAGGTTTTGCTTGATGCGCTGCCAACCGCTGCCGTGCTTTTGGACCGCAGTGGTATGGTGTTGGCAGCCAACGCGCGGGCCGATGCTGGCCGTGGCATGCGCGGCCGCCGTTTGAATGACCCGATGGAATTGCTCGGGGCGATTGGTGAAGAGGCCACCGTTCGACGTCGCCACCACGAAGCCCTAGCTGGTGCTGCGGTTGCTGGCGTTGAAGTGGTAGTGGCCGACCGTTGCTTTGATCTGCAATGGCAGCCGGTGTCGGTTGGGCTCGTGTTGCTGATGGCGCGCGACGTAACCGAGGCACGGCACCGCGAATTGCAGCGCGATGAGCTCGAGCGTGAAATCGAACGTGGGCAACGGCTTGAGGCACTCGGCACCTTCGCTGGCGGGGTGGCCCATGAATTTAATAATTTACTGGGGACCATTATTGGGTCGATCGACCTGTTGCGCATGAACCAGGTAGAGGTTGGTGTGGTGCTCGACCCCATGGCCTCAGCGGCGGCGCGCGCGCGTGAGTTGGTGCGCCAGTTGTTGATCTTTGCTCGCGACGAGCACGGCGAGCGCGAGCAGGTTGATTTGGTGCAGGTGGTTGAGGCGCAGCTCGATCTAGTGACGCGCTTGGTGGGGGGCACGAGCGCCCTGCGTTATGAGCGCCCTGACCATGCGGTGCCAGTGGCAGTTGATGTTGCCCAGTTAACCCAGGCCTTGATGCATCTGGTGTCTAACGCGCGCCACGCGATGGCGACTACCGAGCGCGATGCCGAGATGGTGGTGTCGATCACCAGTGAAGACGGCCTCGCCGTGCTGAGCGTTCGCGACAATGGCTGTGGCATCGATGAGCTGCGGCAACACCGCATTTTCGAGCCGTTTTATAGCACCAAGCCGCCTGGTCAGGGCACCGGCCTGGGGCTCGCAGCGGTTGACGGCATCGTCAAGCGGCATGGTGGCGTGATTGCAGTGGAGAGTGGCTTGGGGCGTGGGACGACCGTGCGCATTTCCTTGCCATTGGCGGCGGAGACCGCGCCAGCCTCAACGCCAAGCATGGCCGTGCGATCGTATCGTTTGTTGCTGGTTGATGACGAGCCGGTGATTCTCGATGCCATGGGTGAACTGCTTCGAGCCAGTGGGTGCCGGGTGCATCTCGCTGACAGCCCCGATGCGGCCGTGACGCTGTTGTCTGAAGATAGTTCGCGTTTCGATGCGGTGATTACCGATATGAATATGCCCGGAACGACGGGTACTGATTTCCCCGAGTTGGTGCGGGCCCGGTGGCCGGGCTTGCCCTTGGTGGTAATGTCGGGTTATCTAGAGAATGTTGACCGTCAGCGCTTGTTGTCTGGCTTGGTTGATGAGATTCTCGATAAGCCGTGCAGCGCCCGTGCGATCTTGCGCGCCGTTGACGCGGTGCTCAATAGGCGTCAACAGGCCAGCGGGCCGCAGGCGGTGCAAAGGTAGCGCTTGGCGCGCGCTCAGCGTGCGCTCAGCGTGCGAAGGTGTAATACCCGTTGTGGTCTTCGGCGGCGATCAGGCGCCCAAGGCGAAAGTTGGCGACGACCCAGTTGTCGACCACCAGCTGGGTAATCGCGGTGTCTTCGTCGAGGCTGCACACGAAGTGGTGGAGGCCGCGCGGCGTGAAGGCAAAGGGCGAGGGGTGGTCACCCTGGATTCGTACGCTGCGGCCGGTGTCGCGGTGGACGTAGGTGCAGCTGGTGCGCTCTACTGACACCGACCAGCGCTCGTCGTCGAGTTCAAACTCGTGCTCATTGCGCTCGGGGAACACTGGATTGAAGGACGGGAGATCCTGGGCCGGCTCGGCACTGAGGAGGCGCGCCTGGTCTTGAACCAGGGCAGTCAGGTGATGAATCGTAATCAGGTCGCTCATGCCGGGGCGGGATGATGCAAAAAGCCTGATCGACAGCAAGCGGCGCTGCAATCTGCATCGGCTGGCTTTGGGCTTGTCAGTGATAGCGAAAACGATATAAAATAGCGAAAACGATATGAGTGAATCCCTGCCACCTGTGGCGCGCAGCTTGCGCGTGCTCGAAGCCTGCGCCCGGGCCGATGCCGTGAGCTTTCAAGACTGTCAGGACCTGCTGGCCGTTCCGCCGTCAACCGTGACGCGCTTGCTCAAGGCCCTGGTGGCCGAGGGGGCCCTGGAGCACGGTGACGACCGGCTGTACCGCTTGGGTGCGCGGATGCGCACGCTCGCGACGCACATTCTGGCGAGCGCCAGCTTGGCCGATCTCGCAGCGCCGATTTTGGCCAAGCTGGCACGGCAATGCGGCGAGTCGGCAGCGCTTGTGATGCCCGACGGCGACGCCTTCCCGCAGATCGCGGCCAAGCACGAGTTGCCAGAGCGCTTTGGCTACGCACCAGTGGGCCACCGGAATCGCAGCGTTCACGCCCATGGCTTGTGTCGTTTGCTGTTGGCCTACCTACCGCGAGTGGTGGCCGCCTCCTTGTTGACCGAGGTGACGGATGCGAGCACCGCCGCGCGTGTGCTTGATGACTTGCCACGGCTGCGCGAAGCCGGGCACTTGGTGAGCTTACATGATGACCAGCCAGGTATCGCCCGCGTTGCCGCGGCGGTGATGGCGGGTGGACAATGTGCGGCGGTGATCGGCGTGACCGGCATCGCGGCAAGCTGGGATGCCCCCCGACAGCGGTATCTGTTGACGGCGGTGCGCACGGCAGCAGCCGACTTAGCGGCATTGATTGCCAAGGATGATCTATGACCAACGCGATTGTGTTTATTACCGACGACCAGGGTTACGGTGATTTGTCGTGCATGGGCGCTACGGATTTCCGCACGCCCAATCTCGACCGCCTTGCCGACGGCGGCGCGCGGTTTACCAATTATTATTCCAACAGCCCGGTATGCTCGCCGGCACGTGCGGCCTTGTTGTCGGGCCGCTATCCTGCCAAGGCTGGTGTGCGGTCGATACTTGCCGGCCATCGTACGGCGGCAGGTATGCCCAATACGGTTGACACGATCCCGAGTGTATTCAGCAAAGCCGACTATTTTACCGCTATGTCGGGTAAGTGGCATCTGGGCTTGGCTCCGGGCTGTCGGCCGCATGAGCATGGTTTTGACAAGTGGTTCGGTCACATGGCTGGCTGCATCGATTTCTTCTCGCACATCTTTTATTGGGGTGCCGCGGGCGGGCAGCCGATCACGCACGACCTGTGGCAAGACGGTGAAGAGATTTGGCGCAACGGCGAGTATATGACCGAGATGATCACCGATCGTGCCATTGACTATATTCGTGAAGCGCGCGCGGCTGACCGGCCCTTCGTGATCTACGTGGCCTACAACGCGCCGCATTACCCGATGCATGCGCCGCAAAAATACATGGATCGCTTCGCCGATCTGCCCTGGGATCGCCAGGTGATGGCGGCCATGCTCAGTGCGGTTGACGACGGTGTGGGCGCAATCATGGACGAATGCGAGCGCCAGGGCGTGCGCGACGACACCCTTACCGTGTTCATGTCTGACAACGGCCCCTCGCGCGAGCAGCGCAACTGGCTCGATGGCAATCTCGACCCCTACTACGGCGGCACCACCGGTGGGCTCAAGGGGCACAAGTTCAGCCTGTATGAGGGCGGCATCCGGGTGCCTGGTATCATCAATTGGCCGGCCAAGATTCCTGCGCACCAGGTGATCGATGAACCGGTCGCGGCGATAGACATCTTGCCGACTCTGGGCGCAGCGATGGGCGTGTCGACCGAGGGCCTTGAGCTCGACGGCCAGTCATTGCTGCCAATGGTGACCGGTGGCCCTGCCTTGCCGGAGCGTTCGATCTACTTCGAGCAGGGTGGCCAAGTCGCGGTGCGCCGCGGGCGCTGGAAGCTGGTGCTGAAGGGGCGGTTGGTGGAGGCAGACGAACCCAATGCTGAGGTGTGGCTGAGTGATCTCAGTATTGATCGCGCTGAGACCACCAATTTGGCCGACAGCGAACCGGCAATCTGCGCCGAGCTGACCGCAGCGGCCCAAGCCTGGTATGCCGATATTGAGACGCGTTGGGAGCGTGACTACTGTCCAGACAAACAGGGCACCGTCAGCGCCTGACGTCTAGGTCAGGTTGCTGACTGACATCTGGGTCATGCCGGTCTGAAAGCCGGCTTGGCCGGGACTGCTCAATCGTTCTAAGTGCTTGTAATTTGGCCCTCTGCGTTTGTGACGCAGGGGGTCAGTCGTTTGGCACAGTCCGCACTATGGTCTCCATACCCTTCGCAGTCTTCCCTGGAGACCTCCAATGACCGCCTGTCTCGACCCGACCGATGATGACCTCCTGAGCCAGTTGTGCCAAGACAAGGAGCCGGGAACGGTGGTGCACGAGAGTCATGAGAGCAGCTCGCATTTGCCGCGTAGCGGCGACATAAAGCGCGCGAGCGAGCGCTTCTTGGCCCAGCCGAAGGCCCAGGAATCACGCGATCCAGCGCGCGCTACGCCCAAGCTTCTGCTGATCGATGACGACCTCATGTTGCGCAATGTTACCGCCATGGTGCTGCGGCATCACGGCTACGAGGTGATCACCGCGCTCGGGCCCGAGAGCGCCGAGCTGGCGGTGGTTAACGATGTCAACTTGGTGATCACCGACCTGATCATGCCGGGCTACAGCGGCCTTGAGCTGATCGAAGCCCTGCACCGCCATCTGCCAGGCGTGCCGATCATTGCCATCAGCGGCGGTTTGCGCGGCAACAGCGAAGACTACCTCAATCACGCCCGAGACATGGGTGTAGACGCAGCCCTGGCCAAGCCCTTCCGCATGCCACAGCTGATCGAAGTCATCGAAGACCTCCTCAAGCAGCGCGCCGAACGCGCCTGACGATTCCTCCACGCGCAGCTGTTTCACCACGTTGCGAAAGGCCAGCCCCACCGGGCTGGCCTTATTTATTATAGACGGGGTTTTGGGTAGGGCTTGGCGTGTGCGGTTAACGCGAGGGCGCGAGGACGCGAGGGCG
>JAQIBG010000213.1 GCA_027859175.1 Planctomycetota bacterium | reverse complement strand
CCAAACACAGAGCCGCCCCACACAACGAGGAGGCGGGTTCGCCGGGCCAAACCATCGAGCGAGGAAAAACGCCTCAAACCCTCTGTTCCCCTCTGTTCCTCTGTTTCTCCTGTAACTACCAGCCCCAATCCCAGCCCAACACCCAAAAAACCGCCAGGGCCGTTTGAACGGCCCTGGCGGTTCCCTCCTTCCGTCTCGACGGTTTTTAGCCCGCCAAGGCCGGTTTGTCGTAGCCGAGTAGGTCGTGCAGACCCTCGTACTCAGCCCACATATCTAGATACGCATCGTTGCCGTTACGGCTGCAATCGACGTGGCTCAGCCTGAAGATGGCCGCGTAGCGCACGTGCGGTGACAGGTTGGCGCAGGCGCTGTGGAAGGTGAGGTGGTGTGCAAACACCACGTCGCCGGCACGCCCCGTGACCATGTTGGGTTCGATGTCCCAGTCGATCCGTGGCGAACCCTCACTCAGCACCTCGAGACCATGGGATTTCAGGTGCTGGTTGACGGGAATATGTGAACCCGGCCATACCGTGAAATTGCCCATGAAACCTTCGGGGAGGTCGGACAGCAGCACCACGCACAAGGCGGTGAAGCCGCGCCGGTAGACCCCTTTGGGGATCCCATTGGTGCCGGTGCCCATGCCATCGATATGGCCGCGGGGGAGGGGGGCATCAGTGACCTCAAGCCCGCGCGGGAAGCGCGGTGGCACCTGGGCACTGCCGGTGGCTTCGAGCTTGCCGTGCCCAATCAAACCCTCGGCCAACTGAAAGGCCGGCGTTTTGTTGAACAGGTCGGTCATGGTGCTGGTAGCGCCGAGCTCGGGGCACCAACTGCGGGCATTGAGTTCGGCGACCGACGTTACATCGCGACCCTGGCCCAGGCTGTGGTTGATCGCACGCAGCGCTTGGTTGATCAAGACCTGCGGCACCACTTGTTCAACTGCCAGAAAGCCCTGGTCTATGAACTGTTGTTTCTGCGCGGTGGTCAGTTGTGGCATGGTGAAGCTCATGGCTCCGCCCCCCTGCTTGGCATTTATTGTAGGGGGCGCGATGGCGGTATCTTGCCCGTATCGATCAGTCTTCAATTTGCCCGATCGTTCACGTCCTGACCGCCCTCAACTGGTGCGGAAATCGCCGGGCGTAGCCCCGGTCAAGCGCTTGAAGGCGCGGGTGAAGCTCGCTTGGTCGGAGAAGCCGCAGCGTAACGCCACCTCAGCAAGGCTGCCGTCGGTGTCGCGCAGTAAGCGCACCGAGCGGTTGACGCGTACTTGCTGAATATAGCGACTGGGGCTGACCCCAAGCGCGGCGCGGCAGCGGCGGTACAAGGTGGGGGCGGAGACATCGAGCATCCAGGTCAGGTCGTCGACGGTGATCTGGCAGTGCTGGTCTTCGCGCACCTTGGCGATCATGCCGGCAACGAGCTCATCGCTGGTATAGGCACCGGCGGTGGAACTGCGCTCGGTGACGCCAATTGGCGATAGTTTGATGCTTTTCTGCGGCGGGTGCAGGCGATCGCCTAGCTTGCTGCGCAGGGCCTTGGCGCCGGCGTTGCCGGTGCTCGCCATGACATGTACGATTTGGTCAATCGCGTGGCGGCCCATCTCCCAGTAGGGCAGGTGGACGCTCGAAAGCGGGACGTTGGCGTGGGGCGCGTACAGCGGGTCATCACCGGCGCCGAGTACGGCGACATCTTGCGGCACCCGCAGGCCGGCCAGCTTGCACCAGTCGACCGCCAATTCGGCAACCGCGTCGGAGGTCGCAAACAGGCCAAAGGGGCGCGGCAGTTGCTGCAAATGCTCAACAATGCGCAGTGGGCCTGGGCCATCGGATTCATCGAAAGGCCGGTGGCTAGTGAGTTCAACCAGGTCGTCGCAGGTGCATTTACGTTCCGCCAGGGCGTCGATGAAGCCACCGGAGCGCGGTCGCTGAATGCCAATCCAGCCTTGATTGAGCAGGCAGAAGCGGCGCAGGCCGAGCTTCCACAGGTGGTCCGCGGCCATCCGGCCGATCTGGCCCTCGTTGTTCGCGACGGTGGTCCAACCTTCCGGGGCCGGGCGGCGCTTGCGGTCGTAGGGGGTGACGTCGACGTAGACGGCAGGGATGTCGAGCGCGCTTCGGTCGGTCTCGGCTTTGTCGCCGCGGCCGATCAGGATCATCGCTTCTGGTGCCCAGCCGCCCTCGGCCAAGAAACTGGGGCGCACGGGCGTCCACAGTCGGCACTCAATGCTGCCCAACTCACGCGCACGATGGCGCAGGGCGATATAGATCCGCCGCATAGCGGTATCGCCTTGAGCGTAGCGCACCCATACTCGCATGCCCTGAGCCTAGCGCGTGTGGGCGCTGCTCAAAGGCCGGCGATTTGGGCGTTTTCGTCTTGGGTGGCGGTGAGCTGCCGAACCATTGCCACCATGCAGCCCAGGGCGACAAGGAATAGCGGCATGTTGACCAAGTCGAGGCCGTTGGCGGCCATCAGCGAGGGGATGTCGTCGACATTGCGATACATCCGGTCGACCGCTCGAGCGACTAAAGACTGGATGACCCAGACGGTCCACCAGATGCCGACAATGGGGGGCACAGCGGAGTAGCCGCTACCAAGGAAGATCTCTTTCATCGATGTGAAGGGCTTCCACAGGTTGGCGATGGGAACGAAGTACCAGCCGACTGCCCAGCCGGATTTAATCTCTAGCGAGCCATTCGAGAGTGCGTCGGCATTCTTGTTAACGCGGTTGACCCACATCAGGTAGCAGATGAGGGCAACCAGCCAGACGACAATCTGCAGAACGGTAACCATCATCAGTTGCTGATCATTGGCTTCCACGGCCGACTCGCTCGGGTAACCGTCGCTGAATAAGCTGCGTTGCGACAGAGTGGTAAAAATACCGATGAGCGTTGCGAGTCCTGAAGCGCCGAGGGTGATGGTGGCAGCCATAGCTCGGCCTTTGGCGCTGCGGTATGGGAAGCGCGCACGGCCCCGGCCACGCTGCCCTCGGCGTTGCGTGCGTGTTTCCACTTTGGCGCTTGGCGGCGCAAAGGGGTGGGCTTCCTCATCTGCCGCAGCCGCTTTGCTCAGCGGGCTTGGTTCGTCGCTGGTAACGGCGCGTGCAGGGGCTGCTTGCTGCGCCGGTGGCGCGGGCTCTTCCTTAAACACCGGCCCGCCACCGAACATGTCGGCGTTTGTAGCTGGAGCGGCTTGGGTACCGGCAATGGCGTCGCCAACAGTGATCACACGATTGCCAACAGCGGTACGAACTTTGTGATCGTTGCGCAATTTGCCAGCATCGACAAATGCCTGCAGTTGTTCAGGGCTGAAGGGCCCTTTGGTTCCATTGGTCGTTTGAATCAAGAAGGCCATGGCAGCTGTATATGAGGCGGGTGCGAGGTCTCAAGCTGACTTCCGTGCTCGGTGATAGCTATGCGTCTCGTTTTACTGTGAGCCGCCAATCCATCCACGTTTGCGCCGGAATTCGGCTGGCGCGATGCCGTATTGGGCCTGGAACAAGCGGTAGAAGTACGAGCTGCTGTTGAAGCCGAGTTCGTACACGATGTCGACAATGGCTTGGTTGCTGTGCTCAAGGAGGAGCGCGGCGCGGTGTAGGCGGCGGCGATTGAGGAAGGCCGAGGGGGTGCATTCAAAGAACTGCCGGAACGAGCGTGAGACATGGGCCGGGCTGCGCCCAGCCAGTTCGGCCAAATCGGCGGCGCGCAGGCCGCGGTCAATCTGCGAGTCGATGTCGGTGAGCAGGTCACCGAGCCAGGGGGGTAGGCCCGTTTCTGGTGCCGAGGCTTGGTCGCTGAGTAAGTGTTCAACGCAAACGTGGGCCAAAAACAGCATCAGCAGGCGCCGTGCGTGCGGCTTGCCCTGCTCCAAGAACATACGGCTACATAGTTGGCCGAGATAGCGGCGCTGTTCGGCCTCCACGCGCCAGTGCTGCAGGCCGCGTTCAACCAGCAAGGCCTCGGTGTCGAGCGCCGGATCAACCAAGGCCGCTGCATTGTGTAGGTGCTGATGGTCAAAGTTGATGTTGTAGAAGGTGACGCCGTGTTCCACGTCGAGGGCGTGCGTTTGGTGTTCTTTGACCAGCACCAGGTCACCGGGCTTGGTGATCAGTTTGCGGCCGTCGATATGTTGGATCAGGTTGCCTTCGATGAGGTAGAGGAACTCAGAAAAGCCGCGGTGGCGATGCTGGGGAAAGCGCCAGGTGCCGGTGGTGGCCACACGGGCGGCGGCGAAGCCGGCCTCGGCGTCGAACAGGCTGCGGGCAGTAATGAGGTGATTCTTGGCCATCGCACCAGCTTACATCAATAGGTTTCAACCCAGCATCAAAGCAGGGGTCGCGCGCGCAATCAGAAGGGCTATTCTGCCGCCTCGAAACCGGAGGACATCTGATGACCATTATTGATCTGCACGGCACCTGGAACCTACGCCAAGTGGGCGCTGAGCTAGCCCTGCCAGCCGCCGTTCCTGGCGATGTGTATGGCGCCTTGCTTGAGAAAAAGCTGATCCCTGACCCCTACCTCGGCAAGCAGGAGGAGGAGGTGCAGTGGGTGCGCGAGGCCGACTGGGAATACAGCCGCACGATCAAGGTGTCGAAGGCCTTCTTGGCCCAACAGGCGATTTACCTCAATGCCGATAGTCTCGACACCATCGCCGAAGTGCGCATCAATGGCAGTTTGGTGGGTCGCAGCGACAACATGTTCCTGCGCATGCGTTGGGACGTGAAGCGTCTGCTCAAGCTGGGCGACAACGAGATCGCCATTCGCTTCAAGTCGGCCGCTAAGGCGGCGGCGGCTTCGGCCCGCAAGCAGCCTTTCCCGGTGCCCTATACCGGCTGCAATCTGGTGCCGCATATGAACTTGGTCCGTAAGGTGCAATGCCACGCGGGTTGGGACTGGGGTGTGTGCCTGGTGACCAGCGGTATTGCCGGTGATTTGTCTCTATGTGGCGCCGAACTGTGCCGCGTGGAGCACGTGGTGACCAGTCAGCAGCATGCCAAGGGCAAGGGCAAGGTCACGGTCGACGTCACGGTGGACCTGCACGGCTATGCCGCTGGGCGCACGGAAATCAGCGCGAGCCTGGCTGGTGAGACCCAAACGCGCCAGGTGGACGTGGCGCCAGGCGCGAGCAGCGTTGAGCTGCGCTTCGTGATCAAGAACCCCAAGATCTGGTGGCCGGCCGGCTATGGCGATCAGCCGCTGTATGATTGTGAGGTCAGCATCGACGGCAGCGTGACGCGTAAGCGAATCGGTCTGCGCGTGATTGAGCTGATCAATGAGCCCGACGCGATTGGGCGCACCATGACGCTGCGTGTCAACGGCGTGGACATCTTCTGTAAGGGCGCCAATTGGATTCCGGCCGATGCCGTATCGCAGCGCCACACCCGCGCGCTGTATGATGATTTGCTCGGTAGCGCGGCCGACGCCAACATGAATATGGTGCGCGTGTGGGGCGGCGGTCAGTACGAGCTCGACGACTTCTACGATGTCTGCGACGAGAAGGGTCTGCTGGTATGGCATGACCTGATGTTCGCCTGCTCGCTGTATCCGGCCGACAAGGCCTTCCTCGCCAGTTGCCAGGCCGAGGTCGACTATCAAGTCAAGCGCCTGCGTGATCACGCCAGCATCGCGCTGTGGTGTGGCGACAATGAGCTGCACGGTGCGCTCGGCTGGTATCCCGAGACCAAGAAAAATCGCGATACCTACCTAGTCACCTATGACCGCCTCAATCAAGCTCTGGGTGCTGCCGTGGCAGCAGCCGACCCAACCAGAATCTTCTGGCCCTCATCGCCGTGTTCGGGCCCCGACCAGTTTGACGGCTGGCACGACGACACCAAGGGCGACATGCACTACTGGGACGTCTGGCACAGCGGCAAGAGCTTCGACGCCTACTACGATGTGGTGCCGCGCTTCTGTTCGGAATTCGGCTTCCAGAGCTTCTCGTCGCAGGAGGTGGTGAAGAGCTTTGCCAAGCCCGAAGACTTCAACGTGACCAGCCCGGTGATGGAGCACCATCAACGCAACCCGGCAGGCAATCAGAAGATCGTTGAGATGTTCTCGCGCTACTTCCGGATGCCGGCTGGTTTCGAGCAGTTCTTGTATCTGTCGCAAGTGCAGCAGGCGGTGGCGATCAAAACCGCGGTTGAATACTGGCGGCATCTGCAGCCGGTGTGCATGGGCGCGGTGTATTGGCAGCTCAATGACAACTGGCCGGTGGCCTCGTGGTCGAGCTTGGAATACGGCGGCTCATGGAAGCAGTTGCATTACCACGCCAAGCGCTTCTTCCAGAGCGTCATTGCGGTGCCGATTCAGAAGGACGGCGCGGTGAGCGTGCATGTGGTGTCAGAATTACTGCAGGCTGGCGAGGCGAGCGCGCGCATCCGCTTGGTGCGCTTCGACGGCAGCGTGGCCAAGACCTGGAAGGTCAGCGCCAAGGTCAAGAAGCAGGGGGTCAAACAACTGTGGAAGATGACCTTGGATGCCTTGCCGATCGCGCTCCACGAGGGCGTGCTCCAGGTGGAGCTGAGCGTCAAGGCTGGCAAGCGCACCGAGCGCCACAGCAACACGCACTTCTTGGCCAAGTACAAGGCTTGCGAACTCGCCCGCGCCAAGATCCGCAGCAAGGTGGTGGCAGGCAAGGCTGGTCCGGTGCTGGAGCTCAGTGCCGACAAGCCAGCCTTCTTTGTGACCGCCACTGCGAGCGGCATTGCTGGCACCTTCGATGACAACTCGGTAACGCTGCTGCCGGGCGAAACCGTGCGCCTCAACTTCCGCCCCAAGGGCGGACCGGTGAGCGCTTCGGCCTTGGCCAAGAGCCTTCGGATCGAGGATCTGCGCGGCAGTTACTGATCTTACGCGCTGTTGTGACTGATCGAAACGGGGTGCGCCAATTGGCGCGCCCCGTTGCTGTTGCGTTTTCGCTTGCCGACTGGTTCCATTTGTATACAAATAGAACCAGTTGATCAGGGGGCACAACTATGAGCATACGCAAAGCAGGATTTACTCTGATCGAGCTCTTGGTTGCCCTGACCATCCTGGCGGTGCTGGCTGGTCTGCTGCTCCCGGCGATCACTATGGTGCGCGAGCAAGCCAACCGCGTGAAGTGCCTGTCGCGCCTGCGGCAATGGGGCATGACGATAACTGGCTATGCTGACGATAATCACGGCTTCTTGCCGAGCAGCGTGTACCAATCAAAGAATCTGGGCGTCAACTTCGAGCCCTATCACATCTGGCTGCAACCGCGTACTGAGGCCCACAAGAAGGACGAGATCAATCTCGCGACCTTGGCCAATTACATGCCTGATACGGGCGAGACCCAGGGCAGTCGTACCACGCTGCATCGCAGTTGGGTGTGCCCCAAATGGGATGACCGCACCAGCAGCGCCGGTTGGCACACCGCCGACTACGCCGGGAGCTACGTTGAATTTGGCGGTTACATGTACTTTGCCGGTAAGGGGCGCTCCAACCGTAGTGCGGTTCGCGATCATGCGGGGATTCCCGATCGCGAGCCTGGTTCGAGCCAGGAGTTGCTGATGGCAGACGTGGTTCTGACCTACAACTGGAACGGCTTGCGCAGCTTCGCCAGTCATCGCGCCTCGGGCCGCGGCTATGACAAGACGCGCATTCTTGGTCAGCATCAGCTGTATGCCGATGGCCACGTGATTTGGCGCAAATTCAGCCAGCAGGACAGCGACAACATCCACGCCAAAGCCAATGCCGACACACCCTTCGTTGATGGCGGGTTCTCGTATTATTATTACTGAGCTGGCGTAGTGGCGACGTGGTTGTCAAGTTCGCCCCACGGGTCTTTGCGCGGGACGGTAAAGTGGCGCGGGTTGACCGTCACGACCTTACCGGGCATCACGGTGTGTTGCGGCTCGGCTGGTGGCCCGTGATCAAGGCGTGCCTGAGCCAGCCTGACCACCGCATCCGCGACCGTGGCTTCGCAGCGATCGACGGTCAGCAGTGGGCCCTGCGGTTCAAACATCCGAGCGCGTTGCCAGGTCCAGGTGTCGTCATAGCCGGCGATAATGATGTCTTCGTTTGGGTCGCGGCCAAACAGGCGCAGCGCGGCGGCCAGTTGCGCCGCGTGGGCATCGGTGGCCAGCATGATGGCATCAACGGGCCGGTCACAGCACAGGTGCTCGGGGAGCATGGCGGCAATCCCGCGCACCGCTTCATCGAACAGGGCGCGATCGCCGCTGTTGTCGGCCGGCAAGGCTCTGGTGCGAACGGGAGTCAGGGCTTTCAGGCCGGCGGCGTGCATCGCCGTTTGGTAGCCAGTTTCGCGGGCCTGCAGCCACGGCGTTGGATGGGGGAAACGCCACAGCGGCAGAATCCGGCGGCAGCCGCGTTCGATCAGCGCTGTGGTGATGGCTTCGGCGCCGCTGTGGTGATCGTGGCTGAAGGTGTAGGCACAGCCGAGGGTGGGGCTCTCAGCCACGGCGATGACCGCGATGCCGTGAGCGGCTGCTGCTTCGGCCAGTTCGGTACCCTGAGGGGTGGTGCTGATGTCATACGTGAGAACGATAAGACCGGGGCGTTGGTCGCACAGATTGGCGATGCCGTCGTCGGCCAAGTCATCGAGGTGGCGCAGTTCACATGGCAGGCCGGCGGCGTGAAAGCGACTTTGCAGCTCGGGGCGCAGCCAACTGGCGTAGCCCTTGGGGACCGGTCGGCTCAGGTGGGCAAGTAGTGTGCGGTGAATCAGGACGACGCTGCCGGTGAGGGGGCCGCTGGCTGCGCGCGCCCGCAGGCGGCTGCGCGCGCCCTGTCTGATGTCGAGCAGGCCTTCGGTGGTCAAGCGCGCCAGGGCCCGTCTGACCGTGACGCGGCCAACCGCCAACTCGGCCGCCAGCGAGCGCTCCGAGGGCAATGTCCAGCTTGGGTCGTCAGCGTGATCCGCGATCAGCTTGCGGATCGTGGAGACCACGGCATCGGTTCGTGAGCTGGGTGCGGGCATGCTTCCTAGTTCATAGGCATTCACCGGGCACTTGACAAGTGGTTCCATTATTCGTTATATAGAACCAGTCGTCCAAGAGGCAAGCGCAACGCGCATAAGGGTCCTGGGGATGGCGGATCGTTATACTACTATCGCTGCGCGGGCAGCACGGGGGTTCACCGAATGACGGCTTCTTTTTCTTGGCGCTCGGTTGCGCTGTGCGTTGTGGTGATGGTGGCGGCCCTGGGCAGCGAGGCTCCAACGCCCACGGGTGTGTGGCTCGAATGTGAGCAGGGCACTGGGCACACGCGGTCCCAGAACTTTGATCAGGCATCGGGCGGCAAGATCGTTGGGTGGATTGGCCGTGAGGATACCACCTACCTGTCACTTGAGCTTGCGGCCGGCTATGCCCAGGCCCGGGCCTATTTGCGCTACAACATGGAGCGCGGCGAGGGTGCTGCACGTTTGGCGATTCGCCCGCCTGAGGGCGAGTGGCGTGAACTGGGGCTGCTTGCGCAGCCCGCCACAGGCAGTTGGAGCCGGTTTGCCTGGACCGATCTCGCGATTGGTGCGCTACCGGCAGGGACCTGGGAACTCGCGCTCAGCGGCGCTGCGGCCGGCACCGGTGGCCATGACGCGCTGCTGCTGATCGACGATCAGTGGCACGGTTGCTACGAGCCGCCGCAGCTGTTCAAGGCAGGTATCGCGGTTGACCACGGCCGGGTTCGCCCGCCCTTGATGCTTGATGCCGTATTTGCCGAGGGGAATCCGGTTATTTCGCGCGGTCAGCAGGTGACGTGGACGATTCAGGCACGCAATCGTTCCAGCCGCCATTGCGCCGACTCGGTGCTGTGGCGCTTGTACGATGCCAAGGGTGAAGCGCTTGCTGAGGGCGCGGTGGCAGCCGATCTGGCGTCAGCCGCGGAAGGTGCTTACCCGGTGGTGCTGGACCGCTCGCTGATTCCAGGCTGTTACCGCCTTGACCTGCTGGTTGGCGATATGGTGGAGCGGCAGCGCTGGCTGTCGATCACGGACCAACGAGCCCCCGGGGCCAAGCCGAACCCGGTGTGGTTGGGGATGAACATGGGCCGGTTTACCGCCGAAGGGCCGGCCCCGGTTATTGCTGACCTCCAAGCGGTTGGCATTCGTTCGGCCCGCAGTGGCGGCAATGCTGCTGACCCGCGCGGTTATGATCCGTTGGTTGATCAGATGCTGCGTGGCGGCCTGCGTATTCACTGGGGCCTCAATTATCGTGGTCATGACATTGATCCGGCGGGTTCTTCACTTCGCGAATTGTCGACGCTCGCCATTGATGGCCCGATTATGGACGAGTGGTTTCGACGCTATCGTGAACGCTGTGAAGTGATAATGCGGCACTTTTCCAGCCCCGGGGCCGAGCGCATCTATCATTACATTGTCGGTAACGAGCCAGACCTGAAAGATGCCTTTACCGGCTTGCCTGGCCGGCCCGATGTTGCCGTGCGCTTGACCCAGGCTGCCTGGGAGGCCGCGCAGGCGGTGAATCCTGGCGTCATTGTGGTGGAATCGCCACCGACGGGCAGCCCTGATACGCCCTATTTGCGCGAGATGATCGTGACGCATCAGGTGTATCGCTATTGCGATGTGATCGGGACCCATGTCTACGGTGGGCAAACGATCGATCCGCGGGTGGGGCTGCCGTGGCAGCATCTCGCGGAGGCGGGGGTGCGGCATCCGGTGGCCTGCAGTGAATCTGGCGTGACCCAGGGGTGGGCGCATAAGGCTAAAACGCCCGGGCGCGAATGGCAGACCGATTACATGGCCCTACACCTGGTGAAGCTCAAGCGTATGGGCTACCAGTGGGGAATCCTGTTCACCCACGATGAAGACCACCATGTGGACTGGGCCCAATTGCGGGCCAAGGGGGAGATCATCCAGCCCAATTGGAATTATGTGCGCGATGTGCTCAGCCAACCGCGAGAGTTTCGCAACGGCTCGTTTGAAACCGGCAACGATCCGCGCGCGGTGTGGGTCCCGGATCGCAATATCGACGTGCAGGGTTGGATGGAGACCCAATTCACCTGGCAGGCAAGCGACCAGGTGTACGCGGGCGAGCATGCCCTGCGCGTCAATCAAGGGACCTGGGAGTGGCCGCTCGCGGTGTTCCAGGTGGTTGACGAGGGCATCACCCCGGGGGTTCCCGTGACCGTGCAGGCCATGATTAGAACCACCGGCCACGCACCGGCCAGCCTGGCGATCTGTGGCTATGACCGCGGTGACGGCGATGCGCAGGTAAGCGAGGTGGTGAGCGCGCGCGAATGGCAGGCGGTTCGCCTCACGGTGACGCCCACCAATCCGTGGATCGTGATCCGCCTTGGCGCAGGACACCACGAGGATCCTGCTGCCAAGGCGTGGTTTGATGCGGTGGAAGTGCTCCCGGGCGAGTGAACGCTGGGCGGACGCTCAGAGGGGCACGCGTGTCGCTGGCTATTTATTGAAGTCAACCGTTGGTGGGCCACCCTCGCGGACGGCTTCGTCGACCTCGAAGTATTCGTGTTCCTCAACGCCGGCCCAGCCGGCGAAGATTGCGCCGGGGAATTTGCGCCGGTAGGTGTTGGAGGCGCGCACCGCGTCGTTGAAGCGGCCGCGTTCCACCGCGAGGCGGTTTTCACTGCCTTCGAGCTGGTCTTGCAGCTTCAGGAAGGACTCGCTTGAGCGCAGCTGTGGGTAATTTTCGGTAATCCGCATGACCTTGGCGAAGCTGGCCTCAACCGCCTTGGCGGCGTTGACCTTGTCGTCTTGGCTCTTGGCGTTGAAGTAACCGGTGCGGGCTTGCGCGAGGTTAGTGAACACCTCGGATTCGTGGTCGGTGAGGCCTTTGATGGTGCTGACCACATTGGGGATCAGGTCGTAGCGGCGCTGGAGTTGGTTTTCGACCTGACTCCAGCTGGCGGTGACGTTTTCATCGAAGCCAACGGCCTTGTTGTAGCCGGTCCACGCGGTGCAGCCGCCAATGACAAACAAGAGGATGAAGGCACCGATGATGCCGAGAAGAACCATGGTGGCGCTGCCGCGCCGAGATGGGTGATGCATAGTGTGCTCCCTAAGCATTGAATGAGTT
>JAQIBG010000156.1 GCA_027859175.1 Planctomycetota bacterium | reverse complement strand
GCTGCGGGTCATCAGGCATGAGCGCTGCTCATTGTGGCCGGGGGGACAGTCCATTTGAATCGTATGCGTAGGGGCAGTTTCGGCGCCGAGACATAACATGGGCCAAGGTGCTGCCAGGGCAGGGGCTTGGGGCGCTGCTGTGGCTGTGAGCGGTAAGGGGTATTGATTCGCAACGATGGGCTTCATGCTAGTGCGCCCCGGCGCGAGAACGGCGCCATCGGAGAAGTGTTATGCCCAGTCTCGAGGTTATCGAACAGCTCGGTACCAGCCCGATCAGCGAAGCGGCCCCGGCCGGCGAGAATGCTCGCTATGAGCCGGAGTACGAAGCCCTGGAGGCTGAGATTGAGAAGCTGAGTGCGCTCAGTGGTGGCGAGGTCGATTGGCGCGTGGTCGTTGACCAGGCCAGTTCGGTGCTCGGCAGTAAGAGCAAAGACTTGCTGGTGGGCTGCCGCCTGAGCCTTGGACTGCTTGAGCAAGACGGCTTAGGTGGTTTGGCTGCAGGCCTGCGCGTGATCAATGATCTGTGCACCAACTTCTGGGACGACATGTTCCCGGCGCTGCGGCGCCTCAACGGCCGGCGTCAGTCCTTTGAGTGGCTGGCTGAGCGGGTCGCCAATTGGCTCGGTCGCAATGAGTTGACCGAAGCGCATTTCGAACAACTGGGTGCGGTAATCGACGCGATGGACACGGTGTCGCAATACTGCGATGAGCGCATGGAAGAGGTGCAAGGCTCCGGCCTGTTCTCCTTGATCCGTGAGCTGCGCCAAGCCCAGGATCGCATCACGCCGTCTGAGCCTGAGGCCGCGCCTGAACCAGTTGCCGAAGCCGCCCCGGCTGCTGATGACTGGAGCAGCCCGTCTGAGCCGGCCGCTGCGCCGATGCAGCAGAGCGCGGCCCCGGCCGCAGTGCAGTCGGCCGCGCCCTTGAACGCGAGCGGCGATTTCCGCCAAGCGCGCGCCGAAGCCTTCAAGCGCATCCGCGATTTGGCCAACTTCTTCGCCACCGCTGAACCGCACAGCCCCATTGCACCGATGTTACGCCGCGTGGCACGCTGGGAGGCGATGGGCTACCGCGAGTTGTACAGCGAGTTGCTGAAGCATGTCTCCAGCGGCCAGGCCACCTTGTGGGAAACCCTCGGTGTAGGCGAAGACGGCGACGCCGCCCCGCCGCCGGCTACGATGAGCGCACCCAGCAGCGCGCCCACGATGAGCGCAGATGATGGCTGGGGCACGCCGGATGAAGAACCGCGTAATGATGGGCCGGTTAATTTGGGTGGGCGCGACGACTGGTGACCGAAGCTTCCGTGGCGCCCGCGTTGGCTTGTCGTGTGGGTGTTGCGGTCGCTAAACGCGGGCTGAAGCCCACGCCACGAGGCCCGTCATAAGACGGCCCTCGTGGCGTGTATCGGATTCTGGTGAGCCTAGAACAAACTCTCCGGATCGCCGCCGGCTGCGGCGTCGGCAGGAGTGGGTGGGACTTCCATCTCGTTGGTGACTTCGACTTCGCCCCAGGGCGAGATGTAGGCGGCCCAACCCGGTTCGAGGTGGATCGCCCAGATGGCTTGCGGCCATTCTTCGGGCTCTTGGTTCCAGATGCCGACCTTGTCGAGGGCGCCGGCGTGGGTCGGCACTTGGCCGCCAAACAGCGCGGCGGTGTCTTCGAGGCGCAGGTGGCCGAGGGCGACGAGGTCGCTAGCCTTGGCGGGAATCTTGTCGTTCCGGCGCAATTCTTGGACCACTTCGCTGATTGCTTCGATCGCGTCGATTAATTCCTTATGCTTCTCGGCGATCTTCTCTTGCTTGGCATCGCGCTCGGCGCTTTGGATCTGCCACCCCATGAAGGTGCTCATGGCGGCAGTCATCATGCCGGCGGCGTGGGCATAATTGCCGAGGAGGGGCAGGCCCTTCTCTTCAACCACCCAGGCTTGGTCGCTCTTGCTGACGCCGATGCTGTAGGTCTCGGGGAGGTGCTTGGTCAACAGTTGGGCGCTGGGCAGCCACTCGCGGCTGAAGGTAGCCGCGGGCGGCACCTCGGTAACGGCGAGCTCTTCTAGCGTGGGGCCGAGCTTGTGCTCGTAGCCGTCGAGTGCGGTGCGTGCGGCAGCGGCGTCGGCGAGGATGCCGTCTTGATTGCCACCCCAGCCTTTAAATACCTTATAGCCAGTGGCGGTACGCACGACCAAGGCCGGGCCTTCGCCCATTTCGCCGTCGCCCTTGATCCACACGGCGATGTTGGCGTCGACGGTGGCGGCAAGGTTTTCCTTGCCGTAAAGGCTCTCAAGACCATCACGAATCCAGGTGCCGAAGCCTTCGTCCTCGGTCAGCAGGGCACCGGAAACAGTGGTCGGCGGGGTGTCGCTCTGGAGTTGCTCGTTGAGTTGCCAGCCGGCGCTGCGCATGACCTGCAGCGGATCGCTGCCGATGGTCTCATTCATCATCGACAGTTGGGCTAGGCCCATCGGCAGCCAGCGTTCACCGATTGACTTGAGGCCGAGCGACAGGTGAGCGGTGCTGTTGTCAGCCCACGGAGCGGTGGCGCCGGCGCGGGCCTGCAGGGCTTCGGTGGCGAGTTGCGGGCGGTTTGCGATGACCACAACCTTCTCGCCAACCGCAACCGTGACTTGCACCATCGGTGCCATGATGGTCCACGCCATCAAGGCGCCGTCGACTTGCGCGCCAGCCGGATTCATCGACTGCAGTGCCAAGCTCAGCAGTGCGGCGGCGCGGTCGCCGTCGTTGACGCCGAGCACCACCACGCCCTTCGGGATCGGCATCGCATCGTTGGCCCAGCTCACGCTGGCGGCGATCTCACCGGTGAAGGCTTGGGTAATATCATCAAGGCCAATGCCGATCTCGGCGCGCATTTGCGCGTCGAGCAGGGTTTTGGCTTCGACGTCAGACTCGATGCCTTCTTCGGCGGCGAAGGCCGATACCGCAACGGCCACGCTGGCGGCCGGGTCGATCGCTTCTGCGAACAGGATGTCGGAATGCTCCGGCAGGTGCGCGGCGAGCGCGGGGGTCAGGGTGGCAGCCGGTATCTCACCGAGGCCGATCAGCTCAATGGTGCTGCGCCAGCCCTGCTCGGCGTCAACCCAGGTGGCGGCGCGTATCTCGGGGTTCGCGTCGCGCCATTCGGGGCCAACGATCGCATCAAGGGCGGGGTCGATTTCGGTTTGGTATTCGGCCAGCTTGGCGAGGGCCTTGACCAGGGTGCCAAAGCGCATCGAGCTCACGGCAACCGGGCCACTGCTCAGGTCGCCGGTGCCACCACCGGCTTCTTGCCACTTACGGACCAGGTCGGGTTGACCGGCCACCAGCAGGCTTTCAATGAAGCCTGAGAAGATGGTGTCGCCCATGCCCACGCCAGCGATGCCGGCGATGGTGGTGGGTTCGCCCATGTCTTCGGTGGAGCTTTGCCACCACGCACGCGCCGACTCAACGGCGGTGCCAGTGTCCATCGCGAATAGCATTGGCATTGAGAAGCCTTTGGGGCTTTCGAAGCCCATCTCGGGGCCCTGGTCCATCTGCGGCAGGCTCACGGCGAGGTAATAGCTGGTGGCACCGTTGAGGATGTCAAGCAGCGGCGGCGCGTCTAAGTCCGACTCGTTGAGCAGGCGGAGCTGCTGCATGATGTGTTCGCGCTGGGTGGCGAACTCGGGGTCATTCCACAGGCTGGTGGGCTTGGCGACCGCGGCGCCAGCCAGCGCGCGATGCTGGTTAACCAGCATCGCGCCGTCAACCGTGTCGCTAAGGGGATGGGTAACCGTGGGGACGGCTTCGGCTGCGCCGGCGGTGGCGGCGAGGGCTGCGAGTACCGCAGGGCACAAGGTGCGCAGAGACAGATTCATGGAGACTCCTGAGGGGAAGCGATGCCGGCGGCCGTGAACAGGCGCCGGTAACGGGCGCGGGTGTCGTCGCCCAGTGCGCTGTTCAGCGCGGTGATTGTGACGCGCCAAGCGTCTTTGTCTTGGCGTACTCTGTGTTCAAGAATGGGGAGGATCAACAGCGCGGTGGCCGGTTCGCCACAGCGTTTCACGATGCTTGCGGTGACGGCCTTGCCCGGTGCGGCAACCAGCAGCCAGGCGCTGAGGTCGCGCGCACTGCAGCGTTCTAAAATGGTGGCCACGGCGGCGTCGTGCTCGGGCAGCTGTTCGGCCACATAGCGCTGTGCCACGGCGGCGGCGTCGCCCAGCACGCTGGGGTCTATGTTGCCGCAGCGGGCCAAGAACTCTTCAGCCGGCAGGCGACTCTGCTTGAGCGCAACCGCGGCCCCAACCAAGTACAAGGCAGGGTCGTCGGCCTCGAGCGCGCTGCGGTAGCGCTCGCTGAGGCCGGCTTGCAGCGGGATGCCGGTGCGCAGCCAGGCAGCGGTGATCGCATTGTCGTCGACCAGCAGCGGCGGCAGCGCGGCATCGAAGGTGGGCTGGCCGGCTGTGCGCAGGCGGCGCAGGTTAGCGGCGCGCTCGCGCACCGTGGCGGCATCGAGGCTAGCTAGGGCTGTGGCGAGGGTGGCGCTGTCGGCTTCGGTATAGGCGGCAACCGCTAGGTCACCGATGTCACGCTTGGGCAGCAGGGCGAGCACGATGCCGAGGGACACGGCCTCACGCTTTTCCAAGACCTGATTGATCACGCCGTTGTCTAGCGCGCCGGTGGCGGTGCCGTTGGCGAGGGCGGCCTGCAGGAGCGGGTCGAGCGTGGCGCTGTCGAGGCTTTGCAGGTAGGGCAGCACGCGTTTGACATCCCACCTGTCTTCATACTCACGCAGCAGCACGGCGAGCGCGGCCGCAGCGAGATCGGGGTTCCCAGGCTTCAAATATTTGACCAAGCTGTAGGCGTAGAGCTTGTCGTGATCCTTGTTGATTTCGGCGACCACGGCGGGGCGTAACTCGGGGTGTCGCACCATCAGCGGGCGGAGCAATTCTTCGTGGCGATTCCAGGCACTCGCCAGTTCAGCTGCTGGCGCGGTGCCGCTGAGCAGGGCGATGGCCAGTTGGCGATACACATTGGTGTCGGCATCGTCTGGTTCGAGCGTGCGCAGCAGAGCCACGGTGGCGGCAACGGCCTCGGCGTTGGGCACCGATTTGGGCGATTTCTCCAGGGTCCAGGTGCGCTCGCCGTCGCCAAACGAGTCGTCGTCGTCGTTGTTGGTGGCTGAGAGCACCAATTCGCCACCGCCTTCGAGCTCAATAGTACGGCGAATCGTTTTGCCACTGTAATTGGTGTCGCCATAGCCGAACAGTTCGGCGCCGCCGTTGTTGAGCACGAAGGCGCACAGGTCGGGTTCGAGCAGGGCGGTGCGCACCGCGGTTTCAATCCACGGCCACAGGACGGCTTCGCTGACAGCAACCTTGCGCCCGGTTTCGGCCAAGGCTTTGAGTTCATGCCCGGTTGCGACCAACGCGGCCAAATCGGTGCCCTGGTTGCTGATGATCTGTTGCAGCACGCGGCGCAAATCGGTGTCGTTGAGCCGAGGGAATTCAGCGCGCACCTGGGTTTGATCAATCAGCTTGAGCTGGAAGG
>JAQIBG010000052.1 GCA_027859175.1 Planctomycetota bacterium | reverse complement strand
GTGCAGCATATCGGGTCCTGCCGATCGTTCAAAAAAATGTTACCCCCCCAGCAAGGCGTAAAAAAATACCCACACCCAAATGGGCGGGGTCTCATTTTTTAGCACGCTCGGCAGGACTTGAACCTGCGACCCCCGCTTTAGGAAAGCGGTGCTCTATCCAACTGAGCTACGAGCGCTCGGGGTCGGGATTCTGGCTCGCCGACCGCAAGGGCAAGGCCGCGTCAGTAGGTGAGTATTGATCCGCATTCGCAGTCGATGCGCTTGCGGCCACCCAGGGTTTCGAGCTCAACGATGAAGCAGCAGGCCGCAACCTGAGCGCCGAGGCGGCGCACGAGCTCCAGTGCGGCCAGGGCGGTGCCACCAGTGGCGAGCACATCGTCGACGATCAAGACCTTGTCTTTGCTGGTGACAGCGTCTTTGTGGATCTCTAGCGCATCGGTGCCGTATTCCAGGTCGTACTCCACCTTTTCACAGTCCCAGGGCAGCTTGCCGGGCTTGCGAACCGGCACGAACCCGCAGTCGAGGCGAAGGGCCACGGCTGGGGCAAAGATGAAGCCTCGGCTTTCAATGCCGACCACCTTGGTGATGCCTTGGCCGATGAAGGGCTCGGCCATCCGGTCGACCACCACGGCTAGGCCACGCGGGTCGCCCAGCAGGGGGGTGATGTCCTTGAAGGTGATTCCAGGCTTAGGGAAGTCAGGGATGTCGCGGATTAAGCTGTCGAGGTCCATGGCGCGGAACCTAGCCGATGAGGCTAGTTTGCACAGTAGGGAATCTGGCTTGGCCACCTTCTTGGCCATCGCGCCGGCGGCCGCCAGCGCGATGCTTGATCCAAGTCAATGTGATTGAGGTGCTTGTGGCAGAATTGGGCAGTCCTTGTCTGGACCATAACGCGGACTAGCCTGCTGCATTCTTCGCGGGCCTCGGAGGATTCGCAATGTCTGTCAGCGGCGCTCTCGCCATCTTTGGCATGCCTGGTGGTATTGAGTGGGTGATCATTTTGGTGGTCGCTCTGCTCCTCTTTGGGCGACGCTTGCCCGAGGTCATGCGTGGCCTTGGCGGCGGCATGCGGGAATTCCGCAAGGGCATCGACGGCAGTGAAGAAGAGGTCAAGCGCGTCGTTCCCGACGACAAGAAGCCCTTGCCCGATACCAAGCTTGATACCAAGGCTGATACCAAGGCTGAAACCCAAGCTGCGCCTGCAGCCGACGGTGACGCCAAGTCTAGCTGATCGAAGGATCCCCATGCGCCTTTTTGCCGTTCTTGCTCTGCTGCTTACTCTTGTTGCCTGCAATGAACGGCCGGGGCCAGAAGTGGTCGAGATCCGTTTGCTGTCATCGCCCGGCAGGGTGGTGTATAACGGCGAAGAGATGGGCGAGGCTGAGGCCGAGCGCGAGTTGCAGTACCTTGCCACAGGCAATAAAAATGAAGTCACGCAGACCGCCACCGGCGTGCGTATCGTTATCGTGTCGTCGCAGGGCGCCAACGATCACCGTGCGCGTAAGATGTCGCAGTACTGCATGTCGATAGGGCTGAACATGGTTCAGTTCCAGACGCGCTAGCTGGTTTTTAGCTGGTCCCTAACTGAGATAGACGTTCTGCCGCGTGCGCGACCAGCCAGCGGCGCGGTCAGGCCCGGTTCCAGTCAAAAGCCATGGTTTCAGCAAGGCTGCTGACGCCGGTTGCGAGCAGCACCGCGCGGTCAAAGCCCAGTGCTACGCCACAACAGTCGGGTAGGCCGTGCCGCATCGCGGCGGCCAAGTGCGCGTCTGGGCGTAGTTCGCTGCTGCGCTCGGGGGCCTTGCCCTCGGCGTGGAGGCGGGCGCTCAGTTCATCAGCGTCGCAGCATTCGTGGTAGCCGTTGGCCAGCTCCAGGCGGCCACGGTAGACCTCAAAGCGCGCAGCCAGGGCCGCCCCGTCGGCCGGGTCGGTGAGCAAGCGAGCTTGGGCTGCTTGGTCGGCTGGCCAGTCGCTAATCACGGTCCACCGGTCGGGCGCGAAGTGGGGCTGCATGTGCTCGGATAGAAGCAGATCCAGGCAGTCGAGGCGATTGGTCACGGCCTCGCGCTCGTTGCTGTCGAGCGCGGCCAGGAGCTCGTTCTCGCTCGCTGTCATCGGGTCGAGGTCGAGGTGGTGGCGAAACGCGTCGCGATACGAATAGCACTCGGTGTCGGCCGCCAATTCGGTGAGGGTGGCCAGCAGTTCAACGGTTTCGGTGATCAACTGCGTGAGGGTGAATCCGCAGCGGTACCACTCGAGCATGCGGAATTCAGGGGCGTGGCGCTGCCCCTGTTCGCCACTGCGAAAGCACGGGCAAGACGCCCACACGTCGCCGTAACCAGCCGCCAGCAGGCGCTTGAGCGGGTGCTCGGGGCTGGTGATCAGGTAGCGCTCGTCCAGGGCCATCGGCACCACGCCGCGGTCGCAATTGGCGCCGCTTTGCACCAGGGGAACGTCAACTTCCAGCACGCCGCGCGCATGAAAAAAAGCCCGGGTGGCGCGCATGAGGCGCTCCCGGGCTTGCAGGGTCGCGAGGCTGGCCGATGGCTGCCAGTCAGCGGTCATCAGTCTTTGGTACGGCCGAGATATTCGCGGGTGCGGGTGTCGATGATGACCTTCTCGCCGGTTTCGATGAAGGTGGGAACCTGGACCACGGCTTCGGTCTGCAGGGTTGCGTCCTTCATCACGCGGCTTTGGGTGTCGCCCTTGATGGCCGGCTCGGTGTAGGTGACTTCCATGACGACGTTATTGGGCAGCTTCACGGCAATCGCCTGGCCGTTCCACAGCGTCACTTGGCACTGCATGTTCTCGAGCAAGAACTCTTTGCTGTTACCAACGCTCTTCTCGGTAATGCTCACCTGCTCGTAGCTGGTGGTGTCCATGAACACGAAGTCGTTGCCGTCGTAGTAGAGGTATTCCATGTCGGTATCGACCACGTCGGCGCTCTCGGTTTTCTCACCCGAGCGCAGGGTCTTGTCGAGCACGTTGCCCGTGAGCAGGTTTTGAACCTTGATCTTGTAGAACGCAGCGCCCTTGCCGGGCTTGACGAAGTCCACATTCAGGGCCACGTAAGGCTCGTTGTTAAAGATCAGCTTGATGCCGTTCTTGAGCTCGTTGGTATTGATCATGCCCATGGGTGACGTCCTCTCTCTCCAAAGGTGCCAGCAGTGAGGCCCGCCAGCGCGAAGGGCGACACGCTAGCGTCGCAAAACGCCGAGGCCAGCGTGCCGTCGTCCGGAGCCTGGCGCGCCGAGTTGGCGGCCGCGATCCGTGATGTGGCCGGCCTGCGCCGGGCCTTGGATTTGCCGCCAGACCCGGCCGCAAGTCGTGCTGAGCAGAGCTTCCCGGTTTTGGTGCCACCGGCCTACTTGGCTCGGATTCGCCGGGGCGACCCGCACGACCCGCTGTTGCGTCAGGTGCTGCCGATTGCCGCTGAGATGGTGGCGGTACCTGGCTACGGGCCAGATCCGGTGTCAGAACAGGGCTGCCAGGCAGTGCCGGGCCTGCTGCGCAAGTATCAGGGGCGCGCGCTATTGGTCACCACCGCGGCCTGCGCGGTGCACTGCCGCTACTGCTTCCGACGCTCGTTCCCGTACCACGCGGTGCCGCGTGGCCGGGCCTGGTGGCAGCCAGCAGCCGCAGCGGTGGCGGCTGACCCCAGCCTCGATGAGCTGATTCTGTCAGGTGGCGACCCGCTGACCCTGCCCGATGCCACTCTCGCGGCCCTGGTGGCCGATGTGGCCGCGCCGCGCCATATCAAGCGCCTGCGTATCCACACGCGGCTGCCCGTTATGATCCCGAGCCGTATCGATCCATCGTGTCTGGCGTGGCTCATGGCCTGCGGCAAGGAGGTGGTGGTGGTGATCCACGCCAATCACCCCAATGAGATCGATGCCGAGGTGGCAGCGGCCTGCCGTCGTCTGCAGGGGGCGGGGTTTCTGGTGTTCAAC
>JAQIBG010000456.1 GCA_027859175.1 Planctomycetota bacterium | reverse complement strand
TACCAGGACCCAGGACCCTTCTACATATTAATATGCACCTGCCCGTGCAGGCGCCGAAAGGCTGACGGCGTCATGCCGCGATAGCGCCGGAACAGGCGCCGGAAATAACTATGGTCAGTCACGCCCACCGCGCTGGCGATAGCGTCAATCGCGTCGGTCGTTTCGATAAATAGACTCGCGGCACGATCGATCCGGTGCCGATTGAGCTGCTCAATCAGTCCGCAGCCATAAACTTGTTTGAATACGCGGCCGAGGTGGTCGCCATGGACCCCGAGCTCGCGCGCGATGCTCGCGGTTGAACAGTCGTAGGCATGTCGGGCACGAATCAGCTCGGCCGCCTGGCGCGCGAGATGCAAGGCGCTGCTGGGTAGACCGCTGGGGTCATGGTGGCCGGCATCGAGCTCGGCCAGGATGTGTAGTAGCTGCACCGTTCCGAGCGTCGGTGAGGCGTCGAGGCGGCCACTCTGCTGGTCGTCCAGCAGCCGACGCATCACCGCCAGCAGAATATGCGGCCGCGCCACGGTGCTATACAAGGGCACGTCCCAAATGGCTGCCGCCTCGGATTCATCCACCCAGAAGTGAAGCCAATAAAACTGCAGACCGTCTGGGTAGGGCGCGGTTCCACGATGCCGGATGCCCGCTGGAAGCAGCAGCACCTGATCGGGCTCAACCCGATAGGCCTCGCCATCCATCTCCATGTCGAGCGCCTGTTCACGCACGAACAGTAGCACCCAGGCGTCCAACACCCGACCGGGATGAATCCCGCCCTGGGCCTGACACAGGCCCCCATTGCCGAGCCGCAAACTGGTACTGAAGCTTACCGGAAGCATCGCCACATTCTGCCCGGCATATCGGAATTGTCCACATCAGCCAGGTATCGTCATCTTGTTTGCCAGATTCCAGCCAGGTACACTGGCAGGCCATACAGGAGCTTTCCATGGCGCGATCCACCCACATCCCCTTCACCCAGGTCACCATCACCGGCGGCCTGTGGCAACAGTTGATGACCACCAATCGCCAGGTCACGATGCCGATCCAACACCAGCGCTGCCGCGAAACCGGGCAACTCACCGCCTGGCGCGGCACCGGCGACAGTCACATTTTCTGGGATAGCGACGTGGCCAAGTGGATCGAGGCCGCCGCCTACTGCATCGCGTCGCACAGCGACCCCAAGCTCGAGGCCCAGGTGGATCAAGTGATCACCGACATGGCCGCGTGCCAAGATGACGATGGCTACCTGAACAGCCATTTCGCGCGCCGCCCGCGCAGCGAACGCTGGAGCAACCTGCGTGACGGCCACGAACTATACTGCGCCGGTCACCTGATGGAGGCCGCCGTGGCCTGGTATCACGCCACCGGCAAGCGCGAGATGCTCGACATCTTGTGCCGCTACGCCGATCACATCGACCACACCTTCGGCCCCAAGCGGACCCAGTGCCACGGCTACCCCGGCCACCAAGAAATCGAAATAGGCTTGGTGCGCCTCTACGAGGCCACCGGCACCGAGCGCTACCTGCGCCTAGCTCAGTACTTCGTTGACGAACGTGGGCGCGATCGGCGCGGCCATTACTTCGATCACGAAGCGCGCGCCCGCGGCGAAAATCCAGCCGACTACCATCACAAAACCTACGAATACAACCAGAGCCACCTGCCGGTGCGCGAGCAAACCGACGTGGTGGGGCACGCCGTGCGCGCGCTGTACCTTTACGCCGGCATGGCCGACGTGGCCGCCCACACCGGCGACGCCAGCCTGCTAACCGCGTGCAAGAAACTGTGGGGCAATCTCACCGAGCGCCGTCTCGCGATCATCGGTGGCGTTGGTAGCCGCGCCTTGAACGAAGGCATGGCCGGCGACTACGACCTGCCCGATGCCGGCGGCTATAATGAAACCTGTGCCGCGGTGGCGCTGGTGTTTTGGGCCCACCGCATGTTCCTGGCCACCGACGACGCCCAGTACCTTGATGTGCTCGAGCAGAGCCTGTTTAATAATTGCATCAGCGGCGTTGATCACAGCGGCGAGCAATTTTTCTACGGCAATCCTCTGGCGGCCGAGCCCGGCTTCGATGGCAATGACGTCTACAACAGCCCCGGCCATAATTACCGCCGCGTGCCCTGGTTTGGCTGTTCGTGCTGCCCACCCAATATCGCGCGCCTAATCGCCCAGATGCCCGGTTACTGCTACGCCCAGCGCGGTCGTACCGTGAGCACCTGCGTGTATGCCGACTGCGATGCCCAACTCACGATTGGCGGCAAGGCGGTGGCCCTGACCCAGCGCACCGATTACCCCTGGGACGGGCGCGTTGACCTCCGCGTCACCGATAACCAAGCCGGCACCTGGACCCTCGCCCTGCGCATCCCCGCTTGGTGCCAGGGCGCCACCATCACGGTCAACGGCACAGCCGCTTCGGCCGCAATTACCCGTGGATTCGCGCGGATCAAACGCGATTGGCAGGTGGGCGATCGCGTGGTGCTGAAACTCCCGATGCCGGTGCGTCAGGTCCACGCTCATCCGCGCGCGCGTCAAATCGCCGGGCAACTGGCGCTGTGCCGCGGCCCGGTGGTGTACTGCTGCGAAGAAACCGACAACGGACGCGACCTCAGCAACATCCGCATCAGTGCCACCACGCGCTTCCGCTGCAAGCCCGGCCCAAGTGAACTCGGCGCCATCCCGAGCCTGCACGCTACAGTGCAGGCAGAAGACCTGAGCACCTGGCGCGGCAGCCTCTACCGCGACACCCCGGTGCCCTTGCGCAAGCGCCCCATCGTGGCGATTCCCTACTTCCGCTGGGGCAACCGCGCGCCAGGAGCCATGCGGGTGTTCCTGCAGCGCGGCTGATTGTCGCAGGCCCGGGGCTTGGCAGCTTGTTGAGATTCAGTACCGCGCAGTCTGGATTTCAACAGCCCGTTAGCTTGGTGACGGCGAAACATCACCGCGCCGCCACTGCCCCGGACTGCAGCCAATGCGCTTGCGGAATACCCGCGCGAAATAATTGGGGTCTTGATAACCGCAGTCCATCGCCACCGCCGCAATGTCACGGTACGGGTCGCGCAACAATCGGCGCGCCAACTCGATGCGGCGGTCTTCGATCCAACGCTGCAAACCACAGCCGAGATGGCGGCGCGCAAGCAGGTTGAGATGACCAGTGCTGACCCCGACCTCGTCTGCGAGGCCGCTGAGGTTCCAGTCTTGCGTGAGGTCACCGAGCACGGTCGCACAGATTTGCACCAAAGCTGGATGGCCACTGGGCGTCGCTTGCCCTTCAAGCGCGCGCACCCGCGCCAACACCGCATCGGCTAGATGCGACATGGTGTCATCATCAAGATCTGGTTCGCCACCCATCATCGTAATCGCGATGTCGGTCATCCATCGCTCGAGAACATCACCGTGCGGAATCGGCAGCACCCGAAACCCGCCGGGAAAGGCGCCGGTGTCGTTTAAGCCACAGTACACGGTGCTGATCGCACCGCCGGTATGCGCATGCCGTTCGCCCGGCGGATGAATCAGCAGATCACCAGGACCAACCGCCACCTCACGTTGCCCCGAGAGCACCGTACTGGTGCCCTCAAGCATCAGCACCAACTCAAGCCAGCGGTGCTCATGCTCAAGGATCGTGCCCCCGTAGCGACTCCGCGCAGCAAAACAGACCTCGGCCATAGGCGCGATGATATGCGTTTTGTGCTGACGGGCCAGCGATCGTGCTTGGTAGTGCGGGGAGGGGTCCTGGGTCCTGGTACGCGCCTAGCGGCGCTTGGATCCTAGGAACAGCCGACGGTGCCGAGAGCGACGCAACTGGGCGGGGAATCGGGGCAGCAGCCCCGTGCCCAAGCCTGCTTGCAGGCGTTCTACGACCTAGGACCAGGACCTATCCCTACCGACTCGGCAACACCCAACTCGATTCCGGCACCGTCCAACGATCTGGCTCGGGCACGCAATCTTGCGCACCCCACTTGGCAAAGATCGCCTCATGCGCACGGCGCACCTGGTCCTGCGCGTGCAATGCTGCCGGATCCCAGCTCTTGTTTAGCTCGGCCCGCAGTACGGCGCACGCCTCGGGATGTTCGGCCGCCACATTGCGCAGCTGCCGCGGATCATTGTGCCGATCGATCAGCATCGCCTCCTCGTGGCCCTCGGCACACCAGTAGGCCCAGCGTTCGGTGGTGATGGCGCGGGCGTATCGTCCCGCGCGCCACAGCTCGGCGATCACCGTCCGCGCTGGTAAGTCCTCGCCGCGCAAGGCCGGCACCAAGCTGCGGCCATCGGCCTGCGGCAAAGCCGGCCCAATCACAAATGGTGGCGGCGAGATCGAGCAAGCTGACTGGGCGATCGCACACCGCGCCAGCCACGATGTCGGTGCCCGCAATCAGCAGCGGCACGCCTAGCGATTCAGCAAAGAAGGTGACCTTGCCCCACAGGCCACGCTCGCCGGCCTGCTCGCCGTGGTCGGAGGTGTAGGCCAACACCGCAGGCCGCTGGCGCCGCGCCGTGGCGGCATCCCAGGCGGTCCGCAGAGTGCCGAGGTGATTGTCCATCTGCTCAACCATGCCGTAGTAGGCCGCACGGATATCGCGCACCTTGTCGGCATCGAGCGGCCGCCCATCAACATGACCGCGGTCATACGGAATCATGTCGCACTGGTCGCTCGGGCAGGGCATGCCCACGCGCTGCTTATATTTCTGATACAGGGCCTCGGGCGCAACGAAGGTGTGGTGCGGTCCGTAGGTGCCCACCACCAGCAACAAGGGGCGGTCGTGATCGCGTTCGAGTTCGGCGCAGGCCGCTTCCACCACGGCACGGTCGTAAGCCAGCACTGGCGAGTCGCCGCCGCCGATATGCTTGTCCCAATCACCAGCTGGGGTGCACACGTAGGGCCCGAGGTCATCGCGCAGCGTGCCGCTGCGACCCTGAATACACGGGGTGAAATCGCCCATGATGCGGCGCGCGAAACCGTGGCGCTGGTCTTGCCCGCTGAAGTGCATGCGCCCGCACAGCACGGTGTCGTAGCCGGCGGCGCCGGCGCTATGGGCGAGCGTTGCGAGCTCGCTGGGCATGATCGCGTTGTTGCTGAACACGCCGGTGGCGCTGGGCAAGCGGCCGGTCATGAACGCGCAGCGCGACGGTACGCACAAGGGGCACACCGTCTGCGCTGCACTGAAGCGGGTACCAGCGGCAGCCAAGGCATCCATGTTTGGGGTGTCGACCACCTCGTCACCGGCACAGCGCATGATCCGCGCGGTGTGTTGGTCAGACATAATGATCAGAATGTCAGGGCGCTCGGCACTCATACCGCGATTGTGCCGGCGCTGGAATGTATTGCTAATGATCTCTAGAGTGGTTCAAATATCATACATGAATGTCTGGACTTGCCCCCCAGCACGGCTGCGCCAAGCGTCAGGCATTGTGACCTTCGCGCACCAGCGCGTGCGCCAGGCGAGCCCACCCCTGGGCAAAAGCCTACATTCGCACGGGATCGAGCTGGTGTACCTATCTCAGGGCATGCAGTTTCGCGCCCACAGCGGCAGCAATTATCCAATGTATGCTGGCCAAGTGCTGGTGATTCCACCCGGGGCGCCGCACAGCAGCGGGGTTATGCCACTCCTTCCAGGCACCACCTATCGGCTGCATATTCGCGATTCCGGCCCCCTACTCTGCCTCCCAGAGCGGGACGCCCACATCCTCCGCGCGGGCTTGCTGCAGCGGGCCGGCGCACCTTATGCGCTTGCCGCCAGCTGCCGCACCGCCTGGGAACAGGCCCTCAGCGCTGCCACCGACAAAACTGCCCTCGCGGGCACCGTCCTGCGGCATGCGCTTCTGAGCGTGCTCCTGGAAGCCAATAGTCCGTCTTCCACTGCCAGCACCGATGGCGAATGGATGCGGGCCGCGCGGCACCTCATTGCAGCCGATCCGCAACTTGCCGGCCAGCCGCATAGCTTGGCGCATCACCTGGGCCTGTCCTACCCGGGCCTACGCAAGCGGGTCAAGGCCAGCACTGGCCAGAGCCTCGGAGATTGGCTGATGCGCCTGCGCATTCATCACGCAATTGAGATTCTGTCGGCCCAGCCCGAGCGCTCGATCACCGACCTCGCGCTGAGCCTGGGATTTTCGTCCAGTCAGTACTTCGCAACCTGCTTCCGGCGCCATACCGCGATGAGTGCCAGCCGCTTCCGCAGCGAACTCAACACCCCAACCGGGCGCCGGCGTCTCAACAAACTGCGGGAATAATCAGGAGATAGAGGCGGGATACACGATCTCGATCGAATCCCGTCGCAGATCGAGGAACGGCACCTTGAAACGGAAGGTGCCGTCGTGCCCCTTGACCGACACATCGGTGACGGCGATGAAATCAACCGCATCGCGGATGTAATCCGTCAGCCGGGCTCCGGGCACCAGGGCGATCTTGCCCTCAATCACGTAATGCGGGGTATGAATGACCACCGCCGTCATCTCGTCGTCGCTCACCATGACCTGTCTCCGGCCCTGACACTAGCGATTGCGCATCCCAATGCCAAGCTCGGCCCTGGCCCCAGCCGGGCCCCCTCAGCGCCGTGTAACACCCCGCCTCCGTGGCGGGTATCACCTGCAGACGCCACCTGATTGGCCCCGCCCCAAGGATCGAACCCATGCGCCTGTGCACCACCCTCGCCTGCCTTTTTCTCGCCACTGCCGCAATGGCGGTAGACCTGTCCAGCGTCCCCAAGGAGCATCGCTGGGTGCTACATCTTGACGTTAAACGCACCCTCGCGGGCGAGATTGGCGTCTGGCTCGACCAGATGGCCGCCGAGCCCCAAACCCGGGCCCGCCTCGACCTACTCCAGGCCCTCACCGGCGTCACGATCCGCGAACACCTGCACGGAATCACGGTATCCGGCCCCGATCAAAACGAGGCCGACGCCGTGGTCATGCTGCACGGTCAGTTTGATGCCCAGCGCATCACAACCCTGGCCGCTGCCGCCGATGGCCACCAGGCCACCGCCTATGGTGCGCATCAGATCCACCGCTGGCTCGACAAAGACAAGGGCAACAAAGAGCAGTTCGGAGCCCTCGCCGGCGAGGTACTGTTGATTGGCAACAGCGCGCACGCGATCCAGCGCAGCCTCGACGTGCTCGATGGGAAAGCCGCAAGCTTAGCCGACGACCCAAGCTTCGCCAATCTAGCCAAGGTTGACGCCGCCATTGTAGCGGGCGCTGCCGTCAACGTGGGCCAGTGGCAGGGCCTCGATGCCCAAGCTGCGATGCTCAAGGAAGTCGACAGTATCACCGCGCTGGTCAACGAAGTGGGCCCCGACTTGAAACTCGCCCTGCAACTTGCCACCCGCGACGAGCAAAAAGCCATGCAAATGCAGCAGGTCGGCCAAGGGCTGATCGCGCTGTATGCGCTCGGTCAGGTCAAAGATATCGACCCCAACATCGCGCGCCTACTGCAAGGCCTGCAGATTCAGCGCGACGGCGCCACCCTGAGCGTGGCAACCAGCTTCCCCGTCGCCGAGTTACGCCGCATCGTGGAAGAACGACGCGCCGGCAAACAGGCCGCGCACGCCGAGGCGGCTGAGTGAACGCCACGGGCGTCGAAACCATGACTGACACCGCAGTGGACATTCCCGCCGCGGTGTCGGCCGCATGTCAGGGCGACGCCCTGGCCTTCGATGCCCTGGTACGCGCTTTTGCCGACCGACTGCTGCGCTTCTTGATGGCCGGTGGGCTCCGTCACAGCGACGCCGAAGACGTGGTCCAAGAAACCTTCATTCGCGCCTACCACAACCTTGAGCGCTACGATTCGCGCTACGCCTTTTCAACCTGGCTGTTCACCATCGCGCACCGGCTACGCTGCAACCATCACCGCCGGCAACGTCGCTATGTGACCATGGGCGAAAACCAAGACCTGCGCACGGCACCCGAAACCGAGCATCACGAGATTGGCGCCCTGTGGGCCAAAGCCCGCGAACTCTTGCCCGAGCGGCAATACCAAGCCCTGTGGCTGCGCTTTGGCGAAGACCTCGAACTCGATGAGGTAGCCGAAGTACTCGGCGTCAGCAGCGGCAACGCCCGCGTACTGGTACACCGCGCGCGCAGTAAATTAGCCGAACGCCTCGACCCAGACACCATGACCGAACACCGGGAGGATGCACCATGACCAGCAACCAAGCCCCCCG
>JAQIBG010000450.1 GCA_027859175.1 Planctomycetota bacterium | reverse complement strand
AGCTGACATTTACCCGCGCACCCGCCACAACCCGCCCCTTTCAACTCCCCTCTCTGTTCTCATCTGTTCCTCTGTTCCTCCTGTAATCACCAAGCCCAGCCCCACTAGACACAGCCCCAACCGTGCACATCCTGCTCTGCACAAAGGATTGAGCTATGCCAAGCCAGCGTCTGCGCCTGCCTGCTACTTTCTCGGATCACGGCCTCCTACAGGCGGACATGCCGATCACGCTGTGGGGCTGGGGGCCGCCGCACGCCGAACTGTGCGTGCGCTTCGCGGGTAGCGAGTGCCGACATCAGATTGGCGAAGGCGGCAGTTGGCAGCTGAGCTTCCCGAGCCAGCAGGCCGGCACCGCTGGAACGCTGGAACGCTGGAACTCAGCGCTGGCGACGAACACCTGACCGTCACCGACGTGTTGGTTGGCGAATGCTGGCTTGGCTCGGACCAGTCCAACATGGAATGGTACGTCGAAAATGCGACCGATCTGGATCAAGCGCTGACGCGGGCTGACGACCCCGAACTACGCCTGTTTCTGATGCCGCACCGGCCCCTCGCTGAACCCAGTGATGATTGCGCTGGCCGCTGGGTAGTGAGCAGTGCCAGTGAAACGCAAGGCTTCTCGGCCGTCTTATTCTGGCATGGCATCACCCTGCGCCAGCAACGAGGCGTACCCGTCGGACTGATCACCACCTCGGTCGGCGCACGCCGATTGAAGCGTGGACGCCCGAACCGGTGTTGCGTGCCAACCCGCAGGCCGCGCCCATCTTCCTGCGCTATAGCCAAGCCTGCGCCAACCACGCCGAAATGCTGGCCGATTACCAGTGCTACATGGCCCGCCAAGCCGAGGGTGATCCCAGCGCGCAACTGTGGCGCCCGGCGCCACTGGCACCGGTCCACCCCTGGGCCCCAGGCCAACTCTACAACGGCATGGTCCGCCCCCTGCTCCCCTTGAGCCCGTATGGTACCAAGGCGAAACCAACGCCGATCGGGGCTACCAATACCGACGCCTGCTGACGGATCTGATTGCGTCGTGGCGCGAGCGCAGTGGCTGCAATTTCACCTTCATCACCATCCAACTCGCCAACTTCCAGCAGCATCCAGAATTCCCCGGCGATAGCCTATGGGCCGAATTGCGCGAAGCCCAAGCGATATCGCTCACCCTTCCCAACACAGGCCTGGTGACTGCGATCGACGTCGGCGATGCCGATGACATCCACCCCACCAACAAGCGCAGCGTCGGCTACGGCCAGCCTGGCGTTCCCCGTGGCCCGCACCTGCGCACGCACCACATACGCTCGGGCGCCATCCACCTGGAGTTCGACCACATCGACCAGGGCCTGGAATTACGTGGCCAAGGCGGCTTCCAAATTGCTGGCGCAGACCGCCGCTGGCATTGGGCCGAGGCAAGCTTGGATGGCGCCGCGGTGGTGGTCACCAGCAGCGCCGTCACCGAACCAGTCGCGGTACGCTATGCTTGCAGAGAATCCGAAACTCAGCCTGTTTGACCGCAACGGCCTGCCCGCTTTCCCATTTCGCATCGATACCTGGCGCATGCTGTCAATCGGCGCATTTTAGCGCCAGCTGGCCCCCTACTGCGCGGCCAAATAGCTGCACATCTCAGCCAGGATCTTATCGGGCGCACCGGACGCGATGCGGCGCACGCGCTCGATGTCGGACTGCTTGTCGGTGATGCGCTGTTGATGGTCTGAATAATCCAAATCAACAGCGGCGCTAGGATGAAAGGTCCAGGTCCCAGGCGCCAGCTTTTCGATGAGCCCAAGGCGGGCCAAGAAGCCGCAGCAGCCCGAGGCAGTATGCTTGCGCACCTTGGCCGCGGTCGCCATCTCGGCCTGGGTCATATCGCGCGTCACCGGGCCTTTGGCGGTGAGCCCATCGATCCACAGCTTGAATTTACGCAGGTCGGCCACGCCTGGGTATTGGGTCTCAATCAGGAAATGTTTGATCCGTAGGTCTTCGCCATCACTGAACAGGTGGCAGGTACAGCCCTGCCCATCGCGCGAGCCGCGGCCCACCATCTGGTACCACTCTTCGATGTTGGATGGCAACCCGCCATTGATGACAAAGCGGACGTTGGGCTTGTCGATACCCATGCCAAAGGCCGTGGTGGCCACAATCACGCCGTTATCTTGCATCCAACGTTCTTGCACTGACTGCTTGTCACCATCGCTCAAGCCCGCGTGGTAGACCTGGGCCGGCACGCCCCAGCGGCGCAGGTCGGTTGCCAACTGCTCACAGTTTTTCTTGGTGACCATATACACGATGCCGCAGTCGACGCCTTCCTCGGGATCATACAGATCGAGCACCGCATCGCGCGTGTCGCCGTAGGCGTCGGTACCAATGCGACAGCGACCAAAACTAAGATCATCGCGCGCAAAGCCGGTCACCACGCGATGCGCCTGCGGTATTCCCAAGTTGTCGATGATATCGAGCTGGGTCTGCCGATTGGCCGTTGCGGTGAGGGCAATCACGCGCTCGGGCTGCAAGCGCTCAATCGCACCGGCAATGTAGCGGTACGAAGGTCGAAACCCGCTGCCCCAATGCGAAATGCAGTGCGCCTCATCAATTGCCAGCAAGTAGATTGATTGCGCCTGCACTACCTCCATGAAGGCGGCATTATTGAAGCGCTCCGGCGCCACGTAGAGCAATTGGATCTGACCAGCAATCACCGCCTCGCGGGTTGCCAGCAAGTCAGCGCGACTCATCGAGGAGTTGACGCAGGCGGCGCGCACACCGCGCGCGCACAACGCGTCGACCTGATCTTTCATCAGTGAGATCAGCGGGCTGACCACAATGCTCAGACGCTGCTCCATCAAGGCCGGAATCTGGTACAGCAGCGACTTGCCGCCGCCAGTTGGCATCACCACCAGGGCGCCCGACGCCCCGGCCGGCGAGCGCAGATGCTCAATCACCTCGCGCTGATGCGGGCGGAATTCGGAGAAACCAAAGGTGTCGGCCAGAACGCGATCAATACTCATGCGGCCGGGCATGCTGGTGCCACCCTCCGCAGGGGAAGGTGCAATTGCTCCAAGCTGTCTAACTCAGCACGAGCTAGCGGTTTTCGAGATCATTTTTTAGCAGGTCGCCCTCGTGATCCCAGATCGGCCGGCCGATTTCACCAGTCTCGAGCGACTGATGGGCCTGCCACAGCAACTCCGGAATATCCAGGTTTTCTGGGCAGCGCGGCAGGCAGTCGCCGCACTTGGTGCACTGATCACCCTTCACACCTTTGACCCAGGCCCCACCCGAACCCACCTTGCTGTAGCGCCCACGTGCGTAATCGCTCATCGCAAACGCGCTGTCCATATTGCGCAGATTGAGCAAACCCGGGATGTCAATGTTGGCCGGGCACGGCAAGCACTTGTTGCAGGTGGTGCAGAACGTGCCGGGCAGGACCGCGCGATAACACGCCTCAACCCGCGCCAACACGCGGTCGAATTCCTCGCGCGCAGGGCCGGTTCCGTCGTAGTCGGCCTCGGCAATATTGCCGTCAACCTGTTCCGGATTCTTGGGACCAAACGACAGCGTGTGGACCTCGTCCTGATTCAGCAGCCAGCGATGATTGAACGCCATCGGATGCAGCGGCGCGGTAGCCTCACGCAGTTCGTCAGTGGGGCTATGCAGGCGGCCGCCCTGATTATTAGGGCTGATAATGAACACCCCCATGTCGAGTTCGCGCGCGCGCTGAACCACCTCGCGCTGACCCTGATAGAAATAATAATAATGCAGATTGATCGAGGCAAACTCGCCGGTGTTGACTAGGTCCATCACCCCGCTTGGGTAGCCATGGGTTGAGAAGCCAAAGTGCCGCACCACGCCCTCGGCCTGCAGCTTCCGCACGTAGCCCAAGCAACCGTCATCACGCATCGCCGGCATCACCTGCTCAAGGCTGCCCGGGCCGTGGAAATCCAAGTTGTCGAGATAATCCAAGCCCAGCAGGCTCATACTCAATTCGAAGTTGCGCTTAAAGTCATCAACCTGGCTTGACGGGCCAATCTTGGTGGTGATGTACAGGTCTTCACGCGGGATGCGGGCAAAAATCCGCTTCAGCGCCTTGCCAACCCGTTCCTCACTATTGCCATAGCCACGCGCGGTCTCGATGTGATTGACCCCGCAGGCTACGGCATGCTCAACGGTTTCGATCGCCGTTTCCTCGGGGCTCTCACCGGTGAATTGCATGCAGCCCAGTGACAACTGCGACAACATCATCTCGGTTTTGCCAAAGCGTCGATACTGCATGCCCAACTCCTCTCGCCCTGCGGCGATCCGCGATCACACCGTCTGATGGTCAGTGGTTCAAGCCCCTGGCCCGTCCCGCACGCCAAGGCGGTCACTCGCCAGCACATACGCCACTGTGTGGCACGCACGGCCGATGCGCCGCAGGCAAGCGGTCAGGTATCGGCCTGATCTGGAAACGGGTGGCAGGAGCACCACAATGACACCGTATTTCACCATACTTCGCCGGTCTCTCCTCGTCACCCCCACCCTCGGCCTAGCGCTGCTGATCAGCGCCTGTGGCGGTAGCCAAAGCGACGCCACGGGCACCCAAGACCATGCATCAGGCGACGAAAACGGCACCGAAGAGTCAGATACTAACCCCACCAGCGGCAGCTACGCCGAGGTGAGCGGCATTGTCTCAATCGAGGCCGAGCACGCCGCCGAGGTCCGCAATTGGAGCCGCGACGATGGTTACGCCGCTAGCGGCACCACCATGCGCGATGACGCCAGCAGCCGCGGTGACGGCCACCTGCGCTTCAGCGTCACCTTCACGCGCACCGGTCGCTACTACGTGTGGTTTCGTATGCGCAAACCAGCCGGCGCCACCGATGGCAGCAATGACTGCTTCGTGACCATCGACGGCAATGACCTGAAAGTGCACGATGGCACGTCAGCCCATAGCGTGATCGGCATGGGCACGCACCAAACGAGCTTGGCCTTCCAGTCACGCCCCAAAACCCACGACGCGGCCCTGCGCGGCTACCATCCCTACTGTGACATCACCAACCCCGGCACCGTCGACCTCGTAGTGACCTCGCGCGCCCAGGGCTTTCTGGTCGACAAGATCGTCCTGATTCACGTCGGCGAAGACGGCAACAGCGACACCCCTGCGGCGCTCAACCCAACCAGCGGTTTCGGCCCCGCTGAAACCGGCGCCAGCACCCCCTTCGGCAGCGGCTGACAGAGGACTTGCTCCGCGCCCGTTCGGCCAAAGCTGCGTGCTCAAGCTGCGATGCAGCGAGGGCCTACGCATGCATGACAACCGTGACCAACACACATGGCAAGGCTACCTGCTGTGCGAAGCTGCCCTGGCAGCGGCCGAGGCCGACTGCGGACTGATCCCCCGCGAGGCGGCCGAAGCAATCATCGCCCAAGCCGACTGCGCCCACATCGACTTGGCCCTGGTGGCTCAGGAAAGTGGTCGCACCCGCCACGCGATGATGCCGATCATTCGCGCCCTGAGCGCGGCCTGCGGCGAGCAGGCCGGCGGTTACGTGCACTGGGGCGCCACCACTCAGAACATCCGCCAGAGCGCCGAGATGCTCGAACTGCGGGGCTTCCATCGCTGGCTGTGCCACTCCTTCGCCCAGGTTCTCACACGCCTGAGCGAACTCGCAGACGCCCACCGCGCCACGCTGTGTGCCGGGCGTAGCCACGGCCTGCACGCCATCCCAACCACCTTCGGCCACCTCGTTGCTAGTTGGCTGAGTGCAGGCACGCAATGGGCCGACCACCTCCACGCCAGCGGGGCCGAAGCCCTGCGCGCCCAACTCGGTGGCGCCGTTGGCACCCTGGCCTCGTTCGGCGAGCACGGCATGGCTGTGATGAACGGCTTTCGCGGCGAGCTGCTGGACAAGGTGCTGGGCTACAACGGCCATGCCACGGCCTACTCGGCAATCGGCGAGCCGATCTCGGACTTCGACCGCGACGTCGAGGCGCTGCTCGAAATACCGGGCGTGGTCCGGGCCATGCCCTTCGTGGAAGCCCAGGTGATGGCCTCAAGCGTGCGGGCCAACTCCGGCGCGCTGGTGCGGGG
>JAQIBG010000428.1 GCA_027859175.1 Planctomycetota bacterium | reverse complement strand
GTTCACGGCCACGCCCAAGGGGCCGGCTGGAGCGGCGAGACCTACGACACCAGGCACCACGGTCTGTTTTTCGGTGGTCAAAGCCTAGTGACCCTCGGGGCCAACAGTCGCCTCGCCCTGCGCTGGCGCGTGCGCGGTGCGAGCACGCCAATTCACGTGTGGCTGGGTGGCCAGCGCGCGGTGGCGGCCGGGATTGAACTGCCGGCCGGCGCAGTTGACCAGTGGCAGAGTTATGAGATCGATCTCTTCAAGCTGCCTTTGCGCGGCGATGAACCGGACCATCAGTTTGTCAGCGGCGATAGCATTCGGGCTGTGGTCATCGTAACCGATCCGCAGCCAGGCGTCAGCCTTGAGCTGGCCTTGTGTCGGGTGGAGTAGGCGCGGAGTCTTGAGTTCGTTTGTCTGATCTGGCGGCGTAGCGACAAGATGCATGGAGGACACCGTCCATGCTAATACGACTTGCGCTATTGCTGACCCTGTGCGGTGTCGCTTTCGCGGCGGCCAGTCCGGCTGATCAAGTGCCGGGCGAAGACGACTGGTGGTTGCCCGATTGGGTCCAGGCCACTGCTGATACCGGCTTCTACGCGGGCTACGATCCGGAGGCCACCGAGATCAAATTGGTGTGGCGCGACCTGGAGCCCAGCGAGGGTCAATTCGATTGGTCGAGTATTGAGGCGCGCTTGGCGCAGATTGATGCTGGCACCAAAATATGGGTTCGCTTGTTTGCCAGTGATCGCAACCACGTCCCTGATTGGCTGGTCGACAAGCACAGCTTGCCCACCTACCGCTACATGTGGCCCAATCAGCCGTATTACGACATCATCGACAAGCGCTACGTTGATGGCGATTTCATCCCTATCTGGCAGCCCGAGGTGCAGTCGTCGGTGCGCAGCTTGATCCTGGCCCTGCGTCAGCATCCGATTTTCTCACAGAATCGCGTGAGTTTCGCGTACATGCCGCATGCATGGCGCTGGAATGAGTTTTCGATTAAGTGGATTCCCGAGTTGATTGATGAGGGCTACCAACCAGCAGATTACTTGGCCTGGTGGCGGCAGTGCGTGGATGACTACGCGCTGCTGTTCGACGGTGATTACGGCAAGTTGGTGTACACCGGCGATGGCAAGCACGAGTGGATTGAATGGGCGCCGCAGCGCATCGGTTGGAGCAATGCTGATTATGGCGTGGCGTGGCAAACCTGGAGTGACGCCATCAATCTACCCAATGGCAGCAACGCCATGGCGCAGCATTGCCTTGATATAGGCTGCGGCGCGCGTTCAGGATTCACCGAGGTGTTTAATCGCTATAGCCATGTGCCAGGCTGGGGGACGTCGCTACAGACCGAGGGTGCGTATCGCTACAGCGTGACCGATGACAATTTCCCGCTGATCGCAGAGGCCCGGGTGTTTGGCACCGAGAATGAAGACTTCTATTATCACTGGGAGCCACTCAGCCACTTCGATCGCTATCACTATTGGAAGATGGCTCAGCTCAATGCGCTGCGCCTGCGCATGAATTGGATCTTCTCGCACTGGGAGTCAGATCGTGATCACCCCGCCCTGACGCAATGGGTCAAGTTGTCGTTGGGGAAAACTGCGCACACGAGCCCGGATGCGTGGTGTGTGCTGCGGCAATACCGCGATCCGGAGCAGGGCAGCGACGACAACATCCGCAACTTCGAGCGTTGGTTGGAGCATCGGGTGGTGAGTGGTGACGGCGCTACGCGACCACAGTACCGCATCGATTACCTCGCTGACTACGCAACTACGATCAATAATTCAGACGACACCGAGGCCTGGAGTTATGAGGCACTCGCTACCGACAAGGACCAGGGGCAGACGCGGATGTATTTCCGCACCGACCCAGAATTTCTCAGCGGTTCCGGCCATCGCGTGATGGTCAAGATGAGCTATCGCGATGATGCTGCTGGCGATTGGCGCCTGCGCTATGTTGACGCCACCGGGGCAGCGTCGCGCGTGATCACTGGCAGCGGCGATGGCGCCTGGAAAACCGTGAGCCTGACTGTGGACGACATGGCGTTCACGCGCGCGTTGTCTGGAGCGATGGACTTCTGCCTCGAGGCCGGCAGTGCCGCAGACTTGGTGGTGCGCATGGTGCGGGTGATCCGACTCGATGAACAGCGCCCGGGACCAGCGCCAACGCCGCAAACGGTGTTGCGTTTTGACTTTGGTCCAGCGCAGGCGCCGGTCACCGCGAATTGGCTGCGCGATGCCGGTGCCCCGTGGTCGCAACAGGGTGACCACAGCTATGGTTGGAGCCGTGATATCAGCGGCACCGCGCGTGATCGCAACTTGGTGAGCGTGCAGCGCGATGACACCGTGGTGCATCTGCAAAAGCCGGGTCAGGTGGCGAACTGGCGTGTCAGTGTTCCCAACGGGCAGTACCGCGTGTGGCTGCGGGTTGGCGATCCGGCCTACACCGACAGTCGACACCAACTCCAGGTCGAGGGGCAAACCATCATCGACCATGTGCCAAGCGGTGGCGCCGCGTGTTGGGCCGAGGCCACGCTTGACGTGGAGGTTATCGATGCCGCGCTAGACATCAGCCCGGGGCCGGATGCGATCAATGCCAAGATCAACGCCGTGACGGTCACCACATTGGGGGGTAATGGCTGAGCGCCCTATTTGCCCTGATGCTTGGGCATGTAGTGATAATAAACTTCCAGGGCTTGGGCGGAGCGGGCTGAGATCAGCAGGCGCCCCATGGCCCGAAGCTCACTGCCTTCGGGGGCCAAGGCCGGATCCCAGCTGCCGTCGAAGCACTCCTTGCCCGCCACTTGGGCGTTGGTGAGCAGGTCGCGAAAGACGGTGTTCCATGCCTTCCAGGGCAGGGCGTCTTGATGATAGAATAGAGCCAAGTTCAGGGCCAGGGTGTCGTTGATGTCGCTGTGCCAGCGTAGCTTGGGGCCCTTGGGGTCGTCGTCGGCGATGGCACCTTGGGCGTTGAGTTGCGGTAGCACGGCTTGGCTCAGGCGGTCATAGGCGGCGTCACCGGTGCGCAGGCCAACGAAGCAGGCAATGAGAAGTGCCTCACTCTGATCGGCTGGGGCGATGGTGGCTTGCTCAAGCCAGCTGCGCACGTCGCGCAAACCGGTGCCAATAACGAGGCCGCCTGCCTTAGCGCTCTTGAGCGCGAGCACTGCTTGCAGGGTGAGTTCAACATCTAGTGCACCTTCCTGGCCCCATGCAGCGCCAGCGCCGGCCGCAACCTTCATAGCGAGCAGGTGCTGCACGGCGGCTTCAACAATGGGTTTGCAGCGAGGCTCATTGGTCATCGCGTAGGCTTCAGCTAGGGCTTGGGTCGCTAGGCAATGGCTGTCGAGCGCGGTGCTGAAGGCGCCGTTCGTGCCTTGCTGTGCGCTCAGCCAGTCGAGCGCGGCTTGGACCACCTTGCGATATTTGTTGGGCATTCGGTGGTCGTAGCCTGAGCCGAGATAGCACAGCGTGACTTCGGCGGTTGTGAGAATATCGCCGTCTATGCCGGTGCGTGCGGTGCCGGGTTCACATTTTAGGCCGGGCAGATTGCATTGGATGGGATAGGCATCGACATCCCAGCGACCGTCGGGGCTCTGGTGGCGCTGGAAAAAGCGCAGGTCAGCTGACACGGCCGACTCAGAGGCCTTGGATTCGCCGTATTTTGCGACGGCACGTTTGCGCCCGCCGCCGGTGATATTGCCGAATGCGCCGCCTGCGCCGCCACCGGCGCCGATCGCCATGAACGCGCCTGCCGCGCCCATTTCGGCGTTCGCCTCGGCCGGGCCCTTCGCCGCGCCGGGAATCGTCATCCCGTGCGGTAGATTTACCGGCACGTCGAGACGCTGCATTCTTATGCGCAGTTCCTCAGGCAGTTGATTGACGTCAACCGCCACAAAACTGGTCACGCGGCTCAGCAATTGATGCTTGAGGGCAATTTCTAAAATAGCAGCGTCGGTATCAGTTCGGCTCAGCTCGTTGCGGAGTTCGGCGTTTCCAAGCTCGGTAATACGGTCGCGGGCCCAGGCGCTGCTCAGGCTGGGGTGGTGGCCGCTATGCAGCTGAACCGGAATGGTGAGCACGGTGCCGTTGGGGTCGGTGGCGTTGAGGCTGATGGCGCCGTCGGCGAGATCAGTGAGGCTGGCGATGCAATGCATCGGCGCGCCAGGGTAGATCGACGTGGGCAGCGCGCGCGCGAGTTGGTCTACCTTTACCGTGCCCCAGTTGATGTGAACATCGGTCAGGAATGGCGCGGTAATTTGCGGCAGTAAGCCGTTGAGGGCGGTGGCGGCGCTTTCTCCTGGGGTCAGTACGCGGCTGAGGCCGTTGCCGAGTTCGGCGATACCGGTGAACAGATGGCGATTGACCGAACTACCGATGCCTAGCCCTATGAAGGTGCTGTTGTCGTTGGCGCTTTCGGCCACGAGACGATGGACGGCGTCTTCTGACCCGATGTAGCCATCTGACAGCAGGATCACCACACGGCGTCGGTTTGCTTTGGCCGGATTGCTGAGGGCGGCGCGAAAGCCTTTAAGCATTTCAGTGCCGCCACCGCCGCCTTTACGGTCATGGGCAGCTTGCTGAACGAGTTGCGTGTGCTCGGGGGTGGCTGGCACCGGGGCCTCGAATAGATTGCTGGCCGACCCGGTAAAACAGGTCAGTTGCACCTGGTCGGTGCTGGGGTCCATCGCGGCAATCAGCGCTGTGATCGCATCAAGCGCCTGCTGGTGCGGCGCGCCCGACATCGATCCTGAAATATCGAGCAGCAAGACCCAGTCGGTTGGCACTCGCTCCACCATGACGGCGCGCCATTCGGGCGGTTCAATGCTGAGCGCCAGATACTGGCCATCGTCGCCCTGGTGAACCAGGGCGCCGGCGGCTGGCGTGGCAGCGTGGCTGGTCCAATCGCAGGTCAGGTCACGGTCGGGCACCACATTGCGGACTTCAATCCGACTGTGGCTGGGGCTGAGCGCGGTGATGGTGGCCTGCTCGGCGTAATTGGGGAAATGAAGATCGCGGTGCGGCACCGGGCTGGTGAGATCGAGAGTGAAATTGAGCTGGTGGCCTGCGTTGCCAGCGGTGATCACCGCTGGGTTGGGGTTTGGTGCGGCCGGGCCCGGTGCTTGGTTTTGGGCGCTGGGGCTCTGGTAGCGCGGCCCCACCACGGTGGGTACATGGAAGCGCCAGGTGCCGGCTTCGCAGCGGAGCATTTCGGTATACCCAACGCGCACTTCGATGCTGCCCTGCGGTGGGATATTGCCGATGTGTTGGGTAAACACGTTGGGCCGGTTTTGACGCAGGATTGCGGCCGTGGCGCCGGCCGCGATGGCGGCATCGTAGCGCTCCTGGGCCTGCTGCTTCTCGAGCACCACACCGCGAATCAGGCGTTCACCGGCCCGCAGGGCGAAGCGGTCCACCGCGCCGCGGTCAGAGAGGGGGTAGGTGTACACCGCTTCGGCCGGCACTTCCAAGGGATTGCGGAACACTTGCACCAGGTCGACCCGCGCAATCGGGCCACTGATACTGACGGTGATGTCGGTGCGTTCGAGGGGGCAGGGCGTGCCGACACCATCGGCGATGAGCAGCATGCCGTTGTTGCCGGCCTCAGCGTGGATCAGTGAAACGAATAGGCACAGGCAGAGAAGAGAGCGCATGCCAGGGAGAACGTGACCGGGCTGGGCATGGTTCAGCACAATCTTCAGCCGCGGGCTTGCCTGCTGCGATGGGATTGGGAGACTCGGCACCGTGTGGCTGCATCCCGACCGTGCTGATGTGCTCAGTGCCCTGGCCTTGGTGGCCAAGCAGGGTGACGCGCTGCCGCAGGGCTTTGCGCGCCTAGCGGCCGCTGACCCGGTGTTGCAGCCATGGATCGAGCGCCTTAATCCGGCCCTGACCCAGGGGCAGGCACTGGGCGCCACGCTGCGGGCGAAACGATTGGTGACTCGCGAGCAGGCGCGCTATCTGGATCGTCTTGGGGCTGAACGGATTGCGCCGGCCCTGCGGGCGGCTGCGCGTGGTGACCGTGGGGTGCTGCGTTTGACTTGGTTTGCGGCGTATTACCCCTTGGTGGTGGTGGCGGTTTTGGTGGGCTTGCCGCTGTTGGTGGCCTGGGTAAGTGACTTGGGGGAAATCTATGACGAGATGGGCGTTCGCATGTCAGCGATGTCAGGTTTTGTATTGGGGACGCCGTGGTGGCAGCAGGTACCGGTGGCGACCGCTTTGCTCGGTGGCATGGGGTTGTTGTGTTGGACTATAAACCGCGTTCTTGGTCTGCGCGCGATTCCGTCCTTGTGGGCGCCGGCTACCATGCGTGCGGCTTCGGTGTGTCGCGTCTTGCAGGCGGTTGAGCGCAGCGAGTCAGAAGCTTGCGAAGAGTGGTGGTTGCTTTGGCTGCTGTGTGTGCCGGTGACCAATCCGGAGTTGCGGCAGATGATCCATGAAATTCCAGATGAGGAAATCATGACGCGCTTACGACGGCTTGGCTTATTGGTGGAGGTCAATGGGACGGTTGATTGGATTGCGAGTCATGACCTAGCACGCGGCCGTTTGCTCGCGGCAAGACGACGCGAATATCCGTGGCTGGCAGCGCTATTGGTTGCGGCTGGTCTCTTTTCGTTTATTTCGGGCCTTTTCGGGCCGATGTCTGATCTCATCAGATATTTTTAGAGGTGTAGTGATGGGTACCTACTTCCTCATGATCCTATTCTTGTGCTTATCGTGTATGGTAGTGGCTGGGATCGGTCAGCAGCTTCGAATTCCGAGCGTGGCCTTTGGCCGCTTTGGTTTCCACCGGCCTTCGACCGTGTTGCTCCTGCGTTTGCTTGCTGGTGCGTTGGCCGCGCGCGCGCCGCTAGGGCCGGTTCTCGAAGGTGCGACGATTCAGATGCCGCTCTTGTATCGTCAACGGCTGCGCCGCGCCGCGGAGGCCCTAGAGACTGGTGATACGCTGAGTGACGTTGTTATGTTGCAGCGTTTGTTGCCACCGGATTTGGCGCGCGGATTTCAGGCCGCCGAGGATTTGGGGCCTGAGGCCTTGCGGCAGTGGTGCGTTGAGCTTGCTGAAGATCTGGAATCGCACACTGATGGACCCCCAATGCAGGCCTATGTGGTGCCGGTGTTGGTGGTGCTGACGGCTGTCACTGGTTTTGTGTGTGTTTTTATTGTCCCCAAATTTGAGAAGATATTCGATGAGTTCGGCATCCGCCTCGGGTGGGTGACCGAACAGTTGTTGTGGGCCGTGAGGGTGTTCGGCATTCCCGCGCTGATTGCTGTGCCCGTGCTGGCGTTGGTCATTGGCAACTGGTCATGGCTGGCGCATTACTGCATGCCTTCTTTGCGGCGGCTGTATCGCGGACGTTTGTTGGTGCATGGTGCCCATGCCGGCTGCAGCGAGAAGGTGCTCGCAACATGTTTGGCCGCCAGTTTTGCGCGGCCGCCGAGTGGCCTGCTTGCGGCCGGCGAGAACGGTGACTTTCCCGCTGTGGCGGCAGCGTGCGGTTGGCGCGCAGCAGATGCCGCCGCACTCACCAGTCAGATTGATCGCGCGGTCATGCGCCGGCGTTGGCGCCAGTTGTGCTTGGATTCGGCGCTGCGCCTTGGTTTGCCCGTGATTCTCGGAATACCGGTTCTGTTTGTGTGCTATGGCCTATTCCACCCGCTGGTGCTCATCGTGACGAAATTGGTGGAGCTGTGATGCGACGCACCAGTGGGCTCTGGCTGATTGAGATCGCCGTGTCGGTGTTATTGCTGACGACGATTGCCGGGGTCTCGGTGATTCAGCTCCACACCGCTCGCCGGGCCGAGGCCAGTGTCGGGCGCGGGCCTGAGCTGGAGTTGGTGCAGAACGCTTTGTTGCGATTCCGCCTTGGGCACACGGTGGAAGCCGAGGCCGGCTGGAGTGTGAGCACGAGCCCAGTGGACGACGGGCTAGAGCGCCTCGACATCACCTGCCCGAGCGGCCACTTCAGCACCCTGCGGCGGGTCACACCATGAGCCGGCGTGGATTTTCTCTCCACGAAACGGTGGTGTTCATCGTTGTGTTGTCGACCTTGATCAGCTTGGTCGGGCAACTCGCGTCAGGTCTGTTGCGGCCACCAGCGCAATTGGCCACCAATCAGCAGCGCGTCAGCGTGGCGCATTTTTGTGACCAGTTGCGCTACGCCGTGCGCACGGCTGGCTGGCGCGACGATGGCGTGGATCTCTACCTCGGTGACCAAGCGTTCAGGCCCAGCGACGCTGGCCTGGTGTGGGGTGATGGCTTGGCCCTGCCCGATGCGCAGGCCCGCGTTCGTGTTGACGGCCCGGTGTTGGAGGTGGTGATCATACCGGCCGACGGGCTGGAACGCGTGCTATGCTTCTCCGTCAAGGAGGAGCGTCGTGAGTAGGTGTGGCATGATCAGTATTTTCTTGTTCGTTCTGCTCAGTTTGGCGCTGACCTGGAGTGGCCTGGTGGTGCGGCAGTACGTGGCCCTCGAGCGCCACGAACATCGGCGTAGTGAGCGGATCCAGGCACGCGAGTGGGCCTTGGGTGCGCAGGCTCTGGAGCCGGGCCAGCGGCTACAGCAAGGCGCGTGGACGCTGCGCCATGAGGCCGACCGTCTGGTTGCGGAGTCGGCCACGCTGCGGTGCGAACTCATGCTGCGCGCCGGGCGGATCAGCGGCGAGCGTTTTGAGGTGCTGCCATGAAGGCCACGGCTGTGCTGGAGCGGATTGCCGAATTGGCGCAGCGTCAAGAACCCTTGGCGCCCGGTTTGCGCGATTGCGGGATCCCTGGGGCCGAGCGGGTGGCTGAACGTTTGGACGCGGGCGCGTCGGTGAGCGATGCCTTGGCTGGGCTATGCGATGTGCGCACGCGTCATTTGTTGGGTGGCGAGGGCGGTTCGTTGGCCGAAAAGGCCTTGCTGGCGGCAACCGAGTTGCGCCTGCGGGTGGAGGGGCGCTATCAAGCCGTGGCGGCTCTGGCCTATCCGCTGAGCTGTGTGCTCGCGATGGTGGTGGCTGCCATTGTGGTGGCGGTGAACTTTGGCCTTGGCTATGGCGCGCCGTGGATGTTGGCGGCGGTGCCGGCCGCGGCTCTAGTGGCCTTGGCGGTGGTGCCCTTGCCGCGTTTGCCGATGCTACGGCCCTTGTCGGCGTGGCGCGTTCACGCGCGTTCGGCGGCGCGCTTTGCACGGGCCGAACTCGCCGCGCGGTGGCAGCTCAACGAAGAGCGCATTCACACTTTGTTTGGCAATGAATTAGACAGCGTGTTGCCGACCTTAGCCATGGACGGCGCGGCCGAGCGCTGTGCCGACCTGGCTGATTGGCATCGCGACGCGGCGCTGCGTTCGGCGCGCAGAAGCGCTCAGTTGATTGCCCTGGCATGCTATTTCGCCGCAGCCGGCTTGGCCATTGTGACCGGCTATGGTTTGTATCAGGAATTAGTGACGGTGATGGACTCGGCAATGCTGGAGGCCGGGTTCGGCTAGCTGTTCGGTTAACTGTTCGGCTAGCGATGCTGCTCGCGCCACATGGTGATGAGATCGGCGGCCGGGATTTTCAGCCGATGGGCGTTCGCTTGCTCTTGCTCCTTGTGCCAGGTGCGCAGGCGTTCATAGCCCGGTTCGAGTTCGTCGGGCACGCTTTGGTACCAGGTTTCAACTTCGATTGGATTGGGCAGGTAGGTCCAGCGGCCTTCATATTTCCACATGAAGAAGGGCATGATGATGACCTTGGGACCATCCTTGTCGGTCCAAGCAACCAGCAAGGTGGCGACGCCGGCATCGCCGTCGGCCTTAGCGGTCAGCACTTCAAAGCCGTAGACGCCTGCTGTCATGCGTTTGACGTTGTCGCGCGTTGCGGCGTTGGACTTGCTGTCGACGAATCCTGGGGCGGCTGGTGCCAAGTCGGCAATCACGCTTTCGGCGTCACCGGCGTATTGCAGCTGGCGCCAGGTGGTGACGGCGCTGTGGGGATCGACCGCAAACAGGCTTGCGGCACTCACAAGGGCGAGGATCAGTAGGCGCATGCTGGGCTCCGTGGATTGTGACTCAGGCTGCGCAGCTGGCGCAGGCGAGGATGTTGTCAGCGAGCTGGTCGGCGCTCAGCCAAGCGCCTTCGACTTTGGCCGCGTGGCCCCAGTCACCGCAGGCACCAAGGCCGAGTGCACTGTCGTGGAGATACGGTGCCGGCGCCGGCGTGAGCACGCGGGCGTAGCGCCAACGATGCGCTGCGGCATGGGTTTCGGCTGGCAGGGGGCCGGCGATTTCGGCCAAGGCTTGGCGCAGCAGCGGCAGGATCTCGCTCGGCTTGTGTTCCAGCATGGCCTGTGACCACGAAGCATTGGCGTGAACGATCCACGACTCACGGCGTCCGCGCCCGGGCTTGCTGGTGTTGCGTGCCAGCCAACTCACTGGTCCGTACTCGCAATCGGCCGCATCCCAGCTGACCGCGAGCGGGGCGTCAAAGGCGAACATGCCGGCCCAGCATGGTGCGGTGTGACTGTGGCCCAGTGGGGTGCTGTCGAGCCCGCTGACTTCGAGCAACTCCTGCGCCTGCGGCCCCGGCAGCGCCAGGTACACCTGGTCAAAGGGGCCGAAGCTGTCGTGGTTAGCATCGTGCAAATGCCACTGCCGGGCTTCGCCACTGAGTGCTGTGATGCGGTGCCCGCTGCGCAGCGCGAGGCCGCGCGCCAAGTGACGGGTGATGGCACTCATGCGCGGCGTGCCTACGAAGCGGGTGTGGGTTTCGCGTTTAGGGCTGAGGCGGCCGTCGTGGTCAACGTGGGCTAAGCGCGGAGACCACACCGCCACCACCCCGGCCTGACTCCAGCTACCCATGGCGTGACGGAAGGCCGGGTCAATTGCGGTAAAATATTGCGCGCCATGATCGATGGTGCCGGGTTCGATGCGGCGTGCCGCCATGCGTCCGCCTGGGCCGCGGGCCTTGTCGAACACAGTGACCGCATGGCCGGCCTGATGCAGACGGCGGGCCAGGTGCAGGCCGGCGATGCCGGCGCCGATAACGGCGATGCGATGGCTGCTCATGGTGTGCCTCGTGGTTTGAGAAGGTAGTGACCAACCTGCCATTCGCGGCCGCGGTCATAGTTGAACAGTTCTTCACAGGCCATGAAGAACAGACGCCAGCGATTAACTTGTTTGCGGGCCTCGGCGGCATCCAAGTCGCGGTTGAACAGCCGGGTTATTTCCTCGCGGTGCAGGTCTGTGTTGTGCAACCACGCGCGCGCGGTGCGGCCGTAGTGGCTCCCGTTGACGGCCCAGTCGCGCTCAACCACCAGGGCGTCGTCGTAGCTATGGAACAGCTTGAAGCCGGGCATCATGCCGCCGGTGAAGAAATGGCGCCCCATCCAGTTGTCGTCGCCCTCAGTTTCAAACAGGTAGGTTTGACGGTGGTGCACGAACACGTGGATGAAGGCGCGGCCCTCATCGCGGAGCCAGGTGCGGAAGCGGCGGAACAGTTCGCCGTGATTGCGCATGTGTTCGAGGCATTCCACCGAGACCAGGCGATCGTAGCGGCCGGGCGGCGCGTAGCTCGCGAGGTCGGCGGTATCGATGGTGAGGTTGCTGAGTCCGCGGGCCTGGCACTGCTGCTCAATGAAAGCGCGTTGCGTGGCACTGTTGGAGATGCCGCGGATGCGGGCCTGGGGGAAACGCTGCGCCAGGTACAGACTGAACGAGCCCCAACCGCAGCCGACATCGAGGATGTCCATGCCGTCTTCGATGCCGGCACGTTCAACGTACAACGCGAGGGTGCGATCTTCGGCCGCACCCAGATTGCCGCAGGTTTCGTCCCAATAGCAGCCTGAGTACTTGAGGTGCGGGCCGAGCGCGAGTTGATAGAACTCGCTGGGCACTTCGTAGTGCTGCTGGTTGGCGGCGTCTTGATGGACCGCAACGGGGCTCGTGCGCAGTTCAGCCAGCAGGGCGCTCTCGTCGTCGCGGGCAAGTTCGCCGATGCGTTGCTTGAGAAGCGAGCGGATGCCGCGTCGGATTAAAAGGTCGGGTAGAACGCCGCGTTCAGCCAAGCCGATGCCAATACTCATGAGGACGTCTCCTGTCGGGGGAACCAGGGAATGAGGGTGGAGGTAGTGCGTTGGTAGGCGCGGTAGTCGTCGCCACGGGTGATCAGGGCGCGCCGCTCGGTATAGGGCACGCCGGTCATGAAGCGCACCAGGAGGAATACCACCACCACATGGGCTGCGGGGATCCACCAATACGCCGAGCCGGCCGCGATCAGGGCGTAGCCGCCCCAATGCAGGCACTCAAAGAAATAATTGGGATGGCGCGAATAGCGCCACAGACCGGCCCTGCAGGTGCGCCCCTGGTTGGCGGGATTGCTGCGCCAGCGGGCCAGTTGCCGGTCGGCTACGGATTCGCCACCGAGGGCCAACACCCATAGTGCGATGCCTGCGAAGTCGGTCACGGTGCCGAAGGGGCGCGGATCGTAGGCCAGGGTGATGGCGGGTAGGGCAAACAGGGTCACGAAAACCGCTTGAGCGCCAAAAAAGCTCAGGGCCCAGCGATTCCAATCGGCACCCTTCTCTTCACGCAGCAAGGCGTAGCGGCCATCTTCTTCGCGGTGGACCAGCAGGCGGTCGAACAGGAGGTAGCTGCCGAGCCGGAGTGACCACAGACCGAGCAGCAGGCCAACCACCAAGCGGCGGGTGGTGTCGCCATCGCCGAGGGCCAGCGCGCCACAGCCGAAGGCGCCAACTCCGAAGCTCCAGGCCACGTCGACCGCGCTCGCATTGCGGCTGCGTATTTGGTACAGCCACACGGCGAACATGAGCACCGCCGCGGCCAGGGTGCCGAGGATGGTGATGAGAACCGGCTCAGGCATGGACCGGCCTCCGGCTGGATAGGCGCGCGATGTGGGTCAGGGCCGGGACAGCAGAGCCGTAGAGAACGGCAACGCCGAGCAGAGCGAGCGGTGCATTGTCGGGGAAGGCGATCGCACCGAGGCGTTCGCCGCCGAGGTAGGCCAAGGGGCCAGACAGCGCGCCCAAGACCGCAGCCAAGACATAGCGGCCCTGCTGCAGGAAGCTCAGCGGGTGGTGCAAAGCGCAGGCAAACCACAGCCACAACACCACTATCCACACGGGGGCCAGGGTGGTGCCGGTGAGGTCGGCGCGGTAGTCAACTAGGCCGCTGGCTGACAGCAGGCTATCGCCGAGCAGACCGAACGCAGCGGCGGCGGCGAGCACCGGCAGTTCGCGCCGGGCGGCTGCTCCTTGTGCTGCCAAATGCACAGCCAGCAACGTGATGGCGAGGCTTAAGCTAGCCGGCCACAGGCGGCTACCGGCGCCAGCCACCACCAGTACCCAGCATAATTGCCAGACCAGCGCAAAGCCGATAACGTAGGAACGACGTTCCATCTCAAGCGTATCCGAGGGCATGGGTCGAGCTGGCACGCCAGCCAGGCTTGGCGTAGCTGAGGTGTTGGACCGAGATCGCGCCCTCAACAAAGCCGCCCTCACAATAGCTGAGGTAGAAGTCCCACAGGCGTTGGAACGGCTGATCGTAGCCGTCGGCTGCGAGTTCACTGGCATGCTGATGACAGCGGCTGCGCCACTCGGCGAGGGTCTTGGCATAGTGTGGACCGTAATCTTGTTGGTTGATGGGGCGCAGTTGCGACGCCTTGGCGGCGGCGCTGTGCAGGGCGGTAACCGAGGGGATACAGCTGCCGGGGAAGATGAAGCGCTTGATAAAGTCGACTTCGCGGCGCGCGCGATCGTACTCGCTGTCGGAAATCGTGATCGCCTGCAGCACAGCCATGCCGTCGTCTGTCAGCAGGCGATCGCAGTGGCGGAAGAAGGTTGGATAATATTCGTGGCCGACGGCCTCGATCATCTCGATCGAAACCAACTTGTTGTAGCTGCCCTTGAGCTCGCGGTAGTCGCGCTTGAGCACGGTGACCCGGTCGCTGAGCCCAAGCGCATCGACGCGCTGCTGGGCGATGCGGTGTTGATCGTCAGAGATCGTGGTTGTGGTCACACGGCAGCCGTAGGTGCTGGCGGCTTGGACCGCAAAGCCGCCCCAGCCGGTGCCGATCTCCACTAGGTGATCGCTGGCCTGCAGATTGAGTGCGCGGCACAGCAGTTCGTTTTTATGCTGCTGGGCCTCGCTCAAGCTGGCGGCGGGATGCGGGTAGATGGCCGAGGAGTACATCATGCTGTCATCGAGCATGCGCGTGAACAAAGCGTCGCCGAGGTCGTAGTGCGCGTGGATATTGCGCGCTGAGCCCTCGATGCTGTTGCGGTTGAAGCGATGCAGTAGGGCGCGCAGCGGTTGGGCTACGCGGTTGGCGGTGCGGTCGACCTGTTCCATTGCCGCGCGATTGCGGCACAGAATGCGGACCAGAGCGGTGAGGTTGTCGCAGTCCCAGTCGCCACGCATGTAGGCGGCGCCGGCGCCACAGGTGCCGCCGAGGGCGGCTGCGGTCCAAAATCCGGGATTGCGCACGGTGATCGTGCAGCGCGGACTGCCGGCTCCGAACGACCAGTTCTGGTCGTCTTCAATTATGTCGAGGTGCCCCTGGCTAATGCCGCGCAGGTTGGCCAGGGTGGCCGAGCGCATGCTGCGCTGCAGAAAGCTTGCGCGCGGCGCACGCGGCACGAGGCCGGTTTTGGGTGCGTGGTCAAGAATCGAGGTGGTCATGATGCGATGCGTCCCAATGAGCCAACCAGCGGGCGATGACGCTGATCGCCGCGCAGGCGGGGGTGATCGTGGAATGGGGTCTTCTTCCACCACAGGAACAGAGCCTGGAGGTGGATGCGAAACATGGTGAGGGCCGGTGCCACCGGGCTGGCGAGAATGTGGCGCCGCAGGCCACGGCGCGACCATGCGCGCGCGGCGAGCCCAAGGCTGGCTGAGAACACCAGTTCATCGCCTTCGCTGACGCGCATGTCGATGCCAATGCCGCGTTCGGTGGCGGTAACCGTCCAGTGGTAGTCTTGCTCGAGGCCCATAAAGGGCGAGACGTGGAAGCGCTTGGCGAAGTCACAGCGCCACGGGCCGGGGCCATCGAGCGGCATGGTGTAGATGCCACGCTCACGCCACGGGGTGTTGGTAATTTCCGCCACCAGCGCCACGGGTTTGTCGTCCGCATCGTGGCACAGATAAAAGCTGACCGGATTGAAGCTCATCCCGGCGCTGCGCAGGGTGGTCACGAGTTCGATCCGCCCTGGGCATTCGCGGCCGATATCGCTGGCGACGATGCGCCGCACGGCGGTGGCCAAAGAGCCGGTGCCGAAGTAGTCACGGCGACAGAAACGGACCAGCGCCGGGCCGCGGCCCGAACACAGCCAGCCATCATCGAGGGCCGTGTCGGTTTCGCTGAGGTCGATTCCGAGGTAGCGCACCGCATAGCGAAAACGGTGGCCGTGCGGACGCCGCCGGTGGTGTTCAACGATGCCGTGAAACAGGCGCGACTTCATGGCAGCGCCTCGCCGAAATGTTTGCACACGCGCAGGGCGCTGACCACGCCATCTTCGTGGAAGCCGAAGCCCCAGTAGGCACCGCAGTAGTGGGTGTTGCGCTGACCTGAGATCTGGTCGTGCTGGCCCTGGGCCGCAATCGCCGCGTTGGTGAACAGCGGGTGATGGTAGCGAATGCGACGGATGACCTGATCTTCAGCGATGTCGATGGCACCACCGAGGGTCACCAGGAACTGCTTTGGCGCATGCAGACCCTGCAAGATGTTCATATTGTAGGTCAGACTTGCCGGTTGCTCGAGCTTGCTCGGGTCAACGTGGGCGTTCCAGGCGGCCCAGGCGCCCTTGCGCTGCGGCATCAGGCTGTCGTCGGTGTGTAGGGTCGCTTCGTTGGCCTGGTAGCGGATCGCGCCCAGCACGGCCTGTTCGGCCTCGCTGGGGTCCTTGAGTAATGCTAGGGCCTGGTCGCTATGACAGGCCATGATCACGTGATCGAACCGAGCTTCGTCGCTATCGGTGGCGATGTGGATGCCATCTTCACTGCGGCGGATGGTGCGCACGGGCGTGTTGGTGTGGATGCGATCGCGGAAGTCGGCGGTCATCGCGCGCACATAGCTCCACGATCCGCCGCTCACGGTGCGCCACTGCGGACGGTCGTCGACCGTGAGCATGCGGTGTTGATCCATGAACCTAGCCATGGTCAACAGCGGGAAGTTCATGATGTCTACCGGGGGCATCGACCAGATCGCCGAGGCCATCGGCACGATGTAGTACTGCTGAAACCACAGCCCGAGGTGATGGCGTTGGCAGAAACTGCCGAGGGTTTCGGTTGATTCGCCCGCATCAGCCACGGCCTTGGCCAGCTTGTTGAAACGCAGGATGTCGCGCACCATGGCTAGGAAACGCGGGCGCAGCAGGTTGCGCTTTTGCACGAAGATGCGGCGCAGGTCTTTGCCGTTCCACTCCAGGCCGGTGCTGTGGCAGCGCACGCTGAAGCCCATGTCAGACTCCTGCGAGTCAACGCCAAGCTGATCAAGGATGCGGCAGAAGTTGGGATAGTTGAGGGGGTTGAACACGATAAAGCCAGTATCGACGCTCCAGGTGCGTCCGCCTAGAGCTACCGGCACGGTGTTGGTGTGCCCGCCGATGTGGCTGCCGGCCTCAAAAACGGTGACCTCGTGATTGCGCTGCAGCAGCCATGCGCAGACCAATCCGCTGATACCTGAACCGACAACTGCGATACGCATCTGGCTTGAACTCCACCTGGAAACTAATAGGGTTTCCATGGTTTCCAAGTACATTCTCGACACACTCGCGGGCGCTGATGGCGACCAAGGAGGGTAGGCCCTTGCGTAGAAGCGCATTACGTGAACATGCATCACCAATGGATGAACCCAGTCAGGTCCAACACGAGATCGTCGATGCCGCGCGTGGCTACTTTGTCCAATTTGGATATTCGCGCGTATCGACCGATGAAATCGTGCGCTCAATTGGGCGCAGTAAGAAGACGCTGTACAAGCACTTCGAGACTAAAGAGGCCTTGCTGCAGGCGGTGCTGAGCCGCATCAACGGCGAGATCGAAGACCAGTTGGTGCACCTGTTCGCAGAGAACGCCAAGTGCGGTGATGGCTACATCGAATGCCTACGTGACGTGCTGGGCAAGGTGGCGGTACATATCGCCTCAACCAGCGGAGTCTTGTTTGCCGACCTGCGAACCAAGTCGCCAGACCTGTATGAGAACAGCCATGGCGAGCGCCAGCAGGCTCTGCTCGGTCTGCTCCGCCGCATGGTCCAGAAGGGCATCGACGCCGAATACCTGCGCAATGACCTGGATGTGGATCAGGTGTTGACGGTGTTTTTGGCCAGCGTTGAGAGCTTGGCTAACCCGGTTGACGTGGCGGCCAATGCCAGTCAGCCCACCCAGCTATTCAAGACTCTGGTGACGCTTACGATTGATGGCTTGCGCCGTCGTTAATCTGCTGCCACCACGCGGTGGCGGCGTCCTGCGTCCACTCGGGCATCGCTAGCGTTTCCAGACTGTGACGTAGCGCTGCGGCGGATTCAGGCCGGGCCTCTGGACGTTTCTCGAGGCACTGCATCACCAGGGCACACAACTCGTCGGGCAAGCTGCGCTGGGCCCGTTGGCCGGGATGGGGCGGGCGGTCAATCGAGTGGGCAACCATGTCTTCGCCGCCATCGGGCGTGGGAAACACGCTGGTGCCGGTTAGCAGCCAGTAGCCGAGCGCGCCGACGGCGTAGAGGTCGCTGCGGGCATCGGCCGGCGCGCCGCCGAAAACCAACTCAGGGGCGATATAGCCGGGGGTGCCAGCGATGCCGGAATTACCGGCGCTGCCAAGCTCGCCAACCAAACGTTCTTGGGTGAGGCTAACGAGGCCGAAGTCGAGCACCTTGACTTGATCCAGCTGATCGGCGATTTGGCACAGCATCACGTTGCCAGGTTTGATGTCGCGGTGGACCATGCCCTTGTCGTGGGCTTCGCTCAGGCTGCGGCACACCGCGTACAGGATATGTCGCACGCGTTCTGGTGGTTGGGGACCATGCTTGAAGACGAGGCTTTCGAGATCAGTGCCGTTGAGTAATTCCATCGCGTAATAGAAGCGCGCTTCGTCGTCGATGCCAAAGTCGTAGAGGCGCACGGTGTGCGGCGATTCAAGCAGCGCGATGGCGCGGGCCTCGCGTTCGAAGCGACGGGCGAGCTCGCGGCTGTGCTCGGGGCTGAGTTCCAGGCCATCGGCGCTGCGAATGAACTTGATGGCGGCTGCGCGTGGCAACATGCGGTGGCGGCCGCGCCAGACTTCGCCCATGCCGCCAGCGCCGAGTCGTTCTTCGAGTTCGTAGGAGCCCATCGCTCGGACTTCTTCGCGCGCCTTGGCCAGGGCCTCGGTTAAGCGGTGCACGCTCCATGCTGCCGCAAAGGCGAGACCGGCGCAGAATACCGGTGGGGCAAACCAATCGATCATTTGGTTGATGCTGACCGCCGGCATGTCGAGTAGGCGGCCACAGGCATAGGCCAGCGGCAGGCCAAGGGCTGCTGCAAGGCCGGTGTACAGTGCGTGCAGTGGTCGGCACGGCACCAGCAGCGGAAACAAGACGATCCAGATGCAGATGCCGGATACGCCATCGTAGCGTCGATCGATATCGACACGCAGCAGGATCTCAGCGGCGGCCATGGCCCACGCGGCCACCACAACATAGCTGAGTGCGTAGCTGACAATGCGCTTGGGTGCGCGTCGGGTATCGCGCGCGACCCAGCGCATGACCAACGATAGCAGGGTCAGCGATCCGCACAGCACCGCGAAAATCAGGCTGATGCGTAGCGGTTTGCCGAGCAAGGGCGGTAGCGCTAGGCTGAGTATGGTGCCAATGCCAAAGGTGCCGAAGCCGATGGTCGCGAGCACGCGTAAGCGGTTGTGGGCAGAGGTGGTGATAGCCTGCACCAGTTCGCGCGATGCCGGCGCTGACGTGGCGTCGTCGTGGCTGGGGCCGTTTTCACTCAGGAAGACTGTGCTGCGAGCGGTGAAGCCGGGTTCAGGCATCGCGTTTCCCGCGGGCTGCGAGCAGCCACGTGCTCAGGGAGTCGCTGTGCCGCAAACGGAGCAGCAAGACCAGCAGGGTGACCACATTGCCGAGTACAAACAGTAAGGGGATCCAAATCAGGCGCGGGCCGAGACGCCGTTCAACGCACCACAGCCACACGGCGACCATTGCTAGGCCGATGTACACGTCGATCAGGGTGGCCAAGCCCCAGGGATTGGCCGCCATGTCGGCGACTGCTGTGGTGATCGGTCCGTGATTCATGCCGCGCACGATACTGACAATCAAACCGATGAGAGCGAGGCCGCAGGCACTACCTGCAATCGCTCGAAATAATGTCGCCGACATGGTTCGAATCCTAATGCGAGATGGATGTGGTCTAGTGGTCTTCGGATGCAGACATTGTTCAGCTTTGGGCCTGAAACTCCAGGGATGGTGGTGCACCCCTGCGTGACTTTGGCTACGTCGCCTTGCGACGCGTGTTTGTGGTCAGTATACTTACGTCGTGACTTCAGGCACTAAACAGGCGATCCAGCTTACTGGTTATCGAATCGAACAGCTCCTCGGCGCAGGCGCGATGGGTCGGGTGTTTCGCGCGGTTCAGGTGGATCTTGAGCGGGTGGTGGCACTCAAGGTGTTGGCGGCGCGCTGCGTTGGTAGTGACGACGCGCGGCGGCGCTTTGTGCGCGAGGCCCAGGTAGCGGCACGCGTCAACCATCCCAATGTGGTTACGGTGTACGATGCCGGGATTGTGGACGATATGCCCTTTATGGCGATGGAGCTGGTTGCGGGTGGCGATGTGGCCGCGGCGATGGCGCGTGCCGGTGGCCGGCTTGATGAGGTTCGAGCTTTGAGCATCGCGCGCGATATGGCGGCTGGCCTTGAGGCAATTGAAGCGGCAGGTTTGATCCATCGCGATATCAAGCCGGCGAATGTATTCTTGGATGGCGAGGGTCGCGCCAAGTTGGCCGACCTCGGCCTCGCTCGTCAAGTGGGTGAACACAGCTCAAGCGGTTTGCCACTGGGCACACCAGCCTTTATGGCGCCCGAGCAGGCACGCGGCGAAGACTTGGATATCCGTAGTGATATTTACGCCGTGGGTGCAAGCCTGTTCGCGATGGTGACCGGGCGGCCGCCGGTTTTGACGGGATCAGCACTCGAGGCCCTGCAGCAGGCTGGCCGGGGCGAGATTGCCGATATTCCGCGTGCTGCCGCTCATGTCAGTGAAGATCTGCGTATAATTTTGCGGCGCGCCTTGTCGTTCGATCGCGATGAGCGTTATGTGGCGGCGAAAGCACTTCGGCTATCTTGTGAGACGGCCTTGGATGCGATTCGTTCACGCTCACAGGTTCGAGACGAGAATCAGGCAGCCAACGGGGTTAGCTTGACCCCTCTGGCCAATCGCGTGGTTGAGTTGCGGCGCGAGGATGACTACTCGGGCTCGAATCCCGTCCTTGATGAGCAATTGGAGGCGGTTGACCCACAGCGCCTCAGTCGCTTGGCGCGGCATATCCATGTTGACGAAGATGGCATGCAAGCCTGGTTGTACCTCGCGCCGGGGGCGGCCATGCCGGTGGCGCTGACGCGCGCGGTGTTAAAGGCGGCCGGCGTCAGTGTGGGTTTGCGTGACGGTGCCATTGTCGACGCGAGTCGGCGCTGTCGGCAAGCGCGCCGATTGGTGTTGGCGCAGGGCACGCCGCCTTCACCCGGCGTGGGTGGTGGCGATGTGTACGCGGCTGCGATTCCACCCTTGGACACGTCGGTGGAAGTGCGAATGAGCGGCGATGCGATGGAGGCCTACGTCTTGTTTCGGCCTGGCTATCGGGTGTCGTCGGCAGATTTGGACCGCGCCTTGGCCGCGAGCGGGGTGGTGTATGGGCGCGACCACACCGCGATGCGCGCCGTGCAAACAGGCGACCCTGCGCTGGCAGGTCGCGTGGTTGTGGCTCGCGGACGTAAGCCGATTCCCAGTCGGGCGGCTGGGTTCCGCTTGTGCGAGACGGCATCAGCAGGCGCAGACGCCTTGCTGGCACTCGCGAATCTGAGCCAAGTGATTGACGGCGAGTGTTTGGCGCGCTGGCAAGATATGGCGCCAGGCGCGCCAGGTTTCGACGTGCAGGGGTATCGCCTAGTGCCGCCGGTTGAGCCGGCGCGCCGCCCTGGTGATTTTGCTGGCGAGGGTGTTGAGTTGACTCGCGATGAAGACGGGGTGCTGATCTTGCGCGCCGCAACCGCGGGTGTGGTGCAGCAGCGCGTGGATGGTGTGGTGCGCGTGGTGCCGGCCTATGAGGTCAGGGGCAATCTGAGTGCCAGCGCTGCGGCCATTGAGACCGATGACTTGGTAGTGGTGCATGGCGACGTTGAGGCCGGTGCGCGGATCTCGTGCGGGTCGGATGTGGTGGTGCTGGGCGATGTGCACAATGCCTGCATTGAAAGCGGCGGCTGTGTGCAGGTGCGGGGAAGCATGACGCAGGGCGACGAGGCGGTGGTGGCGGGCAACGGATTGGTGGTTGATGGCGACTTGGCTCGCACCGTGGTGGCCGGTTCGATTGTGGTTGGGGGCAACGCCGTGCACAGCGATCTGGTGGCGACTGGTGAAGTGCGGGTTCGGCGGGCGGTTGGCGGCCGGATTGTTGCCGGCGGCAGCGTGCTGCTCGATATCGCCGGCGATGCCGATGGCACCGCGACCGAGCTGTGGGCTGGCTACAATGTGGCCTATGACGAGATGCTGCGGATGGCTACCCTGGCTGAGCGGGGGATCCGTGCTGAGAGTGAGCGCTTGGCCAGCTTATGCAGCCGGATTGAGCGTGAGCGCAGTCGCGCTGACCGTCGCTCGGTGCGGCTGGACGGAGTCAATTGGGTGTCGGATGCTGCCTTGGCGCGCCATCGGCAGCGCTTGGCAGCTTTGGAGCAGGCGCGGGGTGATGCTGAACACGCCGTGGAGGGTGTCCGCGCACGCTTGGCGGCGCAGCGTGAGTTAGTCGGAACCCTGCAGGCCCAGGCCGAAAACCAGTCTGCCGAGGTCCACGTGGCTCATGTTGCCCACCGTGGTGTGGTGGCCGGGGTGGCCGGATCAGATGCGATGCGGCTGCGCCGCGATAAGCGCGATTTTCGCCTGCAGGCCCAGTAACAAGCTGACGCGACGGTCAGTTGAACCCGCCTTCTGCGTGGTTGCTGTGGCCGCTGATTGCGCTAGCCTTGTCGTGTGAGCGGCACCGCGCAGCATCCTAAACAAATCGGTCCCTACCGCATTCTCGGCGTTCTGGGCGAGGGTGGCATGGGGCGGGTGTATCGTGCCGAGCAGTCTGCACTTGGGCGCGAGGTGGCGCTCAAGGTGATGATGCCGAGCCTGATGGCGCGCAAAGAGGTTAACGAACGCTTTCTGCGCGAGGCCCGTGCTGCTGCTGGGATCAATCATCCCAACGTCATCACCTGTTTTGATGTGGGACAAGAAAAGGGCATGTTGTACATGGCCCTTGAGTTGGTGACTGGTGGCGATTGTAGCCAGTTGCTCAAGAGTCTCGACGGGCAGTTGGGCGAAGACCGGGCGCTGTCGATTGTGCGCGATGCGGCCACCGGTCTCGCCCCGATCGAGGCCGCCGGCTTGATTCATCGCGATATCAAGCCCGCCAATATTTTTCTGACCCAGCGCGGGAGCGCCAAGTTGGCCGATCTGGGTTTGGTGCGCGACACCGTCACCGATGATCAGTTGACCTCGCCCGGGGTGCCGGTGGGAACTCCGGCCTATATGTCGCCAGAGCAGGCCGGTGGACAGAGCGATGTTGATATCCGGTCTGACATCTGTTCCTTGGGCGCCACCCTGTATTGTTTGCTGGTTGGTCGGCCGCCCTTCAGTGGCGAAACGCCGATCCATACTATCATGGCCGTGCTCAACAAGGAGCCGCCCGATCCGAGCAAAGCCCGAACCGATCTGTCACCGGCCACGGTGGAGCTGATCGCACGCGCCATGGCGAAAGACCGCGCTGGTCGGTTTCAGACCAGCATGGCAATGGTTCAGGCCTGCGAGGCCGCATTGGCTGCGCTCGAGCGTGGTGGGGCCGTGCGGCGTGGAACCGAGAGCTACTCATCGGGCGGTCACTCGCGGCCGCCTGAGGTAGGCAGCCCGCAGCGGGACAAGACGCCAGCGAAGGAAGATCTCGCGGCAGCCCCGACTGGTGGTGAGCCCATGACCACGGCGCGGGTTGAGCGCGAGATGGGGCTCGACCGGCGGCAGCTTTTGAAGTTGGCGACTCGGATTCACGTATCGGAAGACGGCCTCCAGGCCTGGATTCATCTGGCACCCGGCACGCATTTTCCGCGCGTGCTGCTTGATAAATTATTGGATGTGGCCGAGGTGATCTATGGGATTCAGAATGGGGCCCTCAACGATGCCACCCGGACAAGCGATCGGGCACGTCGCTTGGTTATTGCAGTAGGCGACCCGCCAACCCCTGGTGTGCGTGGCTGCGATGTGCGCGGCAAAGAATTGGCGCCGCATGCTGAGCCGGTGCTGGTGCGGGTGGCGCCAGACCAGATGAGTGCTGTTGCGCTGTTTCGCCCTGGCGTGATTCCATCACGCGAGGCAACCGAGCGCGCCGTGCGAACGTCTGGGATGTGTTTCGGGATCGATGCCGCTGCCGTGCAGCGTTTGTGGAAGGGCCCGGCTGATCACTCGGGTCGCGTTCGCATTTCTGCTGGCATCGTGATGCGCGAGGGCGAACCGGCAGGTTTCCGCATGGCTCAGGCCGTGGCCGATCAAAGTTTGACTGGAGGCGAGGTCCGCAATTTGGCCGAGGTGCAAGCTGGTGTGGTGCTGGCTGTGTGGCAAGACGCTGATCCCGGGCGTGCCGGCATGAATATTTTTGGCCACAAAGTTGATCCGCCGCCGCTACCAGCGTTGACTCCCGATGGCCAGGCTGGTCCGGGAACGGAAATCGTGCGCGGCCGCGACGGAACTCTGAGCCTGCGTTCCACCTTGCCGGGCTATGTGCAGCAGCGTCATGATGGGATGATCCGCGTGGTGACTGCCGTCGAGGTGAAGGGCGACTTGGGGCCCAATGATGCGCCGATTGAGACCGACGACGTGGTGGTGGTGCGCGGTTCGGTGATGGCCGGCGCCAAGATCAGCTGTGGTGCTGACGTGGTGATCATGGGCGACTTGGCCGATGCGCACATTGAGGCGGGCGGATCGATAGAAATTCATGGCGACATTTTAGCCGGCGATGCGCCGGTCATGACGCCGGATCAGTTGAGCATTGATGGCACCTGCGTGCGCAAGGTGGTTGCCGGTTCGTTGAAAATTGCTGGTGCGGTTGAGCACTGTGAACTGGTCTCGACCGGCGATATCCATGTTCAACGCGTTGTTGGTGGACGTTTGACCGCGGCTGGCAGCGTGATCTGTGATTATGCCGGCGACGAACGGGGAACGACCACCGAACTGTTGGCGGGGCAGCACGCAGGCTATGAGGATCAAGCGCAGATGGCGCGCTTGGCCGAGCGCCGCTTGGCGTCTGAGCGCGCGTCTTTGCAGCGCGCTGTCCAGCAGATGGGCGGCGAACTCGGCACCATGCAGCGCAAACAGGCGCGGTTTGACAATGCCGCCTATGTAAACGAAGGCATGTTATCACGCCAGCGCCGCATGCTCGAAGAACTAGAAGCTCGTCAGGGCGAACTCGAGAGCGAAGCCGAAGCAGCCCGCGCACGCTTGGCGCAACAACGCGGCGTTCTCAAGCAGCTCAAGAATCTCAGCGCAGACGCTGACGCGGCAGTAGAGGTGCGGGTGCTTGCACGCCGCGGCGTGATCGCCGGCGTTGCTGGTAGCGATCCGGTCAAGCTGCGTCGGGATGAGCAGAATTATCGGCTGGATTTGAAGTCGGAGTAGTTGAGGTCCTAGGTCCTCGTACGCGCCTGCCGGCGCTTGGATCGTGGGAACAGCCGGCTGTCCCCACGACCTAAGCCTGCTTGCAGGCGTCCTAGGACCCAAGACCTCTACAATAAAAAATACACCCAGCATGGAATACTAACACAGCCAAGCATGGTGCTGAGTACCAAGTGGCGCGCTACGAAGCTGTGTTCGTCGCTCATTTCGCCGGCGATCATGTAGGCGGCAACGGCGGCCGGGGTTGCCATCAGGAGCACGGCGGCGCCACGGGCGGCTGGGCTGGTATCTGGGAACAGGCTCAAGATCAGCAGCGTTGCCAGTGGCGCGATGATCAGCTTGGCGCCTGACATGATCCACAGCAGTGCGTTGTCGCTGGTGCTGCTAACGGCGCTGGTTTCGGTTTTCATCACCAAGCTGCCGCCAACGGCAACCAGGGCGAGGGGCAGGCCCATGGCACCGATCAAACTAAGCAGGCCGTCGGCAGTGTCGATCAATCCCGCGAGGAGATGCCAATGCAGGACGCGATCGGTGGCGGTAAGGTGCAGGCCGATGCCGGTGAGGTCGTTGGCCAAGGCGACGCCGATGCCGAGCGCTGAGGCGAGTACCACCGGATTGGTTAGCGCGGTGCGAATGCGCGTGCCTAGGCCAATGCGTTCGTCATCCGCTTTGCCGTCGATGCTCATCAGGATGATGCCCGACACCACCATCACCGGCATGGTAAAGGCGTTAACGATGGCGGCCTTTTCAAAGCCCTCATCGCCGAAAGCGGCCTGGGCCAGTGGGAAGCCAAGGTAACTCAGATTGGCCCAGTACGGAGCGAAGGTGGCTGGCGCGCGCAGGCTGCGGCGCATCGGAATCAACCGCGTGATGGCAAAGCCAAGGATGCCAAGGGCGATGGTGGCACCGACCGTTGAAGTAATAATGCCCGGATCGATCAGGGTGCTGAACTCTTGTTTCGATACGCCGCGGAAAATCAGCGCCGGCAGCGAGAAGCGATACACGAGGCCATTGATGAAGCGGTGGGCTTCATGCGACATCTGCCCCTTGGTCATCAAATGGCGGCCCAGCAGAATGCAGGCAAACACCGGCAGGCATATTACGAGGACTTGAATCAGGCGTTCGAGCATGGAGCGGGGTCAGGCCTGGCGCGGCGGGCAGCGATGGATGCGGCCATCGGCCTCGGTGATCAGTTCAGGCGCGCCGCTGTGGCAAGCTTCGGTGGCATGCGGGCAACGTGGGGCAAAGGCGCAGTGGCCGGCCCAGGCCTGATGCGGCGACGGCGGCTCGCCGCTGATCTGACTGATGATCGCAGGCGCCGTTGGGTCGGGAATCGGAATCGCAGCGAGGAGTGCTTCGGTATAGGGGTGCCGCGGGTTCGCGAACAGGGTGTCAGCCGGGGCCTGTTCGACGATGCGGCCGGCGTACATCACCGCGATGCGATCGGCGACGTGACGAACGACGGCCAGGTCGTGAGCGATGAACACCATGGCCAGGCCAAGCTCGCGCCTGAGTTCGAGCAGCAGGTTGATGATCTGCGCCTGCACCGACACATCCAAGGCCGAGACCGGTTCGTCGCACAGCAGCACCTGGGGTTCGGCCGCTAGGGCGCGCGCAATGCCGATGCGCTGCCGTTGCCCACCCGAAAACTCATGGGGGTAGCGGTCGGCCATGCTGGGGTCGAGCCCCACCTGCTGCATCAGTTGATCAACGCGTTGGCGGGCTTGCTCGCCGCTGGCGAGACCAAAACCCTCAAGCGGTTCGGCGATGATGCGGCGGCAGGTGTAGCGGGGGTCGAGCGAGGCGAAGGGATCTTGGAACACCATCTGCAGGCCACGCCGCGCGGTGCGCAGGGCGCTGCCGGTGAGGGTGAGGAGGTCGGTGCCGGCAAAGCGCACGCGCCCGCTGTGCGGCGCAACCAAGCGGCAGATGGCGCGCGCCGTGGTCGACTTGCCGCAGCCAGACTCGCCCACTAAGCCGAGCACTTCGCCTGGCGCCACGCTGAAGCTAACGCCGTCAACCGCGCGCAGTTCGCTGCGCGGGCCAAACCAGCCACGCCGTGCGCCGGTGAAGCTGACGACCAGGTCATCGACTTGGAGCAGTGGCTCGCTCATGGCGCGTCTCCAGCTGGCAGGTCGAGGATGCAACGATGGTGATGCTCGTCGCTGTGCTGGCGCATATTGGGAATGTCAATCCGGCAGCGGCCCTCGGCGTGGGGGCAGCGCGGCGCAAAGGCGCAGTGCTGCCAGCCGTCGCTGAGCCGTGGCGGCAGGCCGGGGATGGTGGTGAGCTCGGTGCCGCGGTCGCCATCGAGGCGCGGAATCGCCGCCAGCAGGCCGCGCGTGTACGGATGCTGGGGGTTCGCAAACAAGGGCTTGGTGTTGGCGGTTTCGACAATGCGCCCGGCATACATCACGGCTACGCGGTGGCAGGTGTGTGCGATTACGCCGAGGTCGTGGCTGACCAGAAGCAGGGCCATGTTGCGGCGTTGCTGTTCGCGCCGCAGCAGGTCGAGAATCTGCGCCTGCACGGTGACGTCGAGCGCGGTGGTTGGCTCGTCGGCGATCAATAATTCGGGGTCGCAGGCCAGGGCCATGGCAATGAGCAGGCGTTGGCGTTGCCCACCGGAGAATTCATGCGGGTGGCGATTGATCCGGGTGGCAGCGTCAGGAATGCCCACATCGCGCATCAGGGCGAGGCTGCGCTCCTTGGCTTGGCTGGCATTCAGCCCGAGGTGGATGCGGAGCGGTTCGCCAATTTGTTTCCCCACCGTGAGGTAGGGATTGAGACTGGTCATCGGATCTTGAAACACCACGCCAACGCGGCGCCCACGAACGCTCCGCAGCACGCGATTGCTGGCCTGCGCGAGGTCGGTGTCGCCAAGGCGGATTGCATCGGCTTGGCACTGCGCGCTGCGCGGTAACAGGCCGAGGATGGCCATGGCCGCTGTTGATTTGCCGCAGCCGGATTCGCCGACTAGGCCGAGCGCCTCGCCGGGTGCGATGCTGAGGTCGATGCCGTCAACCGCGCGCAGGCTGCCGTTGTCGGTGCGGAACGACACGCTGAGCTTGGAGCAGTGCAGGAGCGGCTCACTCATGCCGCACCTCGCGACAGTTTGGGGTCGAGCGCGTCGCGGATGCCATCACCGAGCACGTTGAGGGCAATCAAGGTGGCGGCCATAACCAGCGAAGGCCAGAGCAGCAGCCACGCGAAGGAGCCGTCTGAGCCGAGGCTGTCGACGCCGGTTTTGACCAGGGCGCCCCAGCTGTGAACCTGCCCGTCGCCAAAACTGGCCGAGAGCCCGATGAAGGCCAGAAAGCTTTCTTCCAAGATCACGATCGGCACCGTGAGCGAGGCGTAGACCACAATCGGCCCAAAGCTGTTGGGTACCAGGTGGCGCAGAATAACGATGTGGGCTGGGGTGCCGGCCAAGCGCGCCGCGGCCACGAAGTCGGCTTCGCGCAGGCCAAGAATTTGGCCGCGTACGATGCGCGCCATGGTCAGCCACTGCACGGCGCCAAGGGCGGCGAACAGCAGGAGAATGTTGGAGCCAAAGAAGCTCAGCAGCACGATGACCAAAAACATGAAGGGTAGACCGTAGAGGACGTCGACGCCGGCCATCAGCACGCGGTCGGTACGCCCGCCAACATAGCCAGCAACGGCGCCGTAGGTGACGCCGATCAGCAGGCTGACCAGGGTGGCGACGGCGCCAACCAAGAGCGAAATGCGGCCACCATATAAAATGCGCGCGAACAGGGCGCGGCCTTCGATGTCGGTACCAAGCAGATGCCAGGTGGTGATACTGCGGCCATCGGCTTCCATACCGGTGATACGATCGCCCGTGATCACGATGCCCTCGGGCAGGGCGGTGCCACTGCGCTGCACAGCGCTGACCACGCCGTTGTTCAGTTGCGCCGTGTAGCTGGCGATGCGGGCTTCGGTGGCCACCTCTAACACTACGGCGGCCGAGCCATCAAACAGTGGCACCGGTGGTGCTTCGCCGCGTCGTAGGCTCAGCGGTGCAAGATTGCGGCCACGGCTGCCATCGATCAGGGCAACGCGCGCGAGCGCCGCTTGGTTGAGCACCAGCTCATCGAGTTCGCCCTGGCTCCCCGCGATGCGGCGGATCCGACCCTCGGTATCGGGGATGATCCGATACTCGCGGTAGCTGCTCTCGTCGGCGGCCAGGGTGATGGTGGTGGCGGCGCTGAGATCTTGGGGGCTGACGTCTGGCGCCTGGCCCGGGATCAGGCGGTTTTCACGCAGGCAGTCGATATGACTGCTGCCTGGAGTCAGCGCGCCAACCCAATGCCGCTGGTAGCCGGGGTCGTGGCCGCTGAACAGCGGCGCGAAGGCGCACATAACCACCACCACCACGGTGATCACCAGGCCGCCCATCGCGAGCGGGTTGCGGCGCAGGCGGCGCCAGGCGGCGGCGCCGGGGCTGAGTCCGGGCGCGGTCTCAGTCATAGCGCACCCGGGGATCGAGGAGGCCGTAGCACAGATCAACGATCAGGTTGGCAATGATCAACAGGCTCGAGTACACGATCACGGTGCCGATCACCAGGGTGTAGTCACGGTTGATGGCCGAGAACACGAACTCCCAGCCCAGGCCTTTGAGCAGGAAAATACTTTCAACCACCAGCGATCCGGTCAGCACTGAGGCTACCGCAGGGCCAAGGAAGCTGACCACCGGCGTGAGTGCGCCGCGCAGGCAATGAACAGTGACGATGCGCCATTCCGGTACGCCTTTGGCGCGGGCGGTGCGGGCGAAGTCTTGGTTGACCACTTCCAGCATGCCGGCTCGGCACAAGCGCGCGATGCGCGCTGCGAAAGGCGCCGCCAAGCACAGTGCGGCGAGGCTCAGGTAAGCGAAGCTCGGGCCATATTCGCCGGGTGGGCTGACCAGGCGCCACTGGGTTTGAAAGGCCAACAGGAGCAGCGGGCCAACCACGAACATCGGGATCGAGATGCCGAGCAGGGCGAACACCATGCTGGCGTGGTCGAACACGGTATTGTACAGCCGCGCGCCGATCACTCCCACCGTGACCCCAATCAAAACTGCTAGAGCCAGGGCATAACCGCCGAGCAGGAGAGTGGGCGGGAGGCGGTCGGCAATGATCGCGTTGACGCTGCGGCCCGGGTATTTGATCGCGGGGCCGAGGTCGCCTTGCGCCAAGTCGAGCAAGAAGCGCCCGTACTGCATCGGGATGGATTCGTCGAGGTGGTACTGCTCGTTGAGCGCTGCTTCCACCTCAGGTGGCACTTTGCGCTCGGCATCAAACGGGCCGCCTGGCGCGAGGCGCACCAGCACGAAGGAGCAGGTCACAATTAAAAACAGCACGATCGGCGCCTGGATCAGGCGCTTGAGCAGGTAGCGCCCCATCAGGCTGCTGAGCCGGGACGCTGAGGTGGCCGCAGGCGCGGCGCGGTACGAAGCTGAGAGATCCGATCCAACACCGCTCGCCTAATCCTCCAGATACACCGACCGGCAGTACAGCAGGTCACGGATATTCTGATGGAGGCCGCGCACGAAGGGCTTTTTCAGGCCCTTGTTGATGGCGACGTAAATCGGCGCGATTGGTTGACCAGCCAGCAGCCTTTGTTCGAGCTCGGTGTAGGCGGCAGCGCGTTTGGCTGGGTCTTGAATCAATTGGCTGGCGTCGAGCGCCGTATCGTAGGCCGGATCAGTCCAGCCGGTGCGGTTGTTGCCGTCGTCGGTGCGGAAGCAGGACAGGAAGGTGTAGGGGTCTGAGTAATCGCCAACCCAGCTCGAACGCACGATCTGGTAGTCGAGCTGATCCATGCTCTTCATGTAGCTCTTCCACTCGGCGCCGCGCGCGGCCACTTCGATGCCAAGGGTTTCGCGCCACATCTGGGCGATTGCTTCGGCAATTTTGCGGTGGGTGTCGCGGTCATTGAACAGAATTTCGACCGTGTCGATGGTCACGCCTTCGCTGCGGACCTCGGCCAGCAGTTTTTTGGCGCCTTCGGGGTCATAGCCCAGGCCGTTTGGCGGCTGGTACTGAGCCATCGGCGGGGTGAAGGCGGTGGCCGGAATCTCGCCGAGGGCGGTCACATTGTCGACCAAGTATTGGCGATCGATCGCCATGGTCAGTGCGCGTCGGACCCGCACATCGTTGAATGGCGCAACGGTGCAGTTGAAGCGATAATAATAGCTGGCTAAGAAGGGCGCGGTGTAGAAATCGGGGTGGCGTTTAACTTCGGCGATCTTGCTGGCGGGCACCGAATTGATCCAGTGCACGGCGCCGGATAAATATTGTTGGTACACACTCTCGATGTTCTCGTGCGGCAGCGCGGTAATGCGTTCGAGGCGGATGCTGTCGCGGCCGTGGTAGTGCTCGTTGGGCACCAGCACGATGCGTTCGCGCTCGGCCCATTCGGCGAGCACAAAGGGGCCGTTGCCGATGATGGTGTCAGCCTGGGTCCAGGCGTCGCCGTGCGCGGCAATCGGTTCGGCCGGCACCGGCATGTAGGTGGTGAAGGCGAGCAGCTCGAGGAAGTACGGCGCGGGTCCGCGTAGGCGCACTTGCAGGGTGTGGTCGTCGATCACGGTAATGCCGACCGCGTCTTCGCTGCCGCCTTGGTGGCGTGCTTCGGCGCCCTCGATCAGGTACAACTGGGTGGCGTATTTGGCACCGGTGGCCGGGTTGAGCACGCGCAGCCATGAGCGGCGGAAGTCATCAGCAGTGAGGGGGCTACCGTCTGACCATTTTGCATTGGCGCGCAGGTGGAAGGTCCAGGTGGTGCCGGCCTCGTCGATATCCCAGCGCTCGGCCATGCCGGGGAGGGGCTCGAGGGTTTTCGGATCGAGGGTGGTGAGGCCTTCGAACAGCTGGTTGATCAGGCGAATGCCGGGGCTGCCGGTTGCCTTGCCAGGGTCGAGGTATTCGGGTTCGGCGCCGTTGTTGAAGATGAAATGCTGCTCGCGCGCTGGCGCAGAGCCGGTGTCAGTGCTCGCTGTGGTATCGCCAGCTGTGCCGCCGCAGCCGGTCAAGCCGCTGAGACACAGGAGGATCAGCGGGACCAGCCAGAGCGCCGTATGCATGCCTCGGTTCATGTCGGAGAACCCTAACGGGCCAGTCGGCGAGGAACAGGCTTGCGCCTGGGCGCGTGTGTTGCGTGGGTGGGCGGCTAGCGCTGCGGATTGGCCGTACCCCGGTTATTCCATCAGCTTCTGCAGGCGCTGCCGGGCGCGATACAGCTTCTTCTCGACGTTGGCCATGCTGGTGCCCAAAGTCTCTGCGATTTCCTCATAGCTCAACTGGGCTTCGTATTTAAGCGCCAGGATCTCGCGGTAGGCGGGGCGCAACTTGCCCAAGGCTAAGTTGAACTTCGCCAAGCGCTCTTCGTCGACGCCATTGTCGTCATCGTGGTCGTGGCTGGTATCGGGTAGCAGCGGGATGCTGTCGAGCGGAACGGCGGCGCGGCGTTTGCGGCGGCGGTGCCAGGAGATGGCCTCATTGCGGGCAATCCGGGCCAGCCAGGCTGGGAAAGTGCGGTAATCGGCCAGTTGCCCGATGCGCCGGTAGGCCCGAATGAAGGCTTCCTGGACCACATCGTCGACGCCTTCGGGGTCGCTGACGACAGAGCCAGCCACCGCCCGTACCCGATCCATATGGGTGGCCATGAGCGCTTCGAAGGCGCTGCGGTCGCCATCCAGAACACGTTGGACCAGAGAAGCGTCGGCTTCTGACATCACCTCAGTATGAGACACCGGAGCTGTCTGGTCGACCCTGTGTTGCCGGTGGCTCGGTGGCGCATGACGCACCCCAGGCTGTTGCGGTATCGACCTGTCCTGGTGGTGACCGTTGCTACGTCCTCCAACCTTGCACGATTCCCAGCATGCCGATTCGCACGATTACCTTCGACTGGGGTGATACCCTCGCCACCAACCACGGTCAGCCCTATGGCTACCAACACCGGCGGGCCCTGGGCGTGCTGGCGCAGGCCTTGACTGCATGTGGTGGCGCGCCTGGTGCTGACTGGCTTGAGCGCTGCCACGATGAGTTGCATGCCGCGTGGACTGAGTCGGTTGACCCGGTTCAGAACCCCGAGCACCGTGAATTTGACATGGCGACGATGATCGCCGACTGGGCGCGCGCGGCTGGTGCTGATCCCGACAGCCCCTGCGTGGCTGCGGCGCTGACCGAGCTGGCTGACAGCTGTATCGGCCTGGTGCTCGCGTACGACGGCGTGGAGGCGGTGCTGTCCGAGCTCAAGCAGCGCGGCTACCGCATCGGCATTCTCAGTCATGTGGCGTGGCCGGGTGATTGCTGCCGTCGCTGGTTTGCCACGCGTGGTTGGGATCGGCTGTTTGACTTCTACTCGTTCAGCTCAGACGTGGGGTGGATCAAGCCCAATCAACGCCATTACGACCACGCCTGCGCTGAAGCCGGCTGTGGTCCGGACCAGATTCTCCACGTCGGCGATCACCCCGAGCGTGATATCACCGCCGCCGCCGCCTACGGTTTCCAGACCTGCCTGCGCATGACCGAGGGCATTTACGCGGGTGAGCGCATCACGGCTTGTAAGCCGGATTATACGGTGGTGCATATTCGTGAGATGCTGGAGTTTTTGCGGTAGGTTGGGTTCCTAGTCGCGCTGTATGTTTTGGATGCCGGCGCCCGGTGTTGATTCCGGTCCTGGGTCCTGGAACGCCTGCAAGCAGGCTTAGACGCGGGGCGACTGCCCCGATACCCCGCCCGGTGGGCCTGCGGTTTCACTGGCTGTTTCTACAACCCAAGCGCCGCTAGGCGCGTCCCAGGACCGAGGACCTTCCCACTCCAAGCGGGCTGTTCCTACGACCCAAGCGCCGTTAGGCGCGTCCTATGACCCAGGACCTTCCCCTAAAAACTAACGCAACGCAGCGACGAGTTCCTCACGCAAGCGAACAGTGGCCGGCCGGGCGCGGACGTTGGCCGGTAGGCCGTCGATTGCGGTGATGGCTTGCTGGCGGCATAGCGTGGCGCCCTCGTGGTCGCCGATGCTTGCGAGCAGGTCGGCTTCGCGTGCCAGCCAGGTCTCGGGGCGCTGCGCGCGACTCTTCCCGCTTCGGCAATGCTTCAGGGCGCGGGGGACATCGCCCGCTGCTGCTGCGGCCTGGATCGCGGCCTCAGACAACACGGGGAGTGGGCCGAGGCGCTCGAGGCCCTGTTCTAGGATGGCCAATTCGGCGTTCGGTCCGCCGCCGGCGTGCAAGCGGTGGGCCAGGGCCCGATCGAGGACCTGCTGCGGTCGCAGCGGGTCGAGCCTATCCCAGCACGCATCCCAGTGCTGGGCGGCGCTGGCCCATTGCCCGGCGTCGGCGGCAGCGAGCGCGGCCTCAATATGGGCCGGCGTATGGTCTGGCTGCAGCGACAGGCAGCGCTCGAGGGTTTCGAGGGCTTCAAAGCTGCGTCCGGCTTCGCGCAGGACACGGCCCCGTGCAAAGGCATCGGTGACCGGTTGTGGTGCCAAGTGCGTGGCGCGGTCGAGGTCATCCAGGGCGGCTTGGTAATCGCCGTGCTGGCGATGCAGGTCGGCGCGCTCACGTAGCGCTTCGCTGTCGTCGGGATTGCTGGTAATTGCCGTGTCGAGAATGGCGATCCGTTCACTGAGATCGCCATGCGCAGGCAGGCTACCGAGGGCGCTGAGGAGGATGCACAAGAGCACGGCACGCATCACTTGGACTCCGCTTCGGGGCTTGTGGTGAATCGAGTGGCTGGTGCTTACTCGGCGGCTTTGGTCAAGCGCAGGGTGTCGAGGGTCTTGCCTTGGTTGTCGAGGAAGCGCAGGTCGAGGCCCGTGGTGCTGACGTCGAGCACCACCGAACCGAGGATGTTGAGGCTGCGCTTCATCGCCGGGTGGTTGAGCGATCCGCCGCTGATCTTGCCCGACGAACCGGCAACCATGTAGACGGTGCCTTGGTGTGCGCCGCTGGCGGTGGTGTAGGCGCCGTCGCCGGCCGGGTCGCCATCGCCGGCGTCTTTGCTGTGGATGGCGTCATCGAAGCTCGACGACTTGCCGTAGTGCCCGTCGATCAGCTTGCTGCGCTCATAGCTATGACTGTGACCACTCAGCACCAGGTCGACCCCATGGTCTTCGAGCAAGGGCAGGAAATGCTCGCGCATCTCAATCAAATTGCCTTCTTTGTCGGAATCGTGGCTGCCTTTGGTGTAGGGGGGATGATGGAAGAAGGCGATGGTCCACGGCAGGCTGTTGGCTGCGAGGTCCTGGGCCAACCAGCGGTGCATCGCACCGTCAACCGTGCGCTTGGTTTGATAGCTGTCGAGGCACACGAAGTGGACCAGTCCGAAATCGTAGCTGTAGTAGGCTTCGGTGCCCGAAGCGACGCCGCCGGCTTCAGCGGCTGTGGGCAGGGTAAAAATATCGTAATAGGGACCGGATTGTTCGGCGCTTTTGGCCGAGCGGCCGTCGTGGTTGCCGATGGTGGAGATAAGCGGCGTTTGCCGCAGCATTTCCGGATAGGTATCGAACACGGCGGCCTGGTACTGATCGTCGGTGCCGCTGTTGTAAGCGTTGTCGCCGAGCATCAGCCAGAGGTCGGTATAGGTGTCGCCGGTGAGGTCGCGGTAGGCTTGATACACCGCCTTGGCGTTGTTGTTGGCGGTGCCGGAGTCGCCGATGATCCAGATCCGTTGCGGCTTGGTGCTGCCGGGCTTGGGGGCGGTTTCAAAGCGCAGGTCGGGCCCTTCAAGGGCAACTGCATCGTTGTGGATGAGGCGGTAGGCGTAGGCGGTATCGGGCTTGAGCTCGGTAACGCGGAGCTCGTGGGTGGTGCTGGCGGCTTCGGCTGTGATGCGGTGGGCTAAGGGGCCGGCGAGCGGACCGTGATCAATCGCGCTCACGCAGGGCAGGTTGGTATGCCAGCGGATGCTGACCGCATCGGGGGTTACCAACTGCAGGTACGGACCGCGCGTAATACGCAGTGTTGCCGCATCGGTGGCTGCGGTTTCAGCGCTGGCGGTGCTGACAAAAACGCTGAGTAAAAGGACCAGTGAGACAATGGGAGACAGGTTCATAGCGGTTCCGTAGAGAGCGTGCGCGCGGCGCGGTGTGTGGCGTATACTGTGGCAGATCTGCCGTTGTGGGCGTGATGTTACCGACTTTCATGCCGGCGGTGCTCACTGACCAGCCAAGCCGCAGCCGCGCGAATGATCGCCCAGCCTGCTGGGCTCGGTTCGGCCACGGGGTTGACGCCGAGGAACAGCCGCGGCGCTTGGGTATGGCTGCGTGGCTTGAGGATGGCGCAAGCCCGCTGCGGGTGCTCTGCGACCCGGGCCAGGATCTGAGCCTTGGGGAGGGGGTCGGCCCAGTACAGGGGACGATTGGCCGATTGGACCTGGACTGTACCAGTCAGGCCAGCGAACCAGGTGGCGTCGGTATCCGGCACCGCAATCGCGCCGCCTGGGTCATCGAGGTAGTCGTCATCACGGTCGGCGCTGATGCCGAGCCAGCGATTGACCGAGGGGTCGAGGTTGAGCACTGGGAGCTGGTGCCAGCCTTGGCTCGGGTCGTCGAGGCGAGACGACCTAGCCGTTTGCAGTGGGATGATGAGGTCCACCGCGGAGGGGATGGTGTCGAGATCGGTGTCATTGGTGATGAGCACCTGCCAGCCATCGCGGCGCAACACGGCGCCGAGTTGATTGCTTGAGGCGGGCTTGGAGGCAGAGCCGATGATCAGCGCGCAAGCCTCGCGGTTCAGGGACGGGATCAGGGGGCCGTCTTGGGTGAACGAGCAGTGCAGGCCGGCTTCGACAAGCAGGCGTGCGCCATCGTTGCGGGTCACGCGCACGCTGCCGTGCTCAACCGCAACGGCGCTGGTGTGCGCGTCGGTCTCTATGCGGAAGCGGGTCCCGAGTACAGCGAACGTGGCGTGGCTGGTGCGCAGCGCGAAGCCTCCGTGGCCGGGCTCGACGCTGCAGGTCAAGCCGCCGCTTGAAACGACCAGGGCATCATCGATCAGCTGGTACTGGCAGTCGTCGTCAAACGTGATCTGGGCTGGCCCGAGCGTGATGCTGCGTGGGTGTGATGACGCGGGATCGAGGCCGGGTGCCGCTGGGCTGCTGAGGCGCATCGCAAGGGCGATGAGCGCCGCGGCAGCCACGACGACGGCGGTAGTCAGCCACGGCCAGCGCCGAGCGCGACGCGTGGAGCCATGGCGGCGGCGAGCTGGCAGCTGCGGGTGCAAGGAGGCAACAAAGCGTGCGGTGTCGCCGTGGGCGGCGAGCCGGGCGCGGGTCGCGCGGACAAACGCGTCGTCGGTGATGGCTGAGGTCCGCAGCAGGGCTTCAATCTCAAGGTCTGCCAGGGCCTGCTTGCGCGCGCCGGCATCGGTAGCGATCAACTCGGCCAGCCGACGGTCACCCGCGGCGTCGAGTACATCGGCGCGATAAGCGAGCCACAGCGATTCGAACTCGGGCGTCATGGCTCGGCCGCGATTCGGGTGTCGATGCAATGCCGCAGTATCTGGCGGGCTCGCAGCAGGCGGACGCGCAGGGCGCCTTCGGCGATGCTGAGTTCTCGCGCAAGGGCAGACAGGGCGGTTTCGTGGGTGTAGCGCTGTTCAAGCAGGTGGAGGACCTCGGGCCGGTTATGCGCCAGTTGGCGCAAGCAGCCGTGCAGGGCCGTCAGGCGCTCGTCGGGGGCCTGCTCACGCTCAGCGGCGAGGGCCAGGGCGAGTTGCGCGGCGGTGTGTTCGCGCCGCGTCCGGCGGGCCGCGGCTCGGTTGTGGGCCAAGGCGGTGGTGCGGGCGATGCCGCGCAGCCAGGCGCCCAGATCGCGCGTGGCGTCAAAGTCAGCCAACTTGTTGTGCGCGGTGAGAAACACGTCTTGGGCCAGGTCAAACACCGACTCAGGTTCGAAGACGAGCGCGGCCAGGTAGGCACGTATCGGCCCCTGGTGGCGCGCCACCAGCTCGCAAAAGGCGTCAGTATCGCCGCCTTGAGCGTCTGTGATCAGCTGACAGTCATCCATGGGTATGGATAATCTGCCGGGCTTTGGCGTTTGTTACAGTGTGTGTTGGTTTTGGGTGCGCGCTTTGGGCATTGCGCGTTGGCGTGGAGTCCGGTCCTGGGTCCTGGTACGCGCCTGTGGCGCTTAGGTCGTAGCGACAGCCGGGTACTCCAGCTTGCGCATTGGGCCGGGTATCGGGGCGGCAGCCCCGCGTCTAAGCCTGCTTGCAGGCGTCCCAGGACCCAGGACCGCTCAGCCCTCAACCCTTCACAAACATAGCCTTAATATTACTCCGATGGCGAATGATCACCAGAATGCACAGCAAAGCTACGAAGGCAGTGAGAATGCGGGTGTCGGCGCCGAAGGGGTCGCTGACCAAGAAGTACCAGTAGACCGGGGTCAGGCAGGCTGCGAGTACCGAGGCCGGGCCTACGGCAGCGCTGCGCTTGGCTTTGAATATGAAGGTGCCGATGGCCCAGATCGTGACCCAGGTGGCGGCTACGATGCCGGCCAGCAGCGGCAGCAGGCCGATCAGCACGCCGAGCGAGGTGGCCACGGCCTTGCCGCCGCGGAAGCGGTGAAACAGCGTGAACACGTGGCCGAGAATGGCGCCGGCGCCAGCTGCGATCTGTAAGACCTGATGCTCAACGACCTCGGTTTCAAAGCCGAGCGCGCCAGGCAGCACGCGCGCCAGCACCAGCGGGATCACGCCCTTGAGAATGTCGAGAATCATAACTAGGGCGAACCAGCGCCCGCCGAGCACGCGGCCGGCATTGGTGGCGCCGAGGTTGCCCGAGCCGTGCTCGCGCAGGTCGATGCCTTTGAGCTTGCCGCAAATATAGGCGAAGCTGATCGAGCCCAACAGGTAGGCGCCCAAGGGCAGCACGATAAACAACAGGGTCATGGGCTCGGTTCCGGGCTCGGGGGCGGCGCTTGTAGGGCGCCGCTGAAGACGGTGACCGCCTGGCCGCCAAGTTCAACCCGGCTGTCGCCGACCCGCACCAGCAAGCTTCCTCCGCGCGCCGAGGCCTGATGGCAACGCAGTTCATTGCGGCGGAGACGCTTGGCCCAATAAGGGCCGATGGCGCAGTGGGCCGAGCCGGTGACCGGGTCTTCATCGATGCCGGCGGCGGGGGCGAAGAAGCGCGAGATCACGTCGTACTCGGCGTCGTCGGCGGCAGCTGTCAGTATCACGCCGCGAACGGGGAGTTCGGCAACGAGACGGTGGTCTACCTGGGCGCGGCGCACGGCTTCGGCATCGGGCGCTTCAACCAGGATGTCATCGCCGGCTTGGTACACCGCCTGGGGCATGCAGCCGAGGGCTTCCCACAGACGTTCATCAACCGGGCAGGCCTGGGTGGCAATGCGTGGGAAGTCGAGCCAGATTCGCGCGCTGTCAGACTCAGCCGCCAGGTCGCCGCCTGGGCAGGTGAACGCGATGCGGCCCCGCGCCAGCCCCGTGCTCAGCAACAGGTGCGCGGTGGCCAGGGTGGCATGGCCGCACAGCGCCACTTCAGTGCGTGGGGTGAAAAAGCGCAGGTCCCACGTGGTGCCCACGGGGCGCACAAACACCGTTTCCGACAGATTGAATTCAGCCGCAATCGCTTGCATCCAGGCTGGGTTGGCAGCCGCGGTGAGTTGGCATACCGCAGCGGGATTGCC
>JAQIBG010000427.1 GCA_027859175.1 Planctomycetota bacterium | reverse complement strand
TGCTGACCAACTTGCCGAGCATGATGCCGTGCTGGCGGCCGATCTGGCGGCCGACGAAGCGGCACCCGCCGCGCGCCGCTTACCGCGCCCAGGCATGCTGCTGGAAGCCGCTCGAGATTTGGGTCTCGACCTGGTAACGAGTTGGTTCATTACCGCCGACCCTGCCCTGCTCAAAGCGGCTGGTCAGGCCGCCTGCACCGGCGCAGTGCTGATCGGCGCTGATGCCCCGCCAGCGCCCATTCTCGGTCTCAAAATCGTTGCGGCCCGCGATCTTGCCGACGCGCCACGGGTGATGGTGCCGGATAAGGGCGGCTGCTGGCACGATCATAGGTAGAGGAGGGGTCCTGGGCTGTAGGTCCTGGGACGCCTGCAGGCAGGCTTAGGCTCGGGGCTGCCGCCCCGTACCCCGCCCAGTGCGCGAGACCTGCTGTCCCTATGACCCAGGACCCACAGCGCCGCAAGGCGCGAACCCAGGACCCCAAACACTGGACACGCTCGGGCCAGTCCCAAGATCCCCGAGCATGATTATTGTCACCGGTGGTGCCGGCTTTATCGGCTCGAATCTTGTCCATGCCCTCAATACTGCCGGTGAAGACGATATCGTTGTCGTTGATGACCTCACCGAGGGGGATAAGTGTCGCAACTTATCGCGTGCTCGGTTTAGCGATCTGATCGATAGCGAGGCCTTGTTTGAGCGCCTGGATCAGTTGCCAAAACCGCGCGCAGTGCTGCATCAAGGCGCCTGCTCGTCGACTACCGAGCGCAATGGCCGCTTTCTGTTGGCTAACAATATCGATTACTCCAAGCGCCTGATAAGCTGGTGTTTGGAGCGCGAGGTGCCGGTCCTGTTTGCTGGCTCGGCCTCGGTGTATGGTGATGGCGAGCGCGGTTTCAGCGATGACGACGCCAGCTGCGAAGAGCCGCTGAATGCCTATGCCTTCTCTAAGTGGGTGGTGGATGGCTGGATTCGCAAGCAGTTGCCGGCGCTACGTTCGCAGTTGGTGAGCCTGCGTTACTTCAACGTGTACGGCCCCAATGAACTGCACAAAGAAGGCATGTGCTCGCCGGTCTGCCATTTCCATCGCCAGATCAATGAGTCGGGTGCGATCAAATTATTTGCAGGGAGCGAGGCCTTCCGGCGTGACTTCATCCACGTTGATGATTGCTGCGCCGTGAACCTGTGGTTCCTCGAGCACGGTGATTGCAGCGGCGTGTACAATTGCGGCACCGGTAGCGCACGCAGCTTCACCGACGTGGGCACAATCATGAGCCCGCTGTATGACGGTGGCAGCGTCAATGAGGTGCCATTTCCTGATCACCTCAAGGGCAAGTATCAGGCGTATACTCAGGCCGACTTGAGCCGCTTGCGGGCCGTGGGGTGCGATCACGAATTCACCAGTCTCGAAGACGGTGTGGCACGGTACGTAGCGGTGTTGCAACGCGACGGCGGCTATCGTCGATGACCCAGCGCGTGGTGCTGCTCGACCGCGACGGGGTGCTCAATGTTGATCTGCCAACGGGCGTGCTGCGCCGCGAGGACCTAACCATGGAGCCGGCTGCGGCGGCGGCGGTGGCGCGTCTGAACGCGGCCGGCTACCGCGTGGTGGTGGTTACCAATCAGGCCTGTGTCGGTCGCGGCGAACTCGCGCCTGAAGAGTTAGGCCAGATTAACGCAGCAATTGACGCGGCGGTGGTGGCGGCCGGAGGTCAGATCGATGCCTGGTATTGCTGTGTTCATCCGGCTGAACAGGGCTGTGCGTGCCGCAAGCCCGCGCCAGGTTTGATCCATCAGGCCCAGGCCGATTGGGATTTCGAGCCGGCAGCGACCTGGCTGATTGGTGACGCGGCGCGTGACCTCGCGGCCGCCGAGGCCGCCGGCTGCCGACCGCTGCTGGTACGTACCGGCAAGGGCCGTACCACTGAGGCCGAACGCAGTGATATTCCAGCGGTAGACGACCTCGCCGCAGCGGTTGATCTGATTGTGGAGGGCGCCCGGTGAGCCAGGCCTACGTCAACGAACGCATCGATGAGCACGCCGCCTTGGTAGATGCGTACCGCGCCCTGGCGCCCCAGATTGCCGCCGCAGGTGATGAGCTGGTGGCGGCCCTGCGGGCTGGCAGCAAGGTGCTGCTGTGCGGCAATGGTGGCAGCGCTGGTGACGCGCAGCATATCGCCGCGGAGCTGACTGGTCGTTTTGAGACCAATGGTCGTGGCCTGCCGGGCATCGCCCTTACCACCGACTCGTCGGCGATGACGGCGATCAGTAACGACTTCGGTTACGCCCAGGTGTTTGCGCGCCAGGTCCAGGCCTTGGGCAAACCTGGTGACGTGTTGATTGGCATCAGTACCTCCGGCACCAGCGGCAACGTGGTGGCGGCGGTGGAGGCCGCGCGCGATCATGGTCTGCGTACCATCGGCTTGGCCGGTAAAGATGGCGGAAGCTTGGCTACGATCTGCGATCATTGCGTGACGGTTCCCAGTGCGAATACCGCCCGCGTGCAAGAATATCATATCCTGACCGGCCATATCTGGTGCGGCATGGTTGATCGGGAGTTGCGGCCGTGAATGCCCATCCGCCGTCTGACGTCGTGCTGCCGCTGATTGAGCGCGGCTTTGATGCGGTGCCGGTGCTGGTATTTGGCGACGTGATGCTTGATCGCCATGTGACCGGTTCGGTGGGGCGCATTTCGCCCGAGGCGCCGGTACCCGTGGTGCACGTCAAGCACGAGCGCGAGACACCCGGCGGCGCTGGTAATGTGGCCTTGAATCTGGCTGCGCTGGGGTGTCGGCCGTGCCTGGTTGGTTTGGTGGGTGACGATAGCGGCAAAGATGCCCTGGTGCGCGCCTGCGCCGCGGCGGGCGTAGACACCACTGGCTTGGTCACGGTAAGCGATCGGCCAACCATCACCAAAACCCGCATTATCGGCGGCCACCAGCAAATGATTCGGCTCGACGTTGAAGAGCCTGGCGCGCCCGACGCGTCGGCGCGGGCCGCCTTGGAGCAGCAAGCGCTGGCCTTGGTGACGCAGGTTCGTGCGGTGGTCATTTCTGATTACGCCAAGGGCGTGGTGCAAGACAGCACCTGTGCGGCCCTAATTGGTGCGGCCCGCGCGGCGGGGATTCCGGTACTGGTTGATCCCAAGGGCAGCAACTGGGCGAAGTATCACGGCGCTACCACCATCAGCCCAAACCGGGCCGAACTGGCGGCGGTTGCCGCTGGCCCCATTGACACCTGGGACCAGGAGCTTGATGAGGCCCGGCGTTTGATCGACGAGCTCAATTTTGATTTTATCAGTCTCACCCGCAGCGAGCAGGGCATGGCCTTGATCGCCGCCAACGAGGCTCGCTCGGTGCCGGCCCTGGCGCGCGAGGTGTACGACGTGTCGGGCGCTGGCGATACCGCCATCGCCACAATGGCGGCCTGCTTGGCGGTGGGCATCGACCGGCACGACGGCCTGCGTTTGGCCAACGTGGCTGCCGGCATCGTGGTGGGTAAGGTTGGTACTGCGCCGATCGAGCGCGACGCGCTCTTAGTTGAAGTGCTAGCTGAAGTGGAACGCCGCGGCGCCAGCAAGGTGTGTTCGCTCGAGCAGATGCTGCAGCGCTGCACGCTGTGGCGGGCGCGAGGTGAAACCATGGTGTTCACCAATGGTTGCTTTGACCTGCTGCATGCTGGCCATGTAAGTTATTTGGAAAAGGCCCGCGAGCTGGGTGATCGCCTGATCATCGGGCTGAATAGCGACGCCTCGGTGTCACGCTTGAAGGGCCCTGAGCGGCCCATCGTGCCTGAGGCGCAGCGGGCAACGGTGCTGGCCGCACTCGGTTGCGTAGACGCGGTGGTGGTGTTTGACCAAGACACGCCCTTGGAATTGATCACCGCCCTCAAGCCGATGATTTTGGCCAAGGGTGCCGATTACGCCGAAAACGAAGTCGTTGGCGGCACCGAAGTCAAAAGCTGGGGTGGCCAAGTTGCCTTGGTTGAGCTGGTGCCAGGTGTCAGCACTACCGCCATTGCCAAGCGCATGAAGTAGGCGAGCGCCCGCGTCGGTGCAATACCCGCAGCGATGTAATCCCAGCCAGCGGGCGTGTTACTCGATGCCGCCGATGACGATGTTGTCTTTGTAGGCCGCGATGTCGTCACCACTCGAGGTGGTGGCGTTGGGCGCGCTCTGGAAGGTTTTGTCTGGGCCCGGGTTGAAGCGGAAGTGACCGTCGTCGCCGGCTGACATCAGTACCACGTTGTCGCGATCGATGCTGTACAGGATTTCGTTGCCCCAGGCGTCATAAATGGCGAGGCCGCGAATCCGGTAATGATGCCAGCCACCCAAGTTGGCCCTGGTGGCGCGGTCGAGATTGAGGCTGTCTGCATTCCAGACCCGATCGCTGTCGAGCAGGCCGGTGTCATTAGGCGGTTCATAGAGCGCGCCAATCTTACTGAGCTCGGCGATGGCATTGCCTTGGCCGAGGGCATGGTCGAGAATCGCCTTGGCGGCGCTTGTTGCGTCGGTGCCAATCACCGCACGGCCTGCCGTGTCTGGGGTGGCAATAGCGGTGTCTTGAATCGGCAGCAGACGATAATTAGTGACTTCCGGCAGGCTGGCGCCGAGCAGGCCGATTTGCCTGCGCGGCAGACCGTACAGCAATGGCACGTCGTCGTCGTCGTACAGGTCATCAGGAAGAAGCACGCGGTTGCTGCCGCTGGCAACGGCGGCGAGGCTGGACACGCCCTTAAGGGCAATGCCACTTGTGCTCACGGTAGTGGTGCCATCGGCGCGTACGAAAGCCTTGCGGGTCGCGAGCGATCCGGCCAGCGGGTGCTCGGCTGGGGCAATGCGTCCGCCGCGTTCGGCGCCGAGGATGTGCACCGCCTGGTGGACGGTCTGACAGATGACTTGCGACTGCTGGGATTTGGCCTGGCGTCGCAGCATGTTGGCGCCGGTCAAAATCAGGCCGGCGAGAATCGCGATGATGGTGATCACCACCAGCAGTTCGATCAGGGTGAAGGCGCGACGGATCATCGATCGTTGCTCCAGCTCGTGAGGTTGTCTTCGTCATCGGCGGCAACGCCACCGGTGTCGAGTTTGTCTTTCATGTCGCCACCCTTGGACCAGATGCCGAAGCCGGCCGAGCCGTAGGCTCTGGCGGCCCATTCGATGCGCAGGGTGTTGCCCCAGGCGTCGATCACGCGGCCTTCATTACCACGGAACTGTTTTGGCAGATCCGGGCGCACGGTTTCCAAGAAGCCGCGGTAGCCGCCCGCGTACAGGAGGTGGTCGGCATGGCCAGTCGACGTGATGCCGCTGTCGTCGGCCTCGGGGTAGCCGTCGAGGTCATTACGGCCGGCGGCGCCTGCGGCGTTCCAGTCCCAGGCGCGGTAATTGCGGATCGCTTTGCTGGTGGGGTTGTAGACCGGCCACAGGCTGAGTTGGTAGCTGGTAATGGCGGTGGCCACGGTTTCTACCAGACCGTCGGTGGAGGTGACGCGGGCGCGTTCGCGCATCAGGCCCATGACGGGGATCGAAATCGCAAACAGGGCGACGATGACCGATACTACGATCATCATCTCGATGAGGGTGAAGCCACGTCGTTGCATCCCCATAATCTACCCGGGCTGATAATATGGTCACGGCTGATATGTGCTCACCCGCTGCGGCGGGTGATACGAGATGGGGTCCAAACGGCTTTGGGTCTGGGGAACACGTGTTAGGGTGCGCCGGGTATGAGCAAAGCACGCGTGACGATTCGGAGTGTGGCTGAGGCCTGCGAGGTCTCGGTGCCCACCGTCAGCCAGATCCTGAACGGCAAGGGCTGGTACAGCGAGGCAACTCGGGCCAAAGTCTTAGCTACAGCGGAGCAACTGGGTTACCGCAAAAACGCCTATGCCCAAGCGGTAGCCAATGGCCGTTTTGGCGCGGTGGCGCTGCTGCTGGCGGCACAGCACGCGAGCTCCCTGCTGCCTGCCGGCATGCTGGCCGGCATTGAGCGCGCCATCGGTGAGCGTGAGCAGATTCTGTCTTTGGCTCGCCTGCCTGATCAAACCCTGACCGATGCCGGGTATGTGCCACGCATCTTGCAACAATTGTCCTGCGATGGCCTGCTGATTCTGTACAACTCCAAGGTGCCCAAGCGCATGGTCGAGTTGGTGGAGACCCACGGCTTGCCGGCGATTTGGCTCAACGACCAGCGCGAGCAAGACGCCGTGCGTCCGGATGATCGGATGGCTGGCCGGCTGGCGGTGGAGCATCTCGTGGCCCACGGTCATCGCCGCATTGCTTATGCGGCCCTGGGCTGGAGCAAAAAACGCCACGCCACGCACTATAGTGGGCGTGAGCGCGAGATCGGCTACCTTGAGGCCATGCAGGCGGCGGGGCTCGAGCCGTATATCATCGGTCCTGATGACGGGCCGGGGCTCGAATACGCCGAGCGCTTTGCGTATATGCGTGAGCAATTCGCTGCCGGCCGGGTGCCGCCCGCGGTGATTGGGTATAACGGTGAAAATGCGGCGGTGGTGGTGGGCACGGCAATCGCCGCAGGCTTGACCCTGGGCCGCGATATCAGCGTGGTTAGTATCGACGATCAGAACCGGCTGGATATCGGCTTGTTTGTCGACTTGGTGCGGCTGCCGTTCCAGGCGATGGGCCGCGCCAGTGTGGAGATGCTCATGGAGCGGCTCGAGCACGGTGGGCATTGCGAATCGCGTGTGTTGCCGGTGGAAGTGGTGCCGCATGGCAGCGTGGGGCCGCCGCCGGCCTGAGGCAGGTGCCTTACCAGCTGGCCCAGCGAGGGCCGCCAATGGCGAGGCTGATGCCAATCGCGATGGCTGCAACAACCAGCCCCACCAGCATAAATATAATTGCGCGCCATTGTAGGCGGCGCTGCTTGCCAACGTTGTCGGCTAATATTTTGTAGCCGGCCTTGGAAATGATGCCGGAATCTTCGCCGCGCTTAGAATAGTCCCACAGCGAAATGATGAGCCACATCACGAACATCAGCCCTGCAACGCCCAGCAGGGCGAGGCCGGCAACCAGGTTCATGGCAACGCTCCCAATACCTTCAGTCGCCAGGCGCAGAAGCGGTCGATGAAGATGTCGGGCGCCATGCGGGTTTGCACGCGGCGAATCTGCGGCAGCGCGAGGTAAGCTGCGTAATGTTTGGTGGCGGTGTCGGCGCCCTTGAGTTCGGCCCGCATGCCTTGGGCGAGGTGCAGCATGGCTTCGGCTTGGTAGGCCGCCGGCTGCTTCAGGAATTCTTCACTGGTAACGCGGCCTTGGATAAACTCGCACAGGAACCAGGCACGGAGGCTGAACGACTCGGCAGTGGCCTTGCTGACAGCGTCTATGTCGGCTTGGGCTTGAGCCCTATCGTTATTGAGCATCGGTAGCCAGGCACGGAACATGAACTCTGGGAACCACGAGTCTTCCCAAGCAAAATCATAGGGGGTTTGGTCGATATCGGCAACGCGTGTCGTAACCAGATCGTTCTGGTTGGCCATGGCGGCAAGCAGAACTTGATGCCAGGCAAGCAGGCGGCGGCGCGGCGGAGACCGGGTCTCCAGGGCAAGTAGTTCGGCGTCGCGATTGAGCGCCAGCAAGGCCGGCATGACGTCGAAGGGGTTGCCGCCACTGTCAGCATCGTCGGCGGGTTCTTCACTCGCAGTAGACCATCTGGCGATGGCCTCATCGAATTGACCGGCCAGCAGCAGGGTTCCGGTATTGGTGGCGTCAAGCTGAGAGTCAGCGGAAAAAATTTGAAGGTTGCGATAGGTCTTTGATTCGATGCCCGGGGCGGGCAGGCGGTCAAGGGCGCCACTCATGGCAACCGCTTCCCGTATCGCCCAGACAACGTGGGGGTATTCCTCAAAAAGTCGCTCGAACTCTCCCATTTGCAACAGCGCCCGCGCTTGAGACTGCGGATCTGGGCATTGGTCTTGAAGAGCCTTGAACCGGCCTTGGGCCCAGAGCCCTTCTTTGAGGACCCAGGGGTCGGTGGTAAAGCGGTCTACTATTTCGGCAAAGCGGCCGGCCCGTCGCAGGGCCAGCGCAACGGGCTCATTGGTGAGGACCTCGCCGGAAAATAGTTCGTCGTGTAACTGCAGGTAGCGGTTGAAGAGATCGCTTTGGTCGTGTTTCAGGGCGTTAACCTGCCCAATCCAGGTGCGAACCAAGGCGTGTTGCACCGCATCGTTGGCCTCGTTGAACAGCTTGGGGAAGTCGGTGAGCACCTTGTCATGATCGCCTTCGCTGGCTGCATGGCGGATGTGTTGCAGACCAACCCACCACCGCCACGGTGCGCGGTCGAGGTGTTGCCACAGCATAAAGGCCTGTTCGGTATCGCCGGCCTGGTAGCGACTGAGACCTTCGCGGAAACGAGCCTGTTTGGCGAGTTCGGTGTTGGGGTGAGCGTGGCGAATCAGCGCGTACTTTTCGGCGGCGCGTTGGTACAGGCCGTCTTGGAAGTAGCTGTCGCCCACGCTCAACACTGGTACCAGTTCAGGCATGCCGCGGTGGCGAATAGTCAGGTCGTCAAAGGCTTTTCCAGGATAGTAGCCGAAGATACCAATGTAACCGGTTCCAATTGGGACCACCTCGTGATGGCGTGCGATAATCGTGCCATCAACGCTGAGGGTGATGTCATTGCTGCCAATTTCGACGCGAATGCGGTGGGCCTTGCCTGGGGTGATGCGTAGTGGTGAGAGGTCCATGCGGCCTTGGCCCGGTCGTGCCGAAATGGCGGCGAAGCTATTATCGTAGGCGGCCACCTGAATCAGCCAGGTCCGACCTTGGTAATCCCAGGGTGTGCGTACGGATTCAACGGCGGGGTCGCTTTCGGTCCACACCACGGCCAGATCGCCAACGGGGTAGTTGGGGAGCGAGATGCCGGTGAATTCGATCGCCGTGCCGGCCGGCAGCGGCTTGCGGTACATCAGGCTTGAATGGGATTCACCGGTAGTGACGAGGTTACCGTCCTGATTGCGCCAGACGCCTACACCCACCTGCATCAAGCGTTCGCGCAAACTTGCT
>JAQIBG010000400.1 GCA_027859175.1 Planctomycetota bacterium | reverse complement strand
CGGTTATCGCGAGGGCCCGAGGACGCGAGGGCTCGAGGACGCGAGGACGCGCGGGGGAAGGGGTTTCGCACCCCCGCGCGCTTGGCCCTCACCGCTAACAAGGGGAACCGTGACGAGCGAGGTTTCCAAGCAGTGTTGACCCCGCCAATCAGTCGTCCCGTCTAAGGCAAGCCAAGCCCGCACACCAACAGCCAAACCTTCATGCCCCCTCGCGCCCTCGCGCCCTCGCGCCCTCGCGCCCTCGCGTTAACCGATACGCAAGACGCAGGGCAATTTTAGTCAGGTCGGAGGGTTGAGGCCCGGGGGTTGATTTCGGCGGGAACCAGGAGTCGTTTGGGGGTGTCGCCGCGCATGCAGGTGTGGAGTTGTTCGGCGGCGAGGGCGCCGACGCGGGTATTCGACCAGCCGACTGTGCTCAGGGGCGGGGCGGTCCACTCGGCTTCGGGGTAGTCGTCGCTGCTGAGCACGCCGAGTTCGGGGCCAACGGTGATGCCGAGGCTCCAGGCGCCGTGCAGCACGCCTTGGGCCACGCCGAAGTCAGTGGCAAAGATGGCGTCTGGGCGGTGGACATCATCGAGCAGGCGGCGGCAGGTTTCGCTGCCGAAGCTGCGCGCGTCGTGATGCGGGTCAGACCAGCGGATGATGGGGCGCGGGCCGGTCCACGCTGATTCGAAGCCGCGAATGCGCTCTTCGGCTGCGGTGTTGCCGGGTGGCGCTGCGAGCAGGGCAACGCGGCGGTAGCCGCAGCTGCTGAGGTGGCGGGCGGCCAGGGCGCCGACGCTCGACTCGTCGCAGTGCAAGAGATGTTGGTCGCTGTGCAGGGCCAGCGTGGGGATGCCAGCCGCGGCGACCGTGCTTGGCCACGTAGCGCCGTCACCAACCCGCAGGGCGAGAACCGCGCCGGCGCGCCGGCGGCGGAGGTCGCGCAGGGGGTCGGCGGATTCGCCCAGATTGGAAATGATCGCGAGCTCAAGCCCGGCTTCGCGCGTGTAGGTGGTAACGCCTTCGAGGGTGGCCCCTACGTAGGTACCGAAGTCGAGAGCGTGGCCGGGCAGTTGTTCGATCACGACGCACAGCACATTGGGTCGGCCCTGCTGTTCGCGCGGCACAAAGCCGGTGGCGGCGATGACCGATTGCACGGTGGTACGCGCCGCCTCAGAGACATCATGGGCGTTGTTGAGCACCTTGCTGACCGTAGCCGGGGACACCCCCGCTTGCTTGGCGACAGCATAGATCGTGACACGTTTACGAATGGCCATTGTTTCGTAAACCATGGCGTGGTCAGGGCTAAGGCAAGCTGGGATCTGGTAGGGGCTGGTCTTGGTTTCGTGTCGGTTCCTGGTTCCTGGTGCGCGCCGTTGGCGCGTCGTAGGCGTGGTCGTCGCTCCCGTCTGGCCGCGCAGCATGTCGGCGGCCGACGCGCGCGAGCACCTGCCGGCATCGAACGCGCGCACCAGGAACCAGGAACCCTCAACCTAACCCATCGAGCAAGCTTTGCTGAGCAGCAACCAGATCTTCGCTCACTTGTGCGTCGTCATGCGCCTCCAGGGCTGACAGCAGCGGGTCGTCAAAGCGTTGCATCCAGTCGTGCATCTGGCTGCGTAGGCACTGGGCCGTGTCGGCGTGGGCTGGGTCGTCGATCAGATTGTTCAGGGCGTCGGGGTCGGCCGCGAAGTCGTAGAGTTCTTCGCGCACGCGCAGCAGAAACAGGTCGACGCGAGCCGCGATTGCCGGGTCATGTTTGGCGGCGGCTTCCATCGCATCGAAACTGCGGCCACTCATGCTCTCGTTGCGGAACCGGCGCTCACCGTTTGACCACGGCGAGAAAATATAGCCGAAGCGCTGGTTTTGAACGCAGCGCATCGGGAAACGTTTGCGGCCGGCGGTTTCGTGAAACTGGGTGTGCACCACTTCGCGAGCATCTTGCGTGTCGCCGCGTAACAGGCCGAGCATGCTGTGGCCGTCGAGATTGGTGGTGGTTTCAACGCCGATAAGTTCGCACACCGTGGGATACCAGTCGACGCCCGATACAAAGTGTTGGTCGTCAACCGTACCCGCTTGGGTGACGCCAGGCAGGCGCATGATCCAGGGAGTTTGGGTAGAGTGCAGATAGCAGTTGGTTTTTGCAAACGGCAGTGCCATCCCGTTGTCGGAGAGGAACAGCACTAAAGTATTGTCAGCGTGGCCACTGGCTTCGAGCTGTTCGAGTATCGCCCCCACGATGTCGTCGCAACGGCGTACTGAGGAGTAGTATTCGCCCATCTCCTGTCGCACCTCGGGGAGTTCGGGCAGGAAGCCGGGCACCGGCACCTCGTGTCCTTGGTAGACACGCGATGGCTGTTTGGTGGTTTCGCCCCAGCATTCGGTTTCTTGCGCACTGCCGTAGAAGGGGCGGTGCGGGTCGTGGCTGTTGGCCATCATGTAAAAGGGTTCATCGCCGACCTGATCGAAGAACTCACCCAGGTACTCGCGATAGCGATCGCAGTCGCGCCCACGGCCAAGGTCACCGATGTCGCGGACGTAGTCCCACTGGTCAAAGCCGGCCGACGAGTGGCCAACCTTGCCGAGCACGCCGGTGCGATAGCCGGCCTCGGTCACCACCTCCATGATCCGCCTGGTGCCGGGGATCAGGCTGTCGCGGAACCCTTCGATCCCGTTGCGGTGCGGATACCGCCCGGTCGCGAGCACGCTGCGGGACGGCATGCAGACGGCAACGTTGACGTGGCCGTGGGTGAAGCGCATGCCCTCGGCTGCGAGCCGATCGATATTGGGGCTGATAGACTCAACCGCGCAGCCATAACAGCCAAGGCTGTCCCAGTTTAGGTCATCGGCGGTGATCAGGAGAATGTTGGGGCGTGTTGGCTTGCTCATGCGAGTCCTCTTTCGTCACATTATGAAATACAAAAGTGCAATATCTATTGGACTCTTTGTTAATAAATTGCACTTTTATCACATGAGCGAGCTGTTCCGTGATGCTTGTGCTGCAATCATTGCGCACACCGAGCGTTGTTTTGTGGCAGACCCCGCGGTGGCGGGGCCGCGCGCGGCCTATCATTCGCCGGCCCTGCGCTTGGTTGTGGGGGTAAGCGGCAGCAATCGAATGGCGGCCGCCTGCGCGCCCAACGGTGCGCTGCTCGATATCGCGCCGGGCGACGCTCTCATATTGCCGCCGGGTGCGTGGTTTGTGCACCGGCGTCTGCGCGGTCGGTTCCTGAATATTGGGTGGCGTGCGATTGGGCTCGATTGCCGTCTTCGCTCTGGTGCTGGCATTGAGGCCCACAGCGTGGCGGCGGGCGTGGTGCCGCGCGCGACAGTGGCGCCAACAGTGCGTGCCAGTCTTGCCTGCATCGAGCAACTCTGTCACGACCGTGCTTCGAGCGTGGCCCTGCAGCATGCGCTACGCTGCGCCTTGGTCACGGTGGTTGAGGCGCTTGATGACGGCATGCCCTTGCGTCCGTACAGCAGTGGGGTCGGTTTGTGGCAGCGCATTGGTGAATTGATTCAAGAACGCTTCGCGACCGACTTCGACCGCACTGCAGCGGCCCACGAGCTCGGCATCCACCCGCAGCATCTGTCGCGCGTCTGCAGCGAGCACGGCAGCGGTTTTGTGACCATGCTCACCGAAGCGCGTCTGCACCACGCCTGTCGCCTGCTGCGCACCAGCGAACTCTCAGTTGCAGACATCGCCCAGCGCTGCGGCTTTCGTTCAGCCCAGTATTTTAATCGGGTCTTTCGTGCATCCTGCGGCCAGACGCCTCGTGCTTGGCGTCTCGTGCATACCTGAGTCAGCTGGGTGCAGTGGCGAGTGCGAGTTCGACCTGTTTCAAGCAGTTCTCCTGAGACTCGATCCAGTCGCTCAGGGCGACGGGAATAACCGGTAAGCCGGCCCGCTTGAGCATGCGGTAGCGCTCGAGTTCAATGCGGGCGCCAAGGTCACCCGTTGACCCGATTAGGTCGAGGCCCAGGCAGCGATCGCCGTGTTCCAGAACCAGGTCAAGTTCAAGGCCGGCAATCGGAAACAGCGGATAACAGGTCCAGCCCTTGGCTTGACACGCGGATTGGACTTGGCTCAGAAAGTGATCGTCGCCGCCGCGGTGAGTGGGCGTCGGCGGACTCTTGTCCATGCTGTCGAGCCATGTGCGAACGCCCCATCGTGGATCAATTTGCTCGGGACTAAACGAATGTAAGACCAGCTGTTTGGCTTTGGCGCGCGTGATCATGACGTTGAAGACATCGTTCCGGCACAGGTATCTGAGGCTGCCATGTCCGGCATTCTGGTCGATCGTGAGCGATATAATCATGACATCGCGTTCCGCGCCCTGGAACGCATAGGGCGTGCCGACGGCGATATCGTGGCGATGTTGGTCGCTTACAGAAATCGATTCAGAAACAGCGCTCTGCAGGGCGTCTGCTTGGTCTCGAAAGGGGGCGAGAAGTCCCACGCTACGTGGCTTGGGCAGTTCGCGATCCTGTTTGATGATCGCGCGGAGCACAGTCAGCGCGTGCGTTACCTCAGTTGGGTTGCTCCCATTCGCCAAACGCTGGCCGGCGATCTGTATGCGCTTATTGGCCTGAATTCGACGCTGGCTCGGATTCGCTGACATAACGCGTAGCGCGCCGCCGTAGTAGCGCTGGTTTGAGAATGCGATGAGGTCTGGGAGGCCGCGATAGTGTTCATCAAGGAAATTGATGGCGTGTTCGTCGCAGATTTGCTCGGTGGCGCGATCAACGAGGCTGACGTGACGAAAGTCTAGCTCGTGGGCGGTTGCTTCAGTGAGTCCGGCTTCGCTGGCAAGGCGCTGCATGTCGCGCTGAGCGAGGAAGGAGACGTGTCGCAATTGTTTTGGGTCGCCTACAACAACCACGCGCTGACAGCGTTGCAGGAGCGGAATAACAGATGCTAGGTCACACTGACTGGCTTCATCGATGATGCCCAGGTCAAAGCAGCCGGTGTCGAGCGGGAGCGCCGCGGCGAGTTCATTGAGCGGGCATGCCACGATAGGGAACGCGCTCAGGATGGCGTCAATGTTGGCGCTGGCCAGGTGGCGTTCGCGATAATGTCCGCTGCGCGCACGTAGCGCTTTGATCCAATGTTTCAGATCTTGGCGCCGCTCCCGCGCCAAGTCGGTAACCCGGTTGCTGTGGCTGGCCAAGAGTTCTTGGCGTGCCGCGTTTGAGCGTTGCGTGAGGCTTTGGTCAATGTGGCGAATGAGCTTAGGTAGCCTACCGAAGGAGCCTTTGCGGCTTTTCAGCCACCAGGCGCGCAGGCGATCAAAAATGTTTGGTTTGGCTTGCTCGAGAATGGGGCCAAGGCGACGTTCGATGTCGGTGTGTTGTCGCAGCTGGGTCTCTAGCTTATCGAGGTCCTGATCGAGAACTGCTGTTGACGATAAGGGTTGCTGTATGGCGGCGGGCCGCACTCCATCACGCAGATTCTCAAGGCGTTCGAGGAGGGCCTGACGATGGTTGCCGCGCCCCGCGCGTAGCACGGCTGAGCGGTCGCCGAGGACGCCGGTAATCTTGTCGACGATGACCTTGACAGCAGCGTCGCGGCGGGCGCTGATGAGGCAGGTCTGGCCCCGTGCGAGCTGATCCAAGGCAAGATTGGCGATGGTGAAAGTTTTGCCGGTTCCCGGTGGGCCAATGACTAAGCTGAGCGGGAAGCTCTGAGCGGCAACCAGGCTGCGTGACTGTGCCGCACTGAGCACGGCGGGAACAATTGGCGCAATGCAGTGTGGGGCCGAAGTCGAGGGCGGCGGTGCTTCATCCAGTATGCTTAATAGGGATGGCGAGAATGTTTCTGACTGGGCGATGAGGTCGAGCTCATTGCGAATGCCCCGGCTGTCTTGCCCGAGACGCAGCAGCATGGCGGCTGCTGCCGGATAGACGCCGAGGTGGCCAGCGTTGCGAGCGTGGCGCAGTGCGCCCTGGGAGATCAGGTGGGGCCAGGTGCTGGCTTCGCTGGTGGCGCAGCCGGTCAGGTGCCCGAGGAGTTTGGCGAGGCCGTCGTTGTTGATCGGGCCATCGGGCAAGGCCTCATTCAGGGCATCGCGTTGGCTGGCGTCGTAGTCAAGTTGGTCGAGCAGATCGTGATTGAGGGTGATGCGATTGGGATCGGGAGTGATGAAAACCTGATTGCTGATCTCTTCGATCTGAGCCGCGTACAGCAGCAGCGGTGCGCACAGTTTATTGCTGCCTTTGCTGCCACATAAGAACAGGACCCCGTAGTTGAGCTGGGTCTCGTGTCTAGCCAGATACGCGCGGTCTCGGAGGGCGGTGCCGGCTTCGCCCGAAAGTGCCATGCGGCCGATGACGCCAGTACTTGCCGCCTCTTCTCCCTCAAGCACGACGCAGCGATCAACGCGTCGCGCAAAAATATCGGTGAGCCCAATGCCCCCAATGCCGCGCTCGAAACACCCTTGTAGGTAGCGGATGCGCGAGCGGATGTGGCGGTATTCAGGGCCGTCGTCCATTGTGCCTAGTGTGAGGCTTGCGCTGTTGGGCTCAAGACGTCTGCGCGAGGCTGGCGGCTTCGCTGGCGCTGAGTTCGCGCCACGCGCCTTTGCCCAGTTCGCCGAGGGCGAGGGGGCCGATGCTGACGCGCATGAGGCGGCGCACGGCGATGTTGTGGGCCGCGAGCAGGCGGCGGATGTGGCGATTGCGGCCGCCGTGGAGTTCGAGTTCGAGCCAGCTGCGGCGTTGGCTGTGACGCAGGATCGCGGCGCGGTGCACGCTCAGGTGCTCGCCCTCGCAGTCGTGGCCCGCTTCTAGGCTGGCTACGAGGGCGTCGTCAGCCTGGGCTTCGATGTGGACGTGGTAGACCTTGGCTGGGCCGCTGGGCTGGAGCACGGCATCAGCCCAGCGGGTGTCGTTGCTGAACAGGAGCAGCCCTTCGGAGGCCTTGTCGAGCCGGCCAACCGGCGCCAGCCACGGCAGCTCGCTGTCGGCAAAGCAGCTGTACACGGTGTCGCGGCCGCGTTCATCGCTGGTGGTGCACACCAGGCCGCGCGGTTTGTTGAGGGCCAGATAGCGTTTGGCGCCGGCGCTGGCGGTGTCGCCGTCAATGCTGATGGTGCCATCCTCGGGCCGAACCGGCATCAGGGCGTTGCTGGCCACGGTGCCGGCCACGCGCACCCGGCCGGCAGCCACCAGACGGCGCGCCTCGCTACGCGAGCACAGGCCCAGTTTGCTTAGGGCGCGTTCCAACGGTACGTGTCCGGGTGGGCAGTTGCGCATGACCACTTGTCGGCATTGTGCGGCCGCGGTCCAGCGAGTAGATCAGGGCATGCTTTCACGCCAGATCCTGATCCCCCTACTGGTCCTGTTGGGCGCGGTGGCGACACCGGCGGCCGAGATGGTGCCCGATGCCGCTACCGTGGTGGTTTGTGAAACCCTGTGGGATGCCACCCTCAGCGGTGACATTGAGCGCTTTCACTCGGTGTGCGATGACGGCATGCGTGACGCAATTACCCCGGCGGTGTTGGCAGGTGTGACGGCGCAAGTGCAAACGAGCTTGGCGGGCAAGCGGCACCGGGTGGAATACCAGGGCTTTGTCGCCAAGCCTGCTGGCTTGGTGAGCTTGTGGCGCGTGGCCATCGCGGGTACTGAAGAGGATCTGCTGCTGACCCTCACAACCCAGGGCGGTCTGTGCACCGGATTCTTCATCAAGTAGCGCGGCATGAGTGAGGATGCGCTAACACCGGTGCCAGACTTTGAAGTCGATCGTTCGATCGAATATTTTCACCGCGCGCCGGCCGATTATTGCCGTTGGATGCGCGTGCGCGGGTACGGCACGGTGCCGAGTGGGATCGAAGTTTTCCCTAAGCCGGTGGCCGCGCCCGAATTGATTGCCGAGGCCTGGCGGGCCAAAGATTTCACCGACTATCTGGTGATCGCGCGCGATGCCCAGGGCAACGCCCTGGCCTACAACATCCGCCACGAAACCTGGCAGTTGTTTATCATGATCGATGACATGCGCCGCGTCATGCAGCCGATTGTAAAGATGACCTGGGCTGGCTACTTGGCCGAGTACGGTGATGAGGGCGGCGCCGGCACGGTGCCCGCGCATTCGTGGGCTGGGGTGCAGGTGGGCGCAGTCGTTATCGCGATTCTCGGCGTTATTGCGGTGATGGTGGGTTTCTGGGTGGTTTCCGCCTTTTTCATGCCGGAGTCTTTACCGCAATGATGAGCGAGGACCTGCCATGAGGTGTCGTGCAACGGCAGGCCTGCTATTGGCGCTGGTGATGGGCAGCCTGGCAGCCGAGGAGTTGGCGCTTGAGGTGGCAGCTGCCCGGCTGTGGTTTCCGCCCAACGGGCATGCCGTGCCGACCTTCAGTGACGGCGTGCTGACTGTCTCCTTGGCGCCCGCGATGGGCCGGCCGATGGCCCTGGTCAATGTGCCGGTGCCAGAGGGCCTCGAGGAGGACGCCGACTACCTCCTCAGCTTTGAGGTTGCCTGTAGTCAGACGATGCCCTTGATTGTGGTGGTTCCTGAGGCCAAGTTCGATGGCAGCTTGGATGTCAAGACCGGCCGCAATGTGGCCAATTCACATTGGCAGAGTCATGACACGCGGTTCAGCCTGCGGCGCATTGAATTTACCTACTCGCCGCAGACGACCGTGGGCACCAAGATCCAGTTATTTTGGCCAGGGCAGCACCTGACGACGAGCAGCGTGTGGCGGTTTCGAAACGTCACCTTGATCAAGCTCTAGCGCAACGGTGGGATGATGATGCAGCGTGCGTATTTATCGGTAGTGAGTCTGGTCTGCCTGGCTACATGCTGGGCGGCCAGTCTCAGCGCGGTAGAGTCAGTGCCCTACGATCAGTGGTTCAACGACGCGCGTTGGGAACGCATCAGCCGCGCACGGTGGGAGCAAGGGCCGTGGCAGAATTGTAATCCCGGTGCGGGCGGACAGGTGCAGGCGGTTGATCTCGACCCCAATGTGCCGGGGCGCGTGTTTTTTTCCTCAGACATGGAAGGTGCCTACCGCAGCGATGATAACGGCACCACCTGGGGCTATATCGGCCATGACCTCAGCGTGTCTGATGCTTTATGTGCGGGCGTGGAGTCGGGCAATTCGCAGCGCGTCTACGCTGGGCTCAATCCGCGGGACGGTGCCTCGTCGGGCTTGAATGTGTCGGATGATGGTGGGCTGTCGTGGCGCGGGGTAGACTCGGTGCGCGATCCCATCATGCAGGTTGCGGTGCATCCGCGCGATCCGACATGGGTGCTGGCGGCGCCCGGTGCGCGCTGGCGCTGGAGTGCCGACCACGGCGAGTCTGATGTGGTCGGTGCGCGCGGCCTGTGGGTGAGCGATGATCGCGGCGCGAATTGGCGCTATGTGGCCTACTGTGCTGGTGACGGCCGACGCGAAGTGTGGTCGATAAGTTTTTTGCCGGGCCTGCAATCCGCCTGCATCGGCACCAGTGCTGGTGTGTTTGTGACCGATGATCGGGGCGCGACGTGGCGAGCTATTCCGGCGCCTCCCGGAGCTGGTGGCGGCCACGGTGCTGACGTGTCGCCAGACGGTCGGATGCTCTATGCCAGTTATTATGCACAGGCCCAGGCGGGCGAACAACAGCACGCTGGATCGTTGCGCAATGCGCTGACCACGCTGTGGGTGACGCCGCTTGACGTAATCGCGTGGCAGGCCCTTGATGACAATGGCTTTTCGCCCGGTGCGAGTGGTCGCGGCCGCTATTGGCGCCCGCGCGTAGACCCGCGCTCCACCGCTACCGAGCATCGTTTGCTGACGGCGAACATTTCAGACCGCGAGGGCTTGTGGGAGGTCAGCGTGCAGGTGCGCGATGGGGTGATCAGCAACTATCGCTGGGAACAGATCCTGTACTATAACCTTGAGCGAGAGGCGCCGCGTTTTAACACCGGTTGGGAACACTATCTGCCGCGCTCGCTCGATTGGCAGTACAGCCCGGTATCATGGGGACGCCGTCTGATTTGGGCTACCGCCGGTCAGACCGTGTTCTGCGTTGAGACCGGCGAGTGGGGCGCTATCGATCCGAGTTTTGTTGATCGGTGGCGCAATCGGTATTGCGTGCCCGTGCAGTCACAACCCGGCGTGCAGACTTGGCGCAGTCGCGGCGCCCAGTCGACCTATAATTTCGATGTCGCTGTGTCTGAGCCCTTCGTGATTACCGGCACGGCTGACAACGGGGTGGTGCAGAGCGCCGACGCTGGGTGGTCGTGGACCATCGATGGCCGACCGGGTGGTGCCTTAGCCAGCCGTAGCAATGCTGTGTGTGTGGTGCGTAGTGTCGATCCGCCGCTGGCCCTGGCGCATGTTGGGCATGGCTTCGGTGCGAATTCCAATGATGGGGCGATCTACGCTCGGCGTCTGAGTGCTGACCCGGCGGATGCGGCGTGGCGAATCATTGCCGGTGGTCCGGATCGCGTGGCCGGCCTCGGTGACCAGGCAATCAATCAGTTGGTACCCGATCCGCATCGCCCAGGTGTGGTGTACGTAGGCACGCGCAATCGCGGTGTGTACGTGATCGATGATGTGCAGGCCGTTTTTGCCGGCAGCGGGCGCCTGCGGCGAGCCAGTCGGCGGCCACCGATGCCGGCCTGGGTGCGCGCTAAAACCGATGGCCTGGTGGTAGACCCGAACCTGCCCGGCCGTTTGTGGGTGTTGGATTCCGAGCATCTCTATCGTGGTGACGAGCGCGGCGCAGCCTGGGTGTGGACGGCTATCGCTGAAGCCATTGATCACCAAGCCCACCCCCAGTTCACCGCCTGGGATCAGGATGGTGAAACGTGGTTGGCGACGGCTGACGCCGGTGACGCTGGCAGCGAGGTGCTCAAGCTGTCACGCGATGGCGGTACGAGTTGGGAGGTGGCATTTACCCTCCAGCAGGCCCTTGATCTGCGTACGCAAGCGGTGCCATGGTACCGCCAAGGAGTGCCGATGCGCATTTATGGCCTGAGTTCGGCCAAAGGCGAAGTGGTGCTGTGTTACGCCGCCGGTGATGCCGGTGCTAAGGGCAAGGCCCTGGGTATTTATCGCGGCCAGCTTGCGGCAGACGGTTCGCTGCGCTGGAACGACACGACCGACAACCTGGGCTATCCGTATGTGGTTCGCAGTCGTTTGCTGCACCACGCCGATGGTAGCCGTTGGCTGTATGTGGCCACGCGCGGAATGGGGCTGTGGCGGCGGCCTGTGCCGTAATTGTAATTGTGATGTGGAGTTGAAGGCTGCGTGCCTTTGTCTGCAACGCCGCTAAGACGGGTGCTATGCGCACGCTTATCCTTGTTCTCTTGTTTGCGTCCTGCTGGGCTGAGTCGCAATTCCTTGAGCCGGTTCATGCTCACCCAAGTTATGCGGAACTGCGTGCGCATGTGGGCGTCGACTTGATGAAGACCTATACCGTGGTGTACGATCGTTCGGGGGCCGAGCGCCCGCCTGGATGCACGCCCAGTGGCGGTAAGTTGCTGCTGATCCATGACGACGCCGTTTTGCTGGGATGGATCGAGATCAATGCGACTCCCGCAACCGGCGGCTTCTCTGGCCTCAAGCTCAAAGGGGCGGAACGAGATGCCCGCACGGTCGGTGTTTTTGCTTGCGAAGACTGGGTGCGGATCTTGCAGTGGGATATCACCAAAATTCCACGCACCACGGAGTAGACCCAGGCTTGGTGCATCATTACTCGCTGGGTTTGCTTGTTGCGGCGGTCTGGCGATTCACGTCGTGGCCTTCGGGTCACATAACTCACGGGGATGAACAATGAACTTGGGAGCTTTTTCGGTGAGCCTCGCGGTCAAGGACCTGCAGAAGTCGATCGCCTTTTATCAGCATTTGGGCTTTGAGCAGGCTGGCGGCGATTGCGGTCAGGGCTGGACGATCCTCAAAAACGGTGATCACATCATCGGCCTGTTCCAGGGCATGTTCGACAAGAACATGCTGACCTTCAATCCGGGTTGGGATCAGAATGCCGCCGAGCTTGAATCTTTCGAGGATGTTCGCGCCATTCAGACCAAGCTGAAGGCGGCAGGGCTGAGTCTGGTGCAGGAAGTGGATGAATCCGGTAGCGGGGCAGGGAGCCTTGTCGTTGAAGACCCTGACGGCAATCCGATCTTGATTGATCAGCATCGATGAATTGGGCCTGGGTTCTTGTGGAAAGTCGCTGCTGGTGGCGCGTATCCGTCAACAAAGGAATTGCCGGTATGCACAAAGATAGAGTTCATGACCGACGGCGTGGGGTGCGTGAAATGGGCACCGCTGTGTGCCTCGTGTTGGTGCTCATGCTGCTCGGTGCTTGTGGGCGGCGATCGTCGGCTGAGCTCATTGCGCCGCTTGATGCTGCGGTCAGTGTCCGTGTCGATGGGAACCAAGTGACAGTGCAGAATAAGACGGCTGACGTGGTGCGTGATGTTCGCGTCCGGTGCCGGTTCTATCAGGAAGAAGTGTTGGCTCACACCATGGGCCATGCTCAGTGGTATACCCCGGCCGGCTGGTATGTGAGCGTCATCACGATTGATGAACTCGCACCGGCTGCGCAGGTCGAACGCCGGGTGTCATTTAACATTGGGCCAAACAGCCAAAATGTAGCTGGTTGGTAGCTAGTTTGCCTGCTGACCAAGGCGACGGCTTGTGCGTTCAGGTCGACTTCGGGTCTTGGTTTAGGTGACGGGGTTCAAGGTCGCACGGTGATAGCGTGCGTCGGTACGCGGCGAAATGCCTGTGTTGTCAGTGTTTGAGTGCGGCATAGGCTGATCCTTCGATTGAGACGATAGCATTGATCCGCGGGGAGCGAAGGTTCCAGACCCCCGCGGTGGGTGTGTGCGATTTCGAAGGGAATGATGGTGTCTTACTTGGATGATCCTCGGGTTTTTTTATGCTATCGAGCGAACCCTGCTGGCTTGGATGCGCACTGAGATAGCAATCCTGGCGTTCGCCTTCCTGATTAAAAAATTCGGCATCGAGGCCGCTGCGGCGAGTAGATTGGGCTCCTATTTGGATGCGGGACTCTACTTCCTGTGCGGCATGGTTGTGCTGATGTCAGTGCTGTCCTTAATCCAGTGCCACGTGTCGATCAGCAAGCTTGGCGAGCAGGAGTTGCCGTCCCGAGCTTCGAAGTCCGTGGTTCTGTTTACGGGTTTCGTGGGCATTGTTCTGTGCCTTGTTTCTGGGGTCGCCATTATCGCAGTGTGAGCCTGGGCAGTGGCCGCCGTTGAGTGGCCACTGCCGCTGGTCTTAAATGGGGCTATAACTGAGTGTGTTAGCGTGACTCTCTGATGACTTGGCCGGGAGGATTCTGTGCGTTTCTGTTGCGTCCTTTTGTTTTTTGTGTCTGCGATCTGTGGAGTTGAGGCGCAGGATATCATTAACGAGTCCATTCGGATGGATTACCGGCCGATTCCAATAGAGGTGGAACCTGGCGTGTCGATTGCTGCTCAAGCGCAGATCGGCCTAAACATTGTGCATAACGACTTTATTGATGCGCTCTTGAAGTCGCCGGATTTAAGGGTCAAGGCGTTCTATGCGATTGCCATATTGCGAGTCGAATGCCAGCGAATTGTTGATGAACTGGCCCGGCCTGAGGGCTTGTCGGCGGATGTTAGGGTGTTTATGGAGGGGCAAAAAGTGAAATACTCTGCCTGGATTGAGATAATTCGGCAGTCTCTTCGGGACAGCGACCAGTGAGCGGCGCTGATGTTGATTGGCTGGGCTTGGATCCTGTGAAGAAATCGCCTCAGGGCGTTGCTGTGTCCAATGACGCCTAATTCATTAATGCCGTTGATTTATGCTGTTTCGGGCACTTCGTCTCTGGGTGCATTTGTGATCATTGTGCTCTGGGCTTGGTGTGTTCCCTATCTTCTTAGCGCGGTGCTGGCCTTATTTTTGAATAAGGCCAGTGGTCACCGAGTGTGGTACGCGGTCTGTTATGTCCCGTCGGTGCTGTGTGCTGTCTGCGGTGTTCTGGGGTCGGTGGCATTTTTCAGGCTATGCGAGGCGGCGATACGGGGCCTCCCTGTTTCTGCATGGGCCATCCCCGTGGTCACTCTTGTTGTGACCTTTTGTTTCTCGCTCTATATAAGCATTCGCAAGCGTCCAAGGTTTCGCGTACAATAGCGTGAGGTGCGCTCGTTCCGGTTCGTACGTGCGCAGTCACAATGAGGTCGTCTTCCTTGGCCCTACTCAGCGAAGTCTCCATCGTGCTTAATGATGAGGGTGAGGAGGTGGTAAAGGCAATATCTCTGAATGAGGCGCGGGATTGCATTGTTGCGGCCGCTACAGTTGCGTCGCGAGATTGGCTGCGGGGTGTTGAGCAGAGAAGGTGTGGCGCCTCCTGGCTATGATTGGCAGGAGTAGGATTAGGGACTGAATGCGGCCGCCAGAGGGTGCAGGCTAACTCGGCGGGGTGGGCCCGAAATATCGTCCACCCGTAATTCAGTATTGCGCAATTGGCTGTCAACCGCGATGTGGCGTGGGATGGGGCGGGGCGGTTGCGAGTAGTGGTGAGCAGACCTTTTGCGATGGCACCCTTAGAGTTGGCGCCACCATGCTGCGTCGTGCACCTGCCTTGGCCGGATGGGTGCGCTGACATAGCAGGCTGTTGAAACACACCAGCCTGCCAGTTTCACTCAGGGGGGCCTTCCAACCCCCCGCAGGCTGTATTTCACCAGCCTGCTCGGCACCGCAACAGCAAGGAGGGAAGCTGCCATGGTGGACCAAACCCAAGAAATCGAAATGCCTGATGAAACGGGCTTATGGCCGCGTGCCGGAAGCGGCCATACCGCACCGGTGAGCGGCCTGAATCAAGTGCACGCAGGGCGCCATGCCGTTGAGCGCTTGCTGAGCTTGGCTCTCAGTGGGCGCCTGCCCGAGGGTCTGATGGAGCGCGTGTGCGGCGCGCTGGAATCGATGGTCAGTAGCGAGCCCGATCGGCTCGGCTGCATCAAGTGGTATTGGGAGGAGCCGCATCCGGTTGATACCAATGCCTCGTTCTTCACCGCTCGACCGATGGTAACGGCCTTGCTGGTGGCCGATCTGCGCCCAAGTGAACGCGCAGCGGTGCGCTCCTTACTGGCGCGACTGCGACCCTGGCTGCACCTCGAAGCCGTTGAGCGTGAGAAGTGGTACTACCCCAACAAGCATCTGGGCGACATCGCCACCGCGTGGTTGATCGCAGAGATCGACGAAGACGAGGCCGCGCTGGACGAATTGCGCGAGCCGATGCTGGCCACGGCGCGCGATCTCGGTGGCAACTGGGGTTGGGGTGAGCACCTGTCGGATGTGTACGGGCATCTGTGCATCGACTTGCTGGCCCTGTTGCTGGCTGGGGCCAAGCGCTTGGATCCGGATCTGCGTGCGGCCTACCAAGAGCTGTTCAATCAAGTGATCGCGATTGACGATGCCTTCGCCGATGGGCCACGGGTGCCAACCATCCGTTGTTATATGACCGGCACCGAAGCGCCGAAGGCGCGTAAGAGCTATCGCGCGCGTTGTGCTGATCCGAGCAAGAGTCCGTTTGAGCGCGCCAATACCTTGCTTGGGGTGAGCGATCTGTTGCCCGCTGCCGCGCCGGTACAGGAGCAGGTGCATGTGGCCTGCCATGATGAGGTCAGCGCGCATGCCTGCGTGCGTGCCAGTTGCCGGCTTGGTGGCTTGACGCGCTGGCCGATGATGGCCGATGTCGATCACCCAGGCTGGGGCCTGAGTTGGCAGACCATGCCGGCTGCACTGTGGCACCGCGCTGGTTGGTGGGCGTGGCCGGCCTGGTTGGCGGTGGAAGACGGTTTTGAATACGGACATCCGATTCGTGGCGGGCACAAGCGTGGCTATCTGGCCACCGCCTTGTCGCGTAGTGCCGTGCCCACGCCGCTTGGTCAGACCCGCTGCCGCCTGCGGGGTGGCAATTTGGTGGCGCATCGGTGGATGCCGCGCGGTGCCGATACCTGGGAATCAGCTGGTGACGTGTGGTGCTTGGTGCGGCCAGAAGCGGGTTCGTGTCAGGAGCAGCGTGGCGAGGGCTGGTCGACCGTGCAATTGGATACGCCCGACGGGCCACTGGTGCTCGGGCATATCCCGCTTGATGGTAGCGAGCCGGCTGCCTTGGCTCAGGCCGAGACCGGTGAACGTTGGGGCACCATGCAGTCAGCCGCGCAGCTGGATCCCAGTTGCCCGATGCGATCGCTGTGGTTTGCCAGTCTTGATGGAGCGCCCACGGCGCCGCCAACTATCAGCCGTGATGGTGAGGCCTGGATCATCGATTGGGAATGGCCGGGCCAAACCTGGCGCCTGAAAATTGATCCAACCCATCCCGAATTGCTGATTCGGCCCTTTGGCGCCTGGTGACTGGTGACTGAGGCTTAGTGGCGGTGATCGGCGCGCCTGTCAGTCGGGCAGACTGATCTCCGCTACCACCGGCCAGTGATCCGACGGCAGCACCCCATCCGGGGTGCTGAGCACATGGGCGTAATGGTGAACCGCGCCGAGACCGCTGCCGAGAATCCAGTCGATGCGACTGCCACGGTGGCGGATCGGCTGGTAGCCGTGCCAACTGTTGGTGTCGAGGTGGGCCGTGTCGTCGGCCTCGAGGGCCAGGTCGCTGAGTTGCTCGGTGAGAATGGTGTAAGGGGCTTCGCTGGCTTCGGTGCGGCAGTTGCAGTCGCCGGTGAAGAGGACGGCACCAGTTGTGGTGTTGGCGCGGTATCGCGCGATGTCAGCGGCGATCAGTTGCGCGCCGTGTTCGCGGGCTTCGGCACTGCGATTATCCAGATGGGTATTCCACAGCGCTAGGGGCGTGGTGCCGGCTTGGCCCATGACTTCAGCGTTGAGCTGGGTGCAGATGCGCGGGCAGCTGCTACCCCAGGCGGGCGGTCCGGCTTGATCTGGCGTCGGTGAAAGCCAAAAGGTGCGGCTGTCTGTTATGCTGATCGGGGCGCGCGCGAAGATCGCGCAATGCTCGTCCTCGCTGTCGCCGCCGCGCCCGGTGCCGACGCGCTGGTAGCCCGGCAAACCGGCGTCGAGATCACGAAGTTGCTGGTCGAGCCCTTCTTGGGTCGCAATCAGATCGGCATCGATGGCATTGAGCACCGTCAGCATGGCCGCGCGCCGTTGCGACCAGGGGTGGGGCCCGTCTTCGCTGGCGAATTTCAGATTCCAAGTGCACACCCGTAGTCGTGTCATGCCACCACGCTGGCGACCAAGCATCTGAAGGCCAGGGAGATTGTGTGTCTGATGGCAGGCCGTGGTGACAAGAGGGGGTAGGAGGTCAGGCAATGCGCTATCTGGCTGTGAGTACGGTGATCATGGTGCTTGCCGCCTGCGGCGGCGGCGACCCGGGTGCTCAAGACTCTCCGTTCGGGCAGCCGCTCAATGCCGCGGCCGATAGCACCGAGCGTCGTTACCACGCCGACGGCAGTTTGGCGGCTGCGGGGCCGGTTGATGACGGCAAGCCGAATGGCTTGTGGCAGTTCTGGGATCTGAACGGCCAATTGCGGTGGCAGGCTTACCTGATCGCCGGGGCTTTTGATCCCTCGCAGGCCTGGACTGAATTCAACGCTGATGGCAGTATTCGCGCCACCTCGGGTGACGGTGCGCCGCTGAGTGCCCCGCCATTGTGAGCGCATAGTGCTTGTCTGATCACGGCCCCGTGGCGACAAGGGGTGTGATGGCTGACCCGCATGAGGCGTTTCTGCGGCAATTGACTCCGGTGCTGCCGGAGTTGCGCGCCTTCGTGGGCAGCTGCCTGCGTGATCCCGCCGGTTGCGATGATGTGGTACAGGAGACCACCATCGTGTTGTGGCGGCGCAGTGGTGATTATGACCCCACGCGCTCGTTTGGAGCCTGGGCCCGAGGCATTGCGGTGCGCGTGCTCAAAGCCCGGCTGCGTCAGGGCGCACGCTGGCGCTGTTTGGATGGCGCCGCTATTGATGCCATATGCACGAGTTGGGATCAGCGTGACGGCGAGCATCCGCGTGAGGATGAGCTCCAGGCCCTGCGCGCCTGTGTACGCGAACTGCCGGCCGATCGACGTGATTGGCTGCGTTTGCGCTATGAGCAAGGGCTCGACTTTGCCGCCATCGCCGAGCGCCTTGGCAAGAGCGCCCAGGCGATTCAGCGTGCCGTCCACCGTTTGCGCGAAACCTTGGCCACCTGTATTCGCCGGCGCTTGAGCGAGGGCTCGTGATGGCGGAAACCGAGGATGTGGCGCGGTGGTTGGCCGATGACCTAAGCGAAGCCGAGCGAATTGCCTTCAGCCAACGCGTGGCCGCCAATCCCGAGCTGGCCCAGCGGCTGGTTGATCATGCGCGTTGCGAGTTGCTGTTGCAGGCATTATGGCCGCGGCAATGGCCGGGCCGTGTTCCTTTGCGTGGGCCTTTTGCGTGGCGGCGGCTGGCCGCGGTGGCGGTGGTGGCGGCGGCCCTGCTGTTCGCGGGCGGCGCGTGGTGGTGGCAGCGTGGCTCGCATGTTGCCACGCTCGAGGGCGATACCTGGCGCTGGCGCGACGGTACCTACGCCGTGGTGGAACAGGGGTCCCCGGCCGCTGTGGTGCAGGCTGTCGTGCCGCTGTGGCCGTGGTCGCCACGACAGCTGCGGCAGAGCTCCGGCATTGTGCGGTGGGATGTTGCGCCTCAGGCGCGTGGCATGCTGGTGGATCTTCACCATGGCACGCTAGAGGTAGTGGGAACCGTGTTTGCTACCGCCGTGCATGAGCAGCGGGCTCGCGTTGTGCTGACCCAGGGCGCGGTGCTGCTGCGCACGCGTGGTGCGCCTCAGGCGCTGCGCGCTGGGTGGTGGGCAGATATGAGCGCAGAAGGTCTGCGTGTCGCGCCCGGCGCTCCGGCGGTGGATGGCCCGTCGAGTTTGTGGCAGCCACACCCAGATGAGTTGGTTCACGGCC
>JAQIBG010000386.1 GCA_027859175.1 Planctomycetota bacterium | reverse complement strand
ACCGTTCACCGTCGGTGGCGCAGGGCGGGTGGCGGTGGGGCGGACGTGGTGGTGTGACCAGCCTTGCCGTTGAAAAACCCCACTTCAGCGCTTGGCGTCCGATTCTGCAAACCGGCTTTGACTTAGCTTACAGCCCCTTGCTCGAATTGCCGGTTGGCAAGGGTCGTCTGCTGCTGTGCACGCTCGACCTGCACGATCATGCTCGACAGGATCCAGCAGCAGAGCGCTTGGTGCACGCGGTGGTGGCAACTCTCGCTTCGTCACCGGGCACCTTTGCCGCTGAACGGCCAGCGCGGACCTTGGTGGACGCGGTGTGGCAGCAACGCTTGGTGCAGGCGGGGATAGAGGCCGAAGCTGGGCTTAGTCAGCTTGCAGACGATAGTGTGGTGGTGATCGGTCGCGAATTGGAACCGACTGAGCAAGCGAGCATTACTGCGCATGTCATGGCGGGAGGGCGCGCCTTGGTGTTGCCTGATGCGCCGATTCCGGCCGATTGGGGCTTCGAGCGCAATCCCGTTGAGCATATCGAGGTGGGCCTTGCGCCGCCACATCTGCCAGCCTTGCGCGGTTTGGACATCGCTGACTTGCGTATTCGCGCGACGCATCCCGGTGTTGTGATTGCTGGTAACGGTGCGGTTGATGCCGCCGGACAATATGCCGAGCGCGCGCTTGGCGCCGGAAAAATAGCAGTGATCGGATTTGATCCGTGGCAATTCGACACCGAGGCTCATCCGTACCTGCGCTTTACAGCTTGGCGGCAGGCCCGTGCCTTCGCTCAAGTATGTGCCAATCATGGCATTCGTCCGGTCCATGATCAGCGCGTGTTCACGCCACTGTCCGCCAAGGCTCACCAGAGCCTGGCTGGTGAGTGGCGGGCCTATGCCACTGCCTTGCAGCAGTCGACACGGCAGGAGATTGCAGACCCAGGGCTCAGCGCAGCAGCGCAGACGCTGATTGCAGGTAGTAGCAAGCTAGAGAGCGAGAACGTTACCTTGCCCGCCGAATGGGAGAGCTTTGGTGGGGCTTGGAGCAACGCAGACGGTGAGGCCGTGTTTGAGCGGACGGTGACCATCCCGTCTGACTGGCGTGGCCAAGATTTGTTGCTGTCACTGGGCGTGCTCGATGACTTTGATCGGGTCTATATCGATGGTGTGGAGCTTGGTCATACTGATAGCAGTACCCCGCGCTGGTGGACCCTGCTCCGGCAATACGTGATCCCAGCGGATAGGATACGCCAGCAAGATGTGCGCCTGACGGTGCGGATATTCGATCATGCCGGAGGTGGTGGCTTCATGGCGCGTGATGCGGCCGATATGTTTGTGGTGCCAGTAGTGTTGGATAGGGAGCGGCGAGCTGCGTTGGCGCAGCCGGGGCCGTATCACCCCGATTATATTGACGACTTTGCGACCGGCGATTATCCCTATCGCTATTATAATTGGTGACTGTTTGTGATCCGTGTTCCTTGCAAGCGAACGAGGAGATAACGATGGTGTACGCAGCGCCTAGCAGGCTGTTGAAACACACCAGCCTGCTATCCTCAAGAAGACCTTGGGCTCCCTGCCAGGAGCCATTTTCCAAGGTTTTCGTGAGGCGACTCTTTACCCAGGAGGGTCTGCGACCCCCCTTCAACCCCCCGCAGGCTGTATTTCAACAGCCTGCTAGGCCCCGTGTCGGTGGCTTCACCCTGATTGAGCTATTGGTGGTGATATCAATTATCGCAATATTGGCAGCCCTCTTGATTCCGGCAGTTGGCATGGCACGGTCGGCCGCTCAAAAGGCGACCTGCCTGTCTAATCTGCGGCAAATTGGCATGGGTATTATGGCCTATACCGACGATTGGAGCGGCACCCTGCCAGCGTCGCGGCGCTTGCTGGCTAATGGTGATGAGCTCACGTGGGACTCCCATCATGTGGCTGAAGCCCTCTATCAAACCAGCGAGTCGATTCGTGTCGAGTTGAACTGGGCGCAAATGGGAGGGAAGTCACGCGGGGTGTTCCGCTGCCCGTCGAGCGGGAGCAATATGGTTATTTTTCATGCCAGTTCCGAGTACGGACTCAATGGTGTGATCGCGCCCGATGTCAATTGGCGGTCGGGCTATCGATACGGTGAGGAGCGCTGTGCGAATATTGATGGTTTACGAAGAAAAAGTGAGCTCTATCTCGCGGCGGATACGGCGAGTCATCGCACCATCGATGGCGTGGAACGATTGACGACGACTACGGGGTTTGGCCCGGCTGGTTTTATCCGTGCTTCCGGTGGCACGCAAACATATGGACTCCACGGTCGCCACTCCGGAGGTGTGAATATGTTGTATTGCGATCTGCATGTAGCCTATTTGGCTCGTTCTGACGTGCGAGTTGGATCGGGCGTTTCCCGTAATCAAGCACCGTGGAGTGAGCACTGATTCCACTTGGGTTAGCGTAATTATCCCAGAATAGTACCACACCTCTGAGTTGAGACTCTGCTTCCATGCGAAACCATGCGGTAGGCATCTCGTTGTCGATTTGATGACGAACGTTTCGTCGCGGCTTCCTCCTGCTGAATGGCATCGGCGTCTCGCATGCTGTACCCACGACGCCTCCACCGAGGTCTCCTTCGAAGAGGAGGCCGACATGCTCCTCGCGATCGCAGGGAACGACGCCGCGAAGGTGTGGATCAACGGCACCCTCGCCTGGCAAGACACTGGCCTCAGCGCGTGGCGTCTCGACGAAGGCTTCCGCAAGGTCTCCTTCAAGCGGGGCTTCAATACGGTTTTAGTGCGCATAGAGCAGGGGCCGGGGGTTTGTCACTGGTCGGTGCTGTTGTGCCCGACGGATCCGTAGCTGGGTTGGGGACGGTAATGTGGACGTTGGTTTGCCCCGGCTTGATGGCCGGGGCGATTCTCATCGATGCTTGGTCAGGCTCTCGTGGTTAGCTCAGTAGTGGTCCGAGTGAATGGCCGCAGCGCAGGCGAGGATGCATGTTGCGCTCTCGTGGGGCAGGTCGGCTGGCGTCACGGCGCCGAGGGTTAGACCGCAAGGGGGCCTGGGCAGGACGAGACTGAGGGCGACCTGACTTTCTTGACCCCACACGCTAGGCTTGCGCCTCTCTTTCGTGCTCGTGCCAGCGCCCAATTCGGTACGCGCGTTCGTGCGGCTGTCGTTGTTATCAGGGTCGGGGCTATTCGGATCAGGCCAGTAAGTAGCCTTTGTAGGGGATGCCGCACCAGTCCCTGTGATAGGTAGGTGGCGAACAGCACCTGCGCCTTTAGGTCACGCGCCAGTTGGCGCTGGAAGTGGTTGGGGTCTCGACCGGCAAGGTGGTATTTGGCGGCGAGTGCGGCGCTGTGGAGTGCGATGGACATGCCGTCGCCGGAGAAGGATGGTATGACAGCGGCTTGATCGCCGAGGTGAAAAAGGCCGTGAGCGCGACGCCGGATATAGCCATAGGGGATGCGCGCCAGCGCTAGCGGCCGGTCCGAGCACGCTGTTGCACCGTTAAGCCGCTCGTTCAGGTGAGGAGATTCTTCTCGGATCGCCGCGAGCAGATTGTCCCAGGTGTGGCCGATCTTGGTGAATCGTTTGCGGCGTACGAGCAGACAGAGGTTGGCACGTCCGCCCTCAATCGGTGACAATCCGGCATATCCACCCGTGAATAGTCCGAGTTCCACATGGCCTTTGAGCGCCTTGGCCTGACTGGTGTCGAGTTGAAAGTGGAGCTTGAATGCTAGGAGGTCGTTTTGCAGGCCAGCCGGGCGCTTCCAGCCGCGAAGATCGTGCTTGCCGGTTGCCAGAAATCCGGTCTGTGCCGAAATCACTCGATCGTCCGCGAGTCGGACCTGGCAGCCGCTGTTCGTACGTGTCAGCGTTTGGACCTGTGTGTTGTGATGAACAGTTGCTCCTGCAGCCGTGGCTCGCTGGAGCAAGGCTTCATCGAGTCGCCCGCGCGATAGGCTTAAGGCCGGGAACGGCAGGGCCATGGTGGTGACCGTGTTGCGGTTGGCGATACGGACCGCTGAGATAGGCACCGCTCCCAAGGAGCCAAGGTTGATGCCGAGCGTATCAAGATAGGTGCATGCTTCATGGGACAGAAACTCGCCGCAGACCTTGTCGTGAGGTACGTGCCTGCGCTCGAACACGACAACCTTTCGGCCGGCTGCAGCTAGGTGCGTGGCTACGGCTGCGCCGGCGAGTCCGCCGCCAACGACAAGGGCGTCGATCATGACGCCCCCTTGAGGCGTTCGACGCAGAGACGAAACGGTAGCCACCATGTGATCGCTGTATCGGCGGCGTCGACTCCCGCGGCAGCCAGGAAGCGATACCAGTCGGACCGTTGGAATGCGCGCGCGATCGACACCGGGCCATCGTGTTGCACAAACCGGTGGTAGCGCGCCAGTCGCGCGATGTGGCGGAAGAAGTGGAACGGCAATGGGTGACGATGCAGGTCGTTGACGTACCACCCGACTCGTGCGGTTGCCTCCATCCAGCGCAGGAAGCGGATGAGCAGCGGATCTGTTAGGTGATGCGTGAATAGCGAGCTGATAATCACGTCGATGCCTGCCGACGGCCGGTAGTCGAACGCATTTGCGGTCACCCAGTTGATTGCTGTTGTGGCCGGTGTGGCCTCAAGCGCGGCCTTGCGTGACCATTGGTTGAGGTCAACGCCGGTGAGGGAGACCGCGATCCCTCGTCGATCGGCCCAGGCTGCGATCTGTCGCAGCATGTCGCCGTAGCCGCTGCCGACGTCAACAATTTCGAGCGGACGATCTGGCAGGAGCCCTCGTTCGACAAGGCGGTCTAGGAACGCCAGCGTCGGGCGATAGGCCAATGTCCAGCGGTTGACTCGCGCCAGGTCGATCAGGCAGGCGTGAAACGTAGGGTAGTCGACGGGTTCAGTGTCCATCAACTCGTCAGCACACGAGCGGGCAGAAAAATCGGGACGGATCATCGATCAAACACTGTGGAAGCGCATTGTTTCTGCTGATAAGCCAGGGCCGAACGACATCGCACAGCCATGTTTACCAGGCACTGCCTCGTTGAGCATGCTCTGGAGGACGAACATCACGGTTGCCGATGACATATTGCCGAATGAATCGAGAATCGCGCGTGAGGCCGCTAGATTCTCCGGAGCAAGCTCCAGGCCCTGTTCAACAGCATCGAGCACCGACCGCCCACCAGGATGGACCGCCCAGTGATCGATCGGCGCTGCGTCGCCGAGGATCTCGCCAGCGTTTGCACGCAGGCCGTTGCGGATTGCTGCCGGCACGTGGCCAGAGAGCAGCATGTTGAACCCGGCATCGCGAACTTTCCAGGTGATGAGGTCCGCTGTGTTGGGCATGACCACCGCGTGGAAGGTATCCATCGCTAGGCCCACCGCTTCAGCGCCGATCAGGCTAGCCGAACAGCCATCAGCGAACAGCAGGAAGGAGAGCATGTGCTCAAGGTCTGTGGTCTGTTGTAGGTGTAGCGAGCACAATTCAATGTTGACTGTAAGCACTCGTGAATGTGGCTCGGAGCGAACGATGTGGTGCGCAAGCTTCAATGCATTGATGGCCGCATAGCAGCCCATGAAGCCGACCATCGTGCGCTCGACTGACGGATTGAGGCCGCAGATGTCAATCAATTGCAGGTCAATTCCTGGCGCAACCATGCCGGTGCACGAGGTGATGATAAGATGGGTCACGCGCCGCGCGTCAGGTCCGAGTTCGAGGCCGGCAACGGCCCGAGCGGCAAGTGCGGGCGCATGCTGCTCATAGAGTCGCATGCGTTCGGCGGTGCTGGGGAAGCGCCCGCGCGTGTAGAAGCCGCCCGTGTCGATTGCTGCCCCGGTGGGGTCTTCGGCTGCTTCCAGTACCGCATAACGGTGAGAGATCTGTGCCTTGTCAACCATGCGGTTGAATAATTTGATAGCTCGAGGATCGTCCAACATGGTCCGCGCAAAATCAATGAATGCCTGATGAACGTCATGGGGAGGGACAGCGGTTGCGATCCTTTGGATGTGGGCCGTCGTCATGATAGGCAGTCCTGGTCCTGACTGGCAAAGCATTGAGTAAGCCAATGGACACCGTCACGCTGGAAATCGCTGCGCTGTTCAACGGCAACACCCAGGCGCTGAAATATGGCCTTGTTGAGTTTTTTGCTTTTGGCGAACATGGTCTCCCTTGGTCTGTGGGTTGGCATTGTGGTAGGAAAGTCGCATGTAATCAGATTCAAAGCCGGTATCGTGGGCGCCAGCGCTACGATGAAGATAGGCGTGTCAGCACAATTATTCCTGGCCACGTCGTCAATTTCCGTGGGCTCACTGCTGCCCACATATCGCTGCTGGCACCGCGACTCTACAAAATAGTGAAGAGCTTATGAAATGCCGATGGCGCTTGCTTGAAAAGAGATGTTTCGGCTTGTTCTGTGGTCTGTGGATGGTTTTTCAGGCCTTTACCAGGTTTTCTCGGATACCATCTACCGCCTCTATCTTGGAACATCCGTTGGTGGGGCAAGTGAGATCACAGGGTCATTCGCTGGTGGCGGTGACCGATGCCCTATCGTGGACATGGGATCCCTGGCCTGATGGTCGGGGCAATTGCGTTGGCGGCTAGCCGTCGATGTTTGGATGTGGCGCTTTCTGGGGCTGATTACACCACGACGCTGAGCATGGGGTCATTACCCCATCGTGGCCGTGCTGGCCATTGCCTATGCTTAGCTCTCAGGCACGGGACCAACATGGAGGCAGTTCACCTGACCGGAATGCACGGCGTGAAGGTCGCTATGGTCTCCCAAGCCTGAAGTCAACGCAGCCACAACAAGCGTCAAAGAGGTAGTTCCATGAGCAAATCAACAGCCGCAGTCAAAGACCCCGTGTGTGGGATGACCGTCGACCCAACGACAGCCCTCCATGCTGAGTGTGATGGGAAGACGTACTCGTTCTGCGGTGAGCACTGCCGAGAACAGTTTTTGTCGACCCACGTTGAGGTGAAGCCGAAGGGTAAATCTGGGGGCTGCTGTAGTTGAGGGCGTCAACACGGCAATGCGAATGTGGTCGTCACGCTGGGCAGCCTGTGGCAGTTGAGTGCCAGAGAGCGCATAACTGCGCGTCTGACCAGACCGCACTCTCGGGGTGACAAGAACGTGGAGCCAATGAAAACCAATACGCTGACGCCGGAACAGCTCGGCGCGATCGACGCATACTGGCGCGCAGCCAACTATCTCTCGGTGGGCCAGATCTACCTCCTCGACAATCCGCTGCTCAGGCGGCCGCTGGTGGCATCGGATATCAAGCACTTGTTGCTCGGCCACTGGGGGACGACGCCCGGTCAGAATTTTGTCTATGCGCATCTGAACCGGATCATCAAGAAGTACGACCTCAACATGATCTACGTCGCCGGTCCCGGGCACGGTGGGCCAGCCCTCGTTGGGAACACCTACTTAGAAGGGACGTACAGCGAGATCTATCCCCATATCACCGAGGATGAGGCAGGATTACAGAAGCTCTTCAAGCAGTTCTCCTTTCCTGGCGGAATCCCTAGCCACGTGTCCCCGGAGTGCCCTGGATCGATCCACGAGGGCGGTGAGCTTGGCTATTCACTCAGCCATTCGTTCGGGGCGGTGTTCGACAATCCTGATCTTATTGTCGCCTGCGTGATTGGCGATGGCGAAGCTGAAACGGGGCCGCTGGCCACGGCGTGGCATTCCAACAAATTTCTCAACGCCGTATCAGATGGGGCGGTGCTGCCGATCCTGCATCTCAATGGCTATAAAATAGCCAGCCCGGCGGTCCTCGCGCGCATTGAGCCGGAAGAGTTGGATCAATTTCTGCGGGGCAATGGCTGGATTCCCTATTACGTGGAGGGTGATGATCCGGCCTTGATGCACGAAGCCATGGCGCAGGTGTTGGACCAGGTCGTTGCGGCGATCAAGCGCATCCAGCACGAAGCTCGCGCCGACTGCAACAGCATGCGCCCGCGTTGGCCGATGATCGTGCTCAGGTCACCGAAAGGTTGGACTGGGGTGAAATGGGTGGATGGCCTGCAGGTCGAAGGAACATTCCGTGCCCATCAAGTGCCGCTCTCTGATCCCAGGGCAAATCCCGAGCATCTGAAACAGCTTGAAGCGTGGATGCGTAGCTACCGACCGGATGAGCTCTTCGACGAGAGGGGGCGATTGCTGCCGGAGCTGGCCGATCTTGCCCCTACGGGGCAACGTCGCATGGGCGCGAACCCACACGCCAACGGTGGCGTGCTGTTGCGAGATCTCATCATGCCAGATTTTCGCGACTACGCCGTGGACGTGCCGTCCCCTGGCGCTGTCAAGGCATCTGATGCTCATGAGTTGGGCGTCTTCCTGCGTGATGTGACCAAGCTGAACCAGGAACAGCGCAACTTCCGCATCTTCGGTCCCGACGAAACCCTTTCCAATCGTCTGAGTGCGGTTTTTGAGGTGACCGACCGGCAATGGGAGGCACGTACCCAGGACAATGACGAGTTGCTCGCCTTGGACGGCCGCGTTCTGGACTCCATGCTCAGCGAACACCAGTGCGAGGGTTGGCTGGAGGGCTACCTGCTCACCGGGCGCCACGGAATGTTTAATAGCTACGAGGCGTTCGTCCACATCATCGATTCGATGTTCAATCAGCATGCCAAGTGGTTGAAAGTGTCCGCTGGACTATCCTGGCGACCGAAGATCGCCTCTCTGAATTACCTACTGGCGTCCCATGTCTGGCAGCAGATGCACAACGGGTTGACGCATCAAGACCCAGGATTCATTGATCATGTAGTCAACAAGAAGGCCTCAGTGGTGCGAGTGTATCTTGCTCCGGATGCCAACTGCTTGCTATCGATCTGGGACCACTGCTTGCGCAGTCGCCACTACGTCAACGTGGTTATAGCTGGCAAATATCAGGCGCCACAATGGTTGACCATGGCTGAGGCCGTTAAGCATTGCACCGACGGCATCGGCATCTGGCATTGGGCGAGCAACGATCGCGGTGGTGAGACCGATGTCGTTATGGCCTGCTGCGGCGACGTGCCCACGCTGGAAACCATGGCTGCGGTCTCCATTCTGCGCAAGCATCTCCCGGACCTGAAGGTCCGCGTGGTCAATGTCGTGGATCTGATGAAATTGCAATCGCACAGCGAACATACCCACGGTTTGAACGATGATGATTTCGACGCCCTCTTCACCACGAACAAGCATGTGATTTTCGCGTTCCACGGGTATCCCTGGTTGATTCATCGATTGACCTATCGCCGTGCCAACCATGCCAATATCCATGTCCGTGGCTACAAGGAGGAAGGCACCATCACCACGCCGTTCGACATGACGGTGCTGAACGATCTGGATCGCTTCCACCTTGTGATGGACACCATTGATCGCCTGCCACAGACAGGCGTCCGTGGCCAAGGATTGAAACATCTCATGCAGAAAAAATTGCATGAACATAGGAGATACATCGAAAAGCACGGCCAAGACATGCCGGAAATACGGAACTGGAAGTGGGGGGATTGATCCATGATTAGGGTCAAGCAAATCTGGAACAACCTGCGGTCAAGCTTCTGGTTCATTCCAGCGTTGATGATTTTCGCCAGTGGCGCCCTCGCGGTTGCTGTCGTCGAAATGGACACCGTTGCAAGTGACCAATGGTTGGCCCATTGGCCGCGCCTGTTCGGGACGACACCAGAAGGCGCGCGGCAGATCGTTGCCACAATCGCCGGTTCAATGATGACCATTCTGGGCGTGACGTTCTCCATGACACTGGTGGCCTTGGCGTTGGCTTCGAGTCAATACACCTCGCGGATCCTGCGCAACTTCATGCGCAGTCGCGTAACGCAGAGCACGCTCGGAATATTGGCTGGAAATTACACGTATTGCCTGGTCGTTCTGCATACCATTCGCGGCGGTGTCAGCGAATCGGTGTTTGTTCCGGGTTTGGCCTTGTTTTTTGCGTTCATTTTGGCGCAGTGTGGCGTTGGCGTTCTCATTTACTTTATTCATCACATCGCCTCGTCGATCCAGGCATCCAATATCATCGCCTCGGTTGCTGAGGAGACCATCCTGGCGATTGATCGACTCTTTCCAGAGAAGTTGGGGCAGGAGTCTGACGAAGACGAGGACCGGGGTCCCCCTGCGGGGAAGACATGGCACGTGGTGCCGGTGAAGACGGAGGGTTACATTCAGGACGTGAATATCAGTGCGCTCCTGCATCTGGCCCAGGACTTGAAGGCTGTCGTGCGGATGGAGCGCGGTATCGGCGAATTCGTCGTACAGAATACCGCATTGGCGTCTCTCGCTCTGGAGGGCCCTCCGGATCAAGATGCGGTCACTGCTCTCCAGGGGGCATACAGCATCGACATCCACCGTACCGTGGAACAGGACCCCGCATTCGGAATCATGCAGATCGTGGACATAGCACAGAAGGCGCTGTCGCCAGGCATCAATGATACCTCGACTGCTGCGATATGCATCGATCATCTCACGGCGATTCTGGCGCGCCTGGTTATCCGGAAGTTTCCTGGCTTGCGCCGCTATGATGAAGGCGACCTGCGGGTGATTGCCAAGGGGCCGACCTTTGAGGTTCTGCTGTGCGGGGCATTTGACCAGATTCGCAGGAACGCCCAAGGTAATGTCGCCATCTTGTCACACATGCTCAGTGCACTCGAAACCATTGCCAGTCAGACTGATAGACCGAGCCGCCGTTTGGCGCTGCGCGAGCAGGTTCGACGAATTGCCGCAATGGCAGGTGGTATCGTCGATTCCGCCCACGATCGCCCGCACCTGGAGGCTCATTTGCAACAGGTGCGCAATGCACTCGAAGTTGCGTCCGCGACCTCAACAACGCACTCTCGCCTGATCGGAACATCATGACGCTAAAGGTAAACACCAATGATTTCCGTGTTGCTGAGGGTGAGCAGGTCGACCTAGGACGGTGGTCGACGCATGTGAAGCACTTGTATAAATCGAAAAAGAAATACCACAAACTTCTCGATAAGCAGGTGAAAGAGTTGACGTCACTGCAGCGAATCCACTATGCCTCGAACGGCTATGCCGTATTGGTCATCTTCCAAGGCATGGACGCTGCTGGCAAGGATGGCGCGATTCGTCACGTCATGTCAGGCGTCAACCCACAAGGTTGTCAGGTTTTCAGCTTCAGGCAACCAAGTGCCGAGGAACTTGAACACGATTTTTTGTGGCGAACGAGTCGTTGTCTGCCTGAACGCGGACGCATTGGCATTTTCAATCGCTCCTACTACGAGGAAGTCCTCGTCGCACGTGTGCATCCCGAGTTTCTTGCTGCGCAAGGACTTCCGGATGAATTGCTCAATGAAAAGACCATATGGACGGATCGATACCGTTCTATTGTGGACCATGAGAGCCATCTGCATCGGAACGGAACGCGGATCATCAAGATATTCCTCAATCAGTCGAAGAACGAGCAGAGGAAGCGTTTTATCAAGAGAATCGATGACCCGGATAAGAATTGGAAGCTCAGTGTCGCCGACATCGAAGAGAGGAAGCTGTGGAAGCGTTACATGCAGGCCTATGAAGCTTGTTTGAGCGCGACAAGCACCGACATAGCCCCGTGGCATGTCGTCCCGGCCGATGACAAGAAAAACGCGAGACTGATCATTTCCCAGATCATTTTGGATGTGCTTAATGGCCTTGAAATGTCCTATCCCAAGACCAGTGATCAGCGCCGATGCGAACTTCACTCGATACGCAAGGATCTCGAAAAGTGACTGTTCGTCGTGGCACAGACCAGCGAGAACTGACGACAGGTGAATCTGCGATGAATGCCCGCAAGCTTTGTGATACCGCCAGGGAGTTGGTGGCCGACGGCAAGGGACTGCTGGCGATGGACGAAAGTAATCCAACGTGCAATAAGCGTTTTGCCCGACATGGCATTCCCCAGACAGCGATGGCTCGCCGCGCCTATCGGGAGATGATTGTCACCACGGGCGATCTAGGAAGCTGCATCAGTGGCGCGATCCTCTACGACGAGACGATCCGCCAGTGCCTGGAAGATGGCACGCCTTTCGCGCAGGCCATCATTGATGCGGGGATGGTTCCCGGCATCAAAGTTGATTCCGGAAAGACGGACCTGGCAGGTCATCCCGGCGAACAGATCACCGAGGGACTCGATGGCTTGCGAGACCGCCTGGCTGAGTACGGCCGCATGGGCGCCCGCTTTGCCAAGTGGCGAGCGGCGATCCCCGTGACCGAGGACCTTCCGAGTCGGGGCTGCATAGAGGCTAATGCGCAGAAGCTGGCTGGTTATGCGGCACTATGCCAGGAGGCAGGTCTTGTTCCCGTGGTTGAGCCAGAAGTGCTCATGGATGGCGCGCATACGCTCGAGCGTTGCGCCGAGGTCACGCAGGAGGTCCTGCGTACTGTTTTCGCCCACCTCAGCCTGCAACGCGTGATGCTCGAAGGCATGATCTTGAAGTCCAATATGGTGCTTCCGGGATTGACCTGTCCCCAGCAAGAAGGCGTGGATGAGGTGGCCGACGCCACGCTGCGGTGCCTCTTGCGAGTGGTGCCTGCTGCGGTTCCGGGGATTGCGTTCCTGTCGGGTGGTCAGACCGGTGTGCTCGCCTCGGCGCGTTTGAATGCCATGAACGTCCGCTTTAAGGGGCGGCTGCCATGGGCTCTGTCATTTTCGTTCGCCCGCGCGATTCAACAGCCAGCCATGGAGATCTGGGGCGGCAGCGACACACATGTGATGCCGGCGCAGGAAGCCCTGCTTCACCGCGCCCGATGCAACCGGGCTGCGCGCCGTGGCGAGTATGGAGCGAAGCTGGAGAGCGTATCCACATGACCGCAGTGCAATCCCTGATGCGTATCGGGGTCGCCGCCGATCACGGTGGCTATGACTTGAAGGAGCAGTTGGCCGGAATGTTGCGCGACGGCGGCTGCGCCGTGGTTGACTTTGGCGCCTGGCAACTGGTGGAGGACGATGATTATCCTGATTTCGTCGTTCCCTTGGCGCGTGCCGTCGCGCGCCGTAAGGTCGATCGTGGCCTTGCTATTTGTGGTAGTGGGGTCGGCGCGTGCGTCGCCGCCAACAAGGTTCCGGGTGCGCGGGCGTGTCTGATCCACGACATCTTTTCTGCGCGTCAGGGAGTCGAAGACGACGATCTGAACGTGATGTGTCTGGGCGGGCGCGTGGTCGGTCAGGCATTGGCATGGAAACTGCTCGAAGCATTTCTCGCCGCGCGCTTCAACGGCGCCGCGCGCTATCGTCGTCGATTGGGGAAGATATCGGAGTTGGAACGCCAACAGGTCAGCTCATGACGCGCATCAGGGACCTCTGGCCCCATCTGTGGGTGGCACAGTGCGTGGCCAGTGACGTTCGGTTTCATTCCCGCGGTGTATGCACATGAATCGTGATCTGCCACGGGTCTACTTGGTTCGCCATGGCGAAACCGCTTGGTCTCTGACTGGACAGCATACCGGTCGCACCGATCTCCCACTGACTGAGCGAGGAGAACAGCAGGCGCGCGAACTCAAGGCGAGGCTGACCGCGCTGAGCGTAGATCGCATTTTCTCCAGTTCGTTGCAGCGCGCACGGCGCACTGCTGAACTGGCGATGCCGCAGTCTCGTATCGAGGACGACGACGATTTGATGGAATGGGACTACGGTGCCTACGAGGGCAAACGCACTGCCGATATCGAGCTTGAGCGCCCCGGCTGGCGTCTGCTCCAAGACGGCAGCCCCGGCGGCGAGACGCTTGATGCGGTGTGCGCACGTGCCGACCGTGTTATCGGTCGCCTTCGCGCTCACGGGGAAGATGTAGTGCTGTTCTCCCATCGTGAACTTTTACGCATACTGGCAGCCCGCTGGATCAAGCTGGCACCGCTCGAAGGACGACGGCTCCTGCTCGATACCGCGTCTCTGAGTGTACTCGGGTACGACCATGACCTATCAGAACCCGTCATCCATTCCTGGAATGGCCACATAGCATTGAAGGATGGGCTCACGTGACGCGTATATTGGTCCTCAATACCGGATCGAGCAGCGTCAAGTGGACGGTGCTTGCAGCCGACAAGACGGCCCTCGCCGGTGGGAGTGAGCCGTGGGCGGCGGAGGACAGCGCTACCCGAGCGGATCAACTCAAGGCCACGCTTGCGCGAGCGCCCGCTTTTGACGTCGCCGGTCATCGGATCGTACACGGGGGTCTGCGCTTCCGCCAAGCCGTCTTCATCGATCCGGGCGTGCGTGAAGAGCTTGCGGCACTGTCAGATCTCGACCCCGAGCACATGCACGCTGCCCTCGCTGGAATCGACGCAGTGAGTGCCGCGTTCCCGACCGTACCCCAAGTTGCGACCTTCGACACTGCGTTTCACGCGACCATGCCGGAGGCTGCAGCCGGCTATGGTCTACCATTCGAATGGGTGGAGCGGTGGGGCCTTCGTCGCTTTGGTTTCCATGGACTCAGCGTGGCCTACGCGGTTGAGCGAACCAATGAGCTGCTCGACTGTTCTCCCTCACGGCTCATCGTGTGCCATCTCGGCAGCGGTTGCTCGGTCACCGCGGTCGAAGCGGGGCGTTCGATCGACACCACCATGGGGTTCTCGCCGCTCGAAGGTGTGATGATGGCCACGCGTTCGGGAACCATCGATCCAGGGCTCATGCTCTATCTTCAGCAGCATTGCCAGGTGAGCGTCGAGGAGCTCCGCGAAACGCTGACGAAGCGTTCTGGCCTCCGTGGGGTGTCTGGCATCTCTGGAGATCTGAGGGAAGTTCTCCAGAGCGCTGATGGCGGATCGTCGCGCGCGCAACTCGCCTACGGGCGATTCGTCATTTCAATTCGCCGAGCACTAGGCTCGATGATGGGGGCTCTCGGTGGTGTGGACGCGCTTGTGTTTACCGGGGGCATCGGCGAGAACAGTGCGCGTGTTCGCCGTGATGCGACGCGCGCACTCCAGTTCGCTGGGCTCGAACTCGACGAGGATGCAAACGCGTCCGCCGACGTAGACCGAGACATCTCCGTTCCAGGGACTCGGGTTCGCGTCCTCGTGCTGCAGGCGCGTGAGGATCTGGCAATCTTGACTGAGGTGCTCTGCCTGCGCCGCACTGAGCATGCGGATGGTGACGGCACGGACGCTGGGAAGCGTCTTCCTGACCAGCGCGTCCCGCATGTGGCAGCCGCTCCAGACCTTCCTGTGGCTAGCACTCCCAATGTGCACAGGAGCAGCGCGCCATGCCCAGTGCGCAGCCCAGAACAGCGCAGTCCAGCGAAGAAGCTCATTGTGTTCGATCTGGATGGCACGCTTGCTGCGAGCAAAGCACCACTCGATGCCGAGATGGCCACGCTTCTCGATACGCTGCTGAAGGTCGTGAAGGTGGCCGTGATATCCGGCGGCGGCTGGCCGCAGTTTGAGGCCCAGCTCCTGTCCCAACTCTCGCATGACGAACGCCTGAGGGCGTTGTCGCTGCTCCCTACGTGTGGAACGCAGTACCGCCAGTATGACGGCGACTGGAACTTGCTCTATGCGGAGAACTTCTCCGATCAGGAGCGGGAGCAGGTGACCCAGTCTCTGAATGCGGCGATCACGTCGTCGGAACTGGGGATCGAGACCACGTGGGGCGAGCAGATCGAGGATCGCGGAAGTCAGATCACGTTCTCCGCGCTAGGGCAGCAGGCTCCCATCGATGAGAAGGAGCAATGGGACCCAGACTTTACCAAGCGCAAGAAGCTGAAGGCCGCGCTTGAGCCACGTATCCCCGGGTTTTCTGTCCGCTTGGGCGGCACGACCTCGGTGGATGTGACCAAGCTTGGTATCGATAAAGGCTACGGTATGCGGAAGCTCCGCGACATTCTCGGCATTGGACTCCAGGAGATGCTCTTCATAGGGGACGCATTATTCCCGGGAGGGAATGATTATCCGGCCAAGGAAGCAGGCGTCGAGTCGATCCAGGTCAGAGACCCGAACGAGACCAAACGGGTGATCGAAGTGCTCATCGCGTGTTTTGGCCGAGCCGAGGTCGTCGTGCGCCCCGTTGCGGACCAGGGCTGAGGGATGAGCAGTCACTCCGACGATTACAAACACGGCAGCCTCAGCTTGCTGGGCACCGTCGCGATGGGTACCGGCGTGATGATCGGAGCCGGCATCTTTGCGCTCACCGGGCAGGTCGCCGAACTTGCGGGAGGACTCTTCCCCATCGCATTCATCGTCGCGGCAGTAATCAGCGGTTTCAGTGCATACACCTACATCAAGGTCGCCAGCGCCTATCCATCAGCTGGCGGCATCGCCATGATCCTCAAGAAGGCGTACGGTGAGACTGCGGTGACGGGAGCTGCCGCGCTCCTCATGGCGCTCTCGATGATCATCAGTGAGAGCTTGGTGGCCCGAACCTTCGGTACCTACACCCTTCAGCTGTTCTCATCTGATCCAGCGGAGATCTGGGTCCCGGTGCTCGCCGTCGGACTCATTGTCGCGGCGTTCCTGGTGAATATCGCCGGCAACAAGGTCATCGGAACGGTTTCGAACATCAGTGCAGTGATCAAGATCGGAGGACTCCTCGTTTTCGCAGCGATTGCCGTGGCGGCCTCTGGGATCAGTCTGCATACCAGCATCGTTCCCCCTAGCGGGGACCCTTCTATCAGCACCTTCCTAGGGAGTGTTGCGCTGGCGATACTCGCCTTCAAGGGGTTCACCACGATTACCAATGCGGGCGACGAGGTTACCGATCCGAAAAGAAACATCGGCCGCGCCATCATCATCTCCTTGGTGATTTGTCTCGTCGTCTACCTGACCGTTTGCTTGGCGGTGGCGTCGAGCCTGACGCTTGATGAACTTATCGCGGCCAAGGACTACTCGCTTGCTGAGGCGGCTCGGCCGGCGATCGGTGGCTACGGGGTCATGTTCACGGTGGCCATCGCCATGATCGCGACGGCCTCCGGCTTGCTGGCAAGCATCTTCGCAGTCTCGCGCATGCTCGCCATGCTTACCGAGATGAACCTGATCCCACGCGGCCATCTCGGCCTTCCGGGCGACACTCAGAAGCACACGCTGGTCTACACCGTGGTCATCGCTGCTGTGCTAGCAGTTGTGTTTGATTTGTCGCGCATTGCATCCATGGGTGCGATATTTTACTTAATTGTGGATATCGCCATTCACTGGGGTGTCTTGCGGCATCTTCACCGTGACGTCGGAGCGAACCGCGCGGTTCTCGGCACCGCGATCACCCTCGATATGGTGGCCCTCGGCGCATTCTTGATCGTCAAGTGTTCCACCGATCCGCTGATCGTTATCGTCAGTCTCGTGTCGATCGCCTTCGTCGTTGCGTTCGAGTACTACTACCTACGCAGACTGCGGGCCATAGGCAGGCAAGAATGAGGCGGCGTCCATGGTAATCGTCCGAACACCGTTCGCATGGACATGGCGATGCGGCATTCGTCGTTTCGCCTTCAAGGGGTTCAGCGTTGCGTGCCCAATTGAGCGAACGTCTCGCGCGTCCTGCGCTGCGCCGTGTGACCATCCGGCACAGGAAGCGGACGCTCAGTCGATCCAGGTCAGAGATGCGCACGGGGCCAGGCCGGCGACTGAAGACATCCTTGCGTGTGTGGGCCGATTTTGCCGCGCCGCGATCCTTGAAAGTGACATACCATGAGCGGTTTTCAGCTGCAGCGCCTCGGACAGATCATGGGGCCGGAACCTGGCAATCCGTTTGAGGTCGAAGGCGTCCTAAATCCTGCGGCCGTTCGTGGCCCAGATGGCCACCTGTATCTTTTTCCCAGGGTTGTCGCCCAGGGTAATTATTCACGCATCGGCATCGTCCGCGTGCAGTTTGATCAAGCCGGTGATCCGTCTGGCGTCGAGCGACTCGGCATTGCGCTTGAGCCGGAGGCTGACTACGAACTGGGAGATGACGGTCGCGGCGGTTGCGAGGATCCGCGCATCACTTTTGTGGAACGACTGCGGCGTTATGTCATGACCTACACCGCGCACTCTTCCATCGGACCACGCATCGCCATCGCTGTGTCCGAAGATCTGTTTCACTGGAAGCGACTGGGACTCGCAACCTTTGCGCCGTATCGCGACATTGATTTTATCCATGTGGACAACAAGGACGCCAGCCTCTTCCCAGTCGCCATACCCAATCACGCTGGAAAACTACAGTTGGCAATCCTCCATCGCCCCCTGTTCCCCGGTACGCGGCCCGAGGAAACTGCCTGCCAGCATCGGGCCCAAGCGGCGGATCATGCCCACGAGAGCATCTGGATCTCATACTGTCCGATGACCCTTGAGGATGTCGAACCGCAGCACTTGGGATTGTTTAACTCACATCACCGGCTCGCGACTCCCGTATCACCCTGGGAGATGCTGAAGATAGGCGGCGGCACTCCACCCATTCTCACTCGTCATGGGTGGTTGGTCGTCTACCACGGCGTGCACAAGCTGCCGGAGTCACGTGATGCCGGGGGCCTGTGCTACTCGGCTGGGGTGATGGTGCTCTCGAAGGAGCATCCGCGCGTCCTGCTGTATCGATCGCAGGAACCGGTGCTGGCGCCTGAACTGATGGAGGAGCGCCGGGGCGTGGTGCCCAATGTCGTGTTCCCTACTGGCATTGATCGGCGCGACGACCTTGGCTCGCCTGACCGCCTCGACGTTTATTACGGGATGGCCGACAATCGGATCGGAGTGGCGCGCCTCGCCATGCCCGAACATCTGCCATCAGGGGCACCTGCCGATCAATCGGACGACCAATAAAGTATTACGTTCCGCCAAGTTATCTAACTGCTCCTGGCGTTGATTCTAGCCCTGTTGGATGTGGGCACCCTTCCAAGCGAGAACGCGCCGTGTGGATGTTCCCATGCGGGGAGGGGCGTGATAACGGCGGGGCAGTGGGCGGTTTGTCTTTCTTGACCCCACACCGCCGGGTTACGCCTAACGCCCACAGAATGACCGATGGGGTCAACTCCCCATAGGAACCCGTGCTGCGTCGCCTTATAGTGCGTGCATGAACTCCTTACTCATTGTTGTGCTCATCCTACTCATCTTCGCTGGTGGTGGAGGTTTCTATTTTGGCGGACCGCTCATCGGCGGTGGGACCCTCGGCCTCATTGTGCTGCTGGCCCTGGTCATGTTCTTTCTGGGCGCATTCCGCACCAAGCCTGGTCGGGTGGGATAGCCCGTATGCTCTAGACAACGATCATCGACCTCGCATCCGTCACGGCGTGTGGGGCGCAATAATTCACGCTGCCTCCTGGCGGTACGACCTGAGCGTATGTCCCGCCAATCCACTGGCCCTGCTGGTGCCCGAGGCGTGGGCATCCTGTTCCCCGGCAGGGCCTGTTGAATGCGCTCGTGATGGTAGTAGTCGACGTGCTCAGGCAGGGTACGTCTGAGCCCCTCCTTTGAGAACGGGATGATAGATCGTCCGACCACTCGGTGGGCGGTGCTGATTAAGCGTTGGATGTAGTCGTTGCACGTGGGACATTAGGTGGAGTCATTTCGATCGCGCACCCGATTGGCCGGCACCCATGCGAAGCGACACGGAGCTAAGTTATGTTATCCGTGTTCACGATGCTGGCCGATTGGCTGGCCTACTCACTCTTTGGCTTGGATCCTGACAGCAAGCTGGGAGGGTCGGTCCAGTTCTTCATCGAGGATACGGTAAAGATTTTTGCGCTGCTGATCGTGATGATTTACGGCATCGCCCTCGTTCGTGCATCCTTGAACGTGGAAAGGGTCCGCGATTACCTTGCACAGAAGAACAAGCTATTCGGATATGTGATGGGATCGGCGCTGGGTGCTATGACCCCGTTTTGTTCCTGCTCCAGCATCCCTGTGTTTCTGGGGTTCACGTCCGCCGGCATACCGATTGGCATCACCATGGCATTTCTGCTGACCTCGCCTCTCATAAACGAGGTGGCGGTCCTGCTGCTCTTGAGTTTGGTCGGCTGGGAGATCACCCTCATTTACGTCTCGACCGGTGTGCTCATCGGGATATCTGGGGGCGTGCTGCTTGATCTCATGCGCGCGGAGCGATTTCTGCAACCGTTCGCGCTCGAGGCCTACCGATCCGCCGGGGCGCGCGCTGACGCGGGTGAGGTAAGGCCGAAGCTTTCGTTCAGCGAGCGGCATGATTTCGCCAAGGTGGAGTTGCGGGATATCCTGAGTCGGGTTTGGAAGTGGGTGTTCATCGGTGTTGGACTGGGGGCGGCGCTGCATGGCTTCGTCCCGGAATCGTGGTTCGAGGAGAACCTGGGTAGCCACCAGTGGTGGTCGGTCCCGGCGGCGGTCCTCGCTGGTATCCCGCTCTACTCGAACGCCACCGGGGTCATACCGGTCATGGAGAGCTTGATCGGCAAAGGCCTTCCACTCGGGACGACGCTGGCCTTCTGCATGAGCACGGTTGCCGTGAGCTTTCCCGAGTTCATCTTGCTCAAGCAGGTGATGACGTGGCGGCTTATCGCCATCATCATCGCGCTCATGCTGGCGTCGTTCACGCTGGTTGGGTGGAGCATCAACGCATTTTACACGTTATGAGGAGTGGATAGTGAAGAAGGTCGAAGTGCTTGGCAGCGGGTGCGCGAAATGCGTCTCGACGGCCAAGATTATCCAGGCGGTCGCGGACGAATGCGGGGTGCCGGTGACGGTCACCAAGGATCCAAGCCTGGAAGCCTTGCTCAGATATGGCGTCATGGGTACACCGGCCGTCGTCGTGGATGGCCGGTTGATGCACTCGGGATCGGTGCCGGGTAGAACGGTGATCGAGGCTTGGCTGAAGTCGACAGGCTTGGCCGCGGAATGAATGATGTGCTGCAGTGGCAACCACCGCTGTCCAGGTGCAGGCATCCTGGCACCGTTCGGTGAGACGCGCGGAACCGCGGGGTGGATGGTGTGACCGGTCTTCGCGGATGTGATATGAGCCAAATCAATATCTCAAAGAAACCGATGATTGGGGCTAGGGGCTTTTGACCGCGGAATACGACTATCGTTCGGAACGTTCCAAGAGACGCGGGCGATGAATATTAGTGGTGCCAACAGGTGCGGATAAGCAGTTGCTAGCTGAGTGATGTCTGCTCCTTGTTGTTTCGATGTTCGAGTTGGTACGGCACGCCGTCACGGAAGGTGTGGACGTGCCAGTTCTTCAGTCAGCCGTTCTAGTTATCGAGGCCCCTCACCCGCTTGCCGAGCGGTGGCTACATCACGTCGCACCCGGTTCGCCACCCGGAGCAGTAGGTCGTGACGATGTCGTGCATGCCCAAGTGGGTCCAGTCAGCCTGGGCCCCGTCGTGTCCTGGCCGTTTAAATCTTGAGCGCGCCCAGGCGATGACAGGTACGTACGAACGGAGTGGATTGCCCGCGAATCTGCGGCGAACGACGGTCCGGTCAGCGTCCGAACTTCGGTCGTGGAGTGGTGCTGGCATCCGGTGTTTCGGTAGCGCCTGACATTCTTGACCCCACAGGTAGTTCCTGCGGGCCATCCACCGGTTACTGCCCGTTGTCGTTGGCGGTTTCCGACTCTGGTGTCGGTTCGTGCGTCGCACCCTCGTCATGCTCCTGACCTGCACTGCCCATGCCTGAGCCCGCCCCCTTCTCGTGCCCCTCCATGTGGCTGTGTGGGGCTTTGCCATCATTATGGCCATGACCATCATCTTGACCGTCATGACCACATCCGGACAAGGCGCTCACGGTCAGACCGCAAATGATGACAATCGTCAGGCGTCCGACACATGCTTGCGGATGCTGGCGAGTTCTATTGTTGGCCATTTCGATATCCTTTGGAAAGCGATCAGAACGCAAAGCGTATGCCGCTCATGAGGTACAGGTGTTCGGGGTCCTCGTCGGCTGATTCAGCAATATCCTCGGTCTCGCCGACCAGGAACCGGTAGCGGACGCCCAAGTAGGGCGCGAATTCCCGCTTGATCTCGTAGCGCAAACGTAAGTCAAGGTTGGCATCGGTCATGCCCGCGCCGAGGGCGCGATCCGGGATGTCCTGGATCGCGAATCCCAACGCGGCACGCGGCTGCAGAACCAGCCGCTGGGTGATGCGCAGGTCGTACTCGCCTTCAAACGCAACGGTTGCATCGCCATCTTCGGACACGTAGAGGGAGGTGTCGGTCTCGAACTTGTACGGCATGAGTCCCTGCAAGGCCACCACGCCCGACCAGCGATCGTCGTACTCATCGGTGGTCCATTCATTGGCGTATTGGGCGCCGATCTGAAGGTACCAGAACGGCGTGATGAGATGGGCGTATAAGAGATCGGTTTCGCTCTCACCTTCGTCGGGCCCGTCAAAGATGGCTTCACCTTCGTGCTTCCACCAGAATTTATTGAAATCCCGTCCGATCCAGCCCTGCGCCTCCCAGCCGAGATGGTTTGGCGCATCGTCGTTCGCCACGCGGTACTCGAGTTGATCGAACAGGGTAAATATGTAAATACGGTCATCGTGTATGGGGTTGGGAAAATGGGCAGGACGCGGTCTGGCGGCACGCTCCAGCACCTCGTCGAGGGTCATATTCTCGGGGAGGCTTGGCGCAAACTCCGGTGCCGGCGGAGGCGGTGCGCCCGCGTGGCGTTTCGCCGACTCGCCGTGCGTGGGACGGCCGGCAGTATTCGGCAATTGCACGTCTTCCTGGGCAACAACAGCTGCGATCGGTACGATCAGCAACGCCAGGACCAGGACCAAGACAGGCTGCCGGTGGATAGTACCCAGATCACGCACCAGCATCGATCGGCCCTCCTGCGAATGAACGGACCACCGCTACCGTGCGGAACATGCCCGCCTCCATGTGGTAGAGCAGGTGGCAGTGGAACGCCCACTGACCCGGCGCGTCTGGGGTGATGTCCACCGTGAGCAGTTCGGACGGTTGCACGGTCACCGTGTGCTTGCGGGGATTGTCGTCCATGGTTCCGCCGGCATAGAGATCCATCCACATGCCGTGCAGATGGATCGGGTGGCTCATCATGGTGTCGTTGATCATGTTGATCCGCAGCCGTTCACCGTACTGGAGGCGGATCAGATCCGATTCCGTCCACTTCTTGCCGTCGAAGCCCCAGATATATTTATGCATGTTCCCGGTCAGGTGCAGGTCGAACTCCCGCGTGGGCGGCCGTCGGCCGTAGGGCCGCTTCAGGGCCCGCAGTTGCCCATAGGTCAACACCCGCCAGCCATCCTCACCGAGGCCGACCCCCGGATAGTCGAGGCGGCGGTAGGCCGTCTGGGCCATGGTAATACTGGCCGGTCCGTGCTGGTCGGGGCCGTGTTCGATGCGATCAGGGAGATCGTGCGTGGGCAGTTCGCTGCCGGACCGAGGCGGCATGTTCTGATGCCCTGCGTCCTCGCCGTGCATCTTCCCATCGATGGCCTGCATGTCGTCGCCATCCATGTTCCCATCCATACCCTTCATGTCGCCGTGCATCATCATGCCCATATCGGCCATGGTTAGCATCGCCCGTCGCCGCTGCGGTGGCACGGTGGCGCTCATCCCGGTTCGCGGAGCCAGGGTGCCACGGGCGTGGCCGCTGCGGTCCATGGTCTCAGCGAACAGCGTATAGGGCCGATCCTCCGGCAGCGTCACGATCACATCATAGGTCTCGGCCACGGCGATGCGCAGCTCGTCGGTCTCGACCGGTTTGATGTTCTGCCCGTCGGCCTGCACTACCGTCATCGGGAGACCGGGAATGCGCACGTCGTAGAAGGTCATGGTGGAGGCGTTGACGATGCGCAGCCGCACGCGCTGTCCTGGCTTGGCGATGAAGGTCGGGTTTTCGTGCGCTGCCTTGCCGTTCATCAGGTAGGTGTAGGTTGCGCCCGTGATGTCGGCGATGTCCGTCGGATCCATGCGCATGCGGTCCCACGCCAGGCGCTTGCCGATGACCTCGCTCAGCGACTTGCCGGTGGCTCGCATCTGATCGTCGAGGTTGGCCAGCGTCGGACGCTGGAAGTTGTAGTAGCCCTCTTGCGTCTTGAGCTTCCATAGCACGCGCTGGGGATCTTCGAAGGTCCAGTCCGACAACACGATCGTATGCTCGACGTCATACGCGACCGGGTCGGGGTCGGCCGGCTTGAGGATGAGCTGGCCGTAATGACCGCGTTGCTCCTGAAGGCCGGTATGGCTGTGGTACCAGTAGGTGCCGTTCTGGCGAACGGGAAAGCGATAGGTGAAGGTTTCACCCGGGCCGATGCCGGGGTAGCTGATGCCTGGCACGCCATCCATATTGAACGGTAAGAGGATGCCATGCCAATGGAGCGAGGTTGATTCGGCCATCAGGTTGTGCACCCGGATCAGCGCCTCCTTGCCCTCGGTCATATGGATGACCGGCCCAGGAATCGAGCCGTTGATGGCGATGGCGCGACCGGGCCTGCCACCGACCAACAGGTCCTTGCGCTCAATGAAGAGGTCGATGCCGCCAGGGGCGGTTGCGTCGAGTTGACCGAACTCGCCCGCGCGCGCCATGGTCGGCCCCACGGCCCCGATGCGACGACCCAGTGTGCAACTGGCCAAGGTCGCCGAGGCAGCGGCCGTGAGAAACCCACGACGTGTCAAGAAGTTAAACGACCTATTTTGGAACGATTCTGCCACCTTGGTGCCTCCTACGCTGTGGGGTGCAAATAATCATGCGACCTCCCGGCGGTACGAGCTGAGCGTATTCCCCAAGAATCCGCGGCGAACGACTGTCCCGTCGGTGCCCGCACTTCGGCCGTGGAGTGGAGCCGGC
>JAQIBG010000030.1 GCA_027859175.1 Planctomycetota bacterium | reverse complement strand
AGTGTCGCTGCCCTCAGCGACATGCGCCTGGAACTGGTGGGTGCGCGATGTGATTGGTTGGGTGCGCGTGGGGGCAGCTTGGCCGCTCCCGCTCCCGCTGCGGTCTTGATTGGTTTGTTGCTGGCTCGCTGGCCTTGCGATGTGGTGCTTGGGCCTCTGGGGGTGTCGCTGCCCTCAGCGACAGGGGCGACGCGATGGTTGTGGTGGGGGCGAGCCGGCTTGTTGCGTGTTTGTGGCATGCGTGCGCTCCCCAAATCAGCAGCCAGACCGTGCCTTGCGCGGGGCGTGGTGGTCTGACACTTGCGGGTATGCGGACGGTCTTCCTGGTGCTGGTCATGAGTTGCTGCTTGCCGGTGATGGCGGCGGTGGTGCAGCCCTTGGAGGGTGAGCGGATTCAGGGTGGCAGCGTGTCGATTCTGGATGACGGCTTGGTGGCCATCGATGGGCGCAAGGTGGCCTTGGCTGACTGTGATTGGCTGGCGTTCCGTGATCCTGACCTGGCACCGGTGCCGCGTGGCGCTCAGGCCCTGAGCTTGGTGTTGGCTGACGGTAGTTGGCTGCCGGCTGATGTGATTGAGGCCGGGGCAGATGATGCGCTGCGCGTGACCCTAATCGGCGGCAGCATCGAACTCGAATTGGGCACCGTGGTGGGCTGGGGTACCGAAACCTGGCTGGCCGGTCTCGTCGACAGCGAGCAGGATGTGGTGCAGCTGGGTGCCGAGCGCTATCGGGGCGCGATTCAGGGCATCAGTGGCGGCAAGCTTGCCATTGAAGTGGCCGAGTTGGGTCTGATTGAACTTCCCTTGGAGCGGGTCAGCGGTGCGCGCTTGGCCGAAGCGGCCGAGGCCCCTGAGCACCTAGTGCTGGCCGCAAACTTGAGCGCCGGCAGGCCGCCAGTGCTGCTGCGCCCCGGGCCCGAGCTGACACTGAATGCGGCGCCCACGGTGGTGATGCCCGCGCCGAGTGGTCGTCTGCGAGTAGACGGTGGCCGGCGCGTGTGGCTCAGTGACCTGGAACCGAGCGCGGTGACCGAGCAGGGCGCCTTCGGCGTGACCTGGCCCTATAGCTGCGACCGTAATTTGGAAGGCGGCCCCATCAGTTTGCGCTCGCAGGGCTTCCAGCGCGGTTTGGTGCTGCACAGCGAAGCAGCCCTGACGTGGAAATTGGACGGCGGCTTTGTGCGCATGGTGGCCACGGTTGGCATCGACGACTTGGTGGCCTCTGAAGGCGATTGCAGCATCACCGTGCTGCTTGATGGCGTGGTCAAATGGGAGCAGGCTTCGGTGCGTGGCGCCGCTGAGCCGATGCTGCTGGATATTGACTGCACTGGCGCCCAAAAGCTCGAGGTCAAAGTCGGCTTTGGCGAACGCTACGATATTGGTGATCACCTTGCCTTGGCAGGCGCGTACCTGATTCGCGCCAAGCCCTGATGCATCTTACGTTCCTCGGCACCTCATCTGGCACGCCAACTCGCGAGCGCAACGTGAGCGGGATGGCCTTGACCTTTGATGATGGTGCGGTGTGGGTGGTGGACTGCGGCGAAGGCACCCAGCACCAAATTTTACGCACCGCGATCAGGCCCGGGCGGATCGAAGCGATATTATTGACCCACTTGCATGGCGACCATTGCTACGGCCTGCCTGGCTTGCTGGCGAGTTTGGCCGTGCATGGCCGTAGCGACGACGTGGCTGTGGTGGGGCCCAAAGGCGTGGCTGAATGGCTGGCGGTTACCACGCGCATCAGTTCGTTGCGCTTGGCTTTCACCTGGCGTGTGGTTGAGATCGATAGCCCCGGCCTGTTGGATCTCAGTTTGGCGCGGGCCACGGTGAGCGCGCTGCCCTTGGTGCACCGGGTTGAAAGTTACGCCTATCACATCACTGAGCCCAATCGGCGCGGCAAAGTTGACGCGGCGCGCGCGCACGAGCTTGGCGTCGGTGGTTCGGATATTGGCCGTCTTGCCGCCGGGCACACGGTGACCACCAGCGATGGCACCCTGGTTGACCCAAGCATGGTGGTGGGAGTGGATCGTCCAGGCCGCCGCGTGGTGTTGTGCGGTGATTCTGCGGATTCGAGCGGCTTGTTGCCCGAGGCGATTGGCTGCGACCTCCTGGTCCACGAGTGCACCTTCGCGGCCGACCGCGCCGACCATGCCCGCCAATGGGGCCATAGCACCGCGCCGCAGGTGGGTGCCCTGGCAGCCCAGCTGCAACCCAAGCAGTTGATCCTGACGCATCTGTCGAGTCGCTACAGCGATGGTGCGGGCCCCAACCAAGCGCCCGACGATCTGCGGGCCGACTGCGCTGCGCAATGCCCTGGCGTTCCGGTCAGCCTAGCGCAAGACCTGCAAGTCATCGACATTCCGCGCTGCTAATCCTTGTTAAGGGCGGCGCACTGCTGGTTGATGCTGTCGCGCAGGCCGCGCCGCCAGCGGCCAGGCGGCACGCCAATGCGGGCACGAAAGGCGCGGCTGAAGGCTTGCGCGGAGGCGTAGCCGCAGGCGCTGGCAATTGCGGCGCAATCAAGTTGCCCCAGGTGCAGGAGGCGGCGGGCCTGTTCGAGGCGGATATCGCCGAGAAAGCGGCCGGGGCCGCGGCCGCTGTGGCGCATGAAAATACGACTGAGGTGCTCCGGACTGACGCCGGCCTCACGCGCGATGTCAGCGACACCGATGCCGGTGGCGAAATCACGGTGCATGATCGCGAGGGCACGTTCGATCACTGGCCACGACGTGTCGGATTGGATGTGTTGAGCGGTGACGGGGTTGAGCCGGCTCAAGCTGCGTAAAATGGCTACGCTGAGGCTGGCACAGATGTGTCGGAAGCCCGGTTGCTGCGCCTCGTGCTCGCGCTGAATGTCAGCAAACCACCGGTCTACTTGGCGCCGCACTTGGCCGGTGCAGCGCACCACCTCGGGGCAGTCGGCAATCCAACGGCCGCCGCTGCCGAGCGAAAAGTGGACGACCTGATGATTAATCGGGCCGGCTGGCAACACCACGTGGGGCTGGTGGGGGCGCAGGAGAATCGCGTGGCCCGGGGCGATGTGGTAGCTGCGGTTGTCGATGCGGTAATCGCAGTGGCCGCCACGGGCCCAGGTGAGCACATACTCGGGATCGGCGAACGCGCCCGGTTCGGACCGGCTATCGCCGTGGAGCCGTAGCATGGTGAGGTCGGGCAGATCGCTCATGGATCAGAAAAGGTTAACTATGGTCACAACCAGACAAGGGATTGCCGGGAATGGTTCGGTATAATGGGGCGTTAACGAGAAGGGGGATCATCATGTCATCAGTAACGATCAATTCGGTGCGGAATCAGGTTCGCATAACCGAGCCCGGCCGGGCCAGCCTGGAGACCGTGGCATTTGCGCCGAGCGGCCCGTGTATTGACACCGACTACAGCGTGGTGTCGGCCGGCACTGAGCGCTCGATTCTGGCCGGCACTGAGGCCTGGGCGCCCTTGCCCTTTGTGCCGGGCTATGGCGCGGTGGGGCGGGTGCTTAGCGGTGGCGCCGCGCTGGGGCTTGCCGACGGGCAACGGGTGTTCACCTACGGCAAGCATGCCTCGCAGATTGAACCCAATGGCGTGACGGTGGCCGTGCCCGACGCGGTTGATTCGCGGCACGCCGCGTTGGCGCGGATGGCGATGGTGGCGATCACCGCGCAGCGCATCAAGCCGGTGGAGCTGGGCGATCGGGCAGTGGTGGTGGGCGCAGGCTTGGTTGGCCAATTTGCGGCCCAGTTACTGCGCTTGCAGGGCGCGCGCGTCATCGTGGTGGATGTCGATCCAGAACGACGCGCCATTGCCGAGCAGTGCGGCGCGCTGGCGACTTATTGCGGACGCGATCCCGATGTGGTGGCGAAAATTACCGACGCAACTGATGGTGGCGCTGAGTTGGTGGTGGAGGCCACCGGCATTACCGACCTGGTGCCCAGTGCCGTGAGCATGGCGGGCCCGCAGGGGACGGTGGTGTTGCTTGGTTCACCGCGCAGCGCCTTTTCTGGCGACGCACGGCAACTGCTGTGGGACGTGCATGCCGGCAACAGCGTTGCCTTGCGCGGCGGCATCGAGTGGCAGGTCCCGCCTCAGGCGCATCCGAAGCGGCTCTACAAGCACAGCCTTGAGCGCAATCTGCGCATTATTCTCCACCTGATCGCGCATGGCGATGTGCTGTGCGAACCCTTGATCAGTCATGTCGCTAAGCCGGAGACGTGCCAGGCGGTGTACGATCAGGTGGCGACTGGTGCTTCGTGCTGGCTAGGCGTGTTGTTCGACTGGCGTTGATGCATCCCAGTGCAGGCCGATGGCGGCGCGCAGAGCGTCCATGGTGGCGGCCTGGCCGCGGCTGTCGGCCCAGGTCATGGCGGCACACTCGCGCTGCCCGGCCGTGATCGCTGCGGCAAGATGCCGCGCTTCGCGCGCGTAGTTGCCGAGCTGGTCGTCGATGCGTTCGCAGGTTTCGATTTCGTCACCATGGGTGGTCGCAATAAAATCGGGTGTGCCGCAGAAGCACCAGGGGTCGCTAATATCAATGCGGCCGGTGCTGCCGTGAATCGCGGCCGTCCACGGGAGGGGGCTGTGATAGCCGAAACTGATCTGGGCGATGCAGCCACTGGGGAACTGTAACATGGCGGCGCCGAATTGGTCGACGCTCCCGGGCTCGATGGCAGCCAGCGCGTGGACGGCACAGGGCTCTTCGGCGCAGATCAGGCGCGCGAGGCTGACGCCATAGGCGCCGAGGTCCATCAGTGCGCCGCCACCATGAGCGCGGTGTTGGCGGATGTTTGGTTCGTTGGGCAATTGGATGCCGAAGCGCAGTTCTAGCAGGCGCAGCGCGCCGACTTCGCCGTCATCAAGCATGCTGCGCAGGCGCTGCCAGCGGGGGTGGCAGCGGTACATGAAGGCTTCCATGAACAGCACGTCGTTGGCTTCGCAAGCCGCGAGGGTGGTTGCGAGTTCGGCGGCGTCCATGCAGGCGGGCTTTTCGCATAGGACGTGCTTGCCAGCCTCAGCGGTGCGTTGGCTCCACTGCGCGTGGAGGTCGTTGGGCAGGGCGATGTAAACCACGTCAACCGAAGGGTCATCAAGCAGGGCCTGATAGCTCTGGCAGTCTGTGCCGCCATGGCGCGCGGCAAAAGCCGCCGCGCGTTCGGCGCTGCGGCTGGCCACGGCAGCCAGGTGCCCGGCATCGGGCACCGTGGCTAGTTGGCTTGCGAAAGACTCAGCGATGCTGCCGCAGCCGAGAATCCCCCAGCCCAGTGTCATCAGTAGCCGCCTTGCCCAACGGCGATGCGTGCGGCGGCTTCATCGAGCATCGGCGCGGTGGCGGTGGCGCCCACGCGCGAGCAACCGAGTGCGCGGACCTTGAGCAGGTCGGCCAGGGTGCGTACGCCGCCAGCGGCCTTGATCTGGACCGTGTCGGGGCAGTTCGCGCGCATCAGGCGCAGGTCGGCCTCGGTGGCGCCTTGATAATTATATTGGCCGTCACTGCCTTTGACGAAGCCGTAGCCGGTAGAGGTCTTGACGAAGGCGACCTCGGCACCGCTGCAGATCTCACACAATTGCGTGATGTGATCGCTGGTCAGGAAATCGTTCTCGAAGATCACCTTGAGGATGGCGCCTTGCGCCGTGACCGCCTGGTTGACGGCAACGATCTCGGTGGCGACGTAGTCCCAATCGCCGCCCAGCACTTTGCCGGTATTTGCGACGATGTCGATCTCGCGGGCGCCCTCGGCCATGGCGCGTTCGGCCTCGGCGATGATGATCGCGGTGTGGCTGTTGCCGTGCGGGAAGCCGGCCACCGCGCACACCAGGGTGCTGGAATCGGCGAGCAGTTCGGCTGCCATCGGCACTGCATAGGGCTTGATGCACACCGTGGCGCAGGCGTAGCGCGCGGCGAGCTCGCAACCGGCGCGCAGGTCGTCGTCGGTCATGGTGGGGTGGAGGAGGCTGTGGTCGATCATCAGGGCGAGATCGGCGACGGAGATGGTCATGGCTGTCCCTCAGGTGCTCCATGAGTTACATGGTGGCTTAGCCACCGTCAAGCCCGGTGTCAGCTCGGCTGGGGGCAGGCTTGTGGCCCCAAATTGACGCCTGAGGCGCTAAATGGGGGTTCGGGGTGGTCGCGGCAGCGACGCCGACACAAATCCGCAGTTTGTTGGCGGGCTCCTGTTTGGGCACAATGGGGGCATGCCAGTGACCGCATCCTTTTCGCGTACCAGGGAGGCAGGCCTGCTGTTTGCGGCGGCTGAGGTCCCAGCCCTTCGCGGTGATGGTCGAAAACTTGCTCGCGCGCTTGTCGCAGGGCTCCGACACGCCCCTGCAAGATGCCTACGACGACTGCGTTCGTGATTGCACCACCGCCTATCTCGTGACTGGTGACCGGGCGTACGCCGAACGCTCGGCTGCTCTGGTCGCCGAGTTGCTGCGCCATGAAGACTGGGTCGACCGCTTTAGCAAGGGCCTGACCCGCGCCTACATGGCGGTGAGCGTGGTGCTTGCCTATGAACTGTGCGCGCCGGCGTGGGACGCAGACTTGGTGCATCTGGTTCGCGATGAACTGGAGGAGGCGGCGATCTGGATGGCGGCCTCGATGGGCGTGGGTGCCAATGACTACCTCGCCAACAACTGGCAGGGCGTGCGCTATGCGGCGGTTGGTCTGTGCGCCTTGGCGGCGGCGACGCCGCGCGTTGTGGGCCTTCAGTAATTGCGTGCGGCATCTCAACGCCAACCTTGGCGGTGCGTTTTGGAATCCCGAAGGCGTTGGCTATCTGTCGTACCCCTTTGAGTTCACCTCGGTGTTTGCGGTTGCGGCGCGGCGTGCTGGCTTGGGTGACCTGGTGCAAGAGGTACCGGGTTATCGCGATACCGGCCTCGTGCCTTACCTCGCGTCGGCTCCGATACCCACGCGTGATCGCCAGCGCGGTATCTGCGTAGATCTGTCGGACGATAATCCGGGTCAGTGTTTCAATGGCGGCGCCGGTGCCGTGTTTGGTGTGTTGGCTGGTGACGACCGGCGCCTGGCGGCGCTGCGGTGGTGCTACGATCGCTGGGAAGGCGCACTGGGTTCGGGGCATTACGATGCCGGGCGCGGTGGCGTGCTGTATTCCTTACTGTGGTATCCCGAAACGATCGAGCCGCTCGATCCGAGTGCGGTGTTTGGTCGCGCCTTGGTCGATCGCATCCACGGCATCGGCCTGTGTCGCAATGCCTGGGATGGCGAACACGACTGCGTGGTTGCGCTCAACGCCTGCTCGCGGCGCCCGCACGGTGGCCACGCCGGCCCAGACACCAACGCGCTGCGCATCATCGGCTTGGGCGCAGTGTTTGTGGTTGGCGGTGGGCGCACGGGTCGCACCGCCGGCCAGAGTAATTTATTTCCTGGCGAACCGCCACCGCGCGGGGACCGCGGCCGTGGAGTGCTGGAGTTTGCTCGCACGGAAATCAATGGGTCTGCCACAGCGGCAGCTGCATGGGAGTGCGCGCGCACAGGCGCCGCTGCGCGGTTGATTACGGGCATCCCAAGCCACAGCCGTGGTGATCAACGCCGAGAGTAGTGACAATGGCTCCTTATGGCGCTTGCAGACCCTGGCTTGTAATGCGGTCACGATTGACGGCACCCGGTTCACAATCACAGCCCCCAATGGCGCCAGCATGGTGGGCACAGTTCTGGTGCCCGACACGGTGACCATCCGTCGTGGAACCTGGCGCCGCGTGACGGTGAATAACGCCCCGTCTTGCCTGTATCGCGGCGAGGAGGTCTACGATAACACGTGGATCGAATTCGACTGCGCCGGCGCGGTGACGGTGGTGATGACGATTCAGCGCGGCGACGCGCCTACGGTGACGCAGAGGGCTGACGGCATTGAGGTCGGTGGGGTGCCGTATCAGCTTGATCAGGATGTGATCACGGGTGGGGGTTTGCCGCCAGGGTGAGGGAGTTTCGCTG
>JAQIBG010000333.1 GCA_027859175.1 Planctomycetota bacterium | reverse complement strand
ATTCTGCACCAGTGATAAGCTGGGCGGGTCGTGGTATGACAACGGGCAGTTGTTGTGCGGTCTTTGCGGCGCCAGCGCCGGCGATTGAGTATTATGCGGCCGATTCGGCGGTGGCGGCTACGACGAGTGTTCCGCATCCGTATCCGGTTGGGGGCGGTGATGCTTTTGTGAAGCAGGCGCTCAGCGATTGGCAGCAGGGCACGGCGCGGGTGTTTTGTGTGTTGGTGGACCACCTTGAAGCAGGTGTGGTTGGTTTGGGTCGCGTCGATCATGGCGCTGGCACCGCCGAGGTGGGGTATTGGATCGCTCGGCCGTTTTGGGGCCAGGGTGTCGCGACCCGTGCGGTCAGCCACTTGGTGCGCTATGCCGGTGACAACTTGGGTTTGACCGCCATCTGGGCCAGCCATCTCGAGCGCAATCCGGCCTCGGGGCGGGTGTTGGCCAAGAATGGCTTCACCTGCCTCGGGCGCTTTGTCACGCCGGAATCCTATCTCGCCAAATTCGCTGGCGAGCCGGCGCTGCGGTATTGCCATCGGGTGACTGCCGAGGCCCAACTGAATGACCCGCTCGCGCTGGTGTCGCGCGAGGCCGCCGCGTGAGCACCGAGTCGCCCGCTGAGCACATGCCGATCGCGCCCTATCTGGCCGCGATGTGTGGCGTGGCGTGGTGGCAGGGCGCGATTGGGGTGTTGGCCAAGGGCATCGCGATTCCGGCGGTGCCCTTGGTGTTTGGCCGCTGCTTTGTGGCGGCGATTGCACTCGGGCTGATTGCGCGCCTGGGCCGGCGTAGCTATGTCGACTCGCCGCGGGCTTTGTTCGGTGCGGTGGTGGCGGGCCTGTTGTTGGCGGCGCATTGGGTCACCCTGTTCCATGCTTATAAGATTGCTGACGTGGCTTTGGTGGTCACCGGTGTGTTCACCTTTCCGGTGATGGTGGCCCTGGCAGAGCCGTGGTGCTTTGGCTATCGCCCTGGCCTGCGCCAGATTGGTGCCGCCTGTTTGGTGGTGGCTGGTATCGCGATCATGCGCCCGGTGGGCCCTGATGCCGCCCAGCAGCTCACAGGCTTGATGTGGGCGGTGATCTCGGCGGCCTGCTTTGCGGCGCGCAACATCTTGTCGCGCCGCCTGCTCACGCGGGCCGGGAAGCCCAGCGGCGATGCGATTCCGCTGATGGCGTGGCAGACCGCCGTGGTGGCGGTGGTGTTGAGCCCGTGGCTGATTGATGCCAGCCTGCTGCAGGTGGGGTGGGGCTCGGTTGCAATGACCGTGGTGCTCGGCCTGTTTTTTACCGCGCTGCCGCACACCATTGGCACCCACATCATGGCCCGCCTGTCGGCCGCCACGGTGGGTATCGTGGGCTCGCAGCAGGTGATTTCGGGTATCATCTTGGCCTGGCTGATCCGCGATGAAACGGTGACTTGGCCAGTGGTGGCAGGTGCGAGTTTGGTGTTATTGGCGGTGTGTCTGGAAAGCGCGGCGAAGTGGCGTGAGGGCAAAACCCGGGCGCTGGAAGCGGTTGCGGCAGAGGCGGGCGCTAAGAATTAATCGGCCTGTGTGGTTGCTGGCGGCAAGAGATGCCAGATCAGCAGGCCGCCGAGGGCAGTTGGAATGCCGAATGTGATCAGGGCCCAGGGTGGCGTTCCGAGTGTGACTAGTTCTCCGGCATCACCGGCTGCAAGCGGCCAGCCGCAGGCGAGGTAGAGACCATTGGCGATGGCGCAAAAGCCGGCAAAAAATTGCACGGGCCATATGAATCGGGTGCGTTTGAGCAGGAGCCAGATGGCGATCGGGATCAGGCTGCCCAGCACGGCGCCGGCCCAGGTGTCGACCAGGGGTGCGCAGGAGCCAGAGCGGATCGTCTGGGAGATCGTCCATGGCCAGAGCACGACAGTTTCGACGGTGCCTCCACAGATCCAGGTGCCGAGTACGTGGCCCAGTTCATGGACCGCCATAAAGGGCCACCAGCATACGGCCATGGCGAGTGGCCAACGCCAAGTCATCCAGGCACGGCGTGTTTATTGAAGTGCGAGTCGAGCAGGTGGGCACCGAGTTGCCGGTCTTCGTTGGAAACATGGGTCACGAACCATTTGACCAAGAACAGCACCAGGTCGTGTAGGTCGACCGTGCCGCCCTTGTATTTTTCAATGTTATCGTCGAGCAGTTGCAGGAGCGCGTCGTGCTCGCCACGGTGGGTGTTGAGGTCACCGTATTCGGAGAGCAGCATCAGGTTTTCTTCACTGATGAAGTGATATTGCGTGTAGGCCTGCAGTTCGACCAAGATGCGCTCGATGACCTCCTGGTCGCGCAGTTGCAGCGCGATCAAGTCGTTTATGAGATCAAGAAACTGACGGTGTTGGCGGTCGATTTGGGGGTAGCCGATGTCGTAACTCGGCTTCCATTCATAGCAGTGCATGGGTCATGCTCCGTGAGATAGTACTGATCATGGCAACCGGGATTCGCTCTGCAATACGGCCCGAGTCAATGGCGGTTACACCTGATCACGACTGCTGTCGCGGTAGACCTGAGGCGAGACCCCCAGGCGCTGTCGAAACTGGCGCGAAAAGAAGGCGACCTCGCGGTAGCCGAGTTGCTCGGCGATATGGCCGATCGGCTGGTCACTGGTTTCAAGCAGGTTTCGGGCCTGGTCAATGCGGCGCGCGATGGCGTAGTCTTGGGGTGACAGGCCGGTGTGGCGGTGGAAGCGGCGCCGGAAGGTGCTCACCGGCATGGTGCTGTCGGCGGCGACGTCGGTTATGCTGGTGCCGGCTTCCAGGGCCAACTTGGCCTGCTTGAGCCAGCCTTGTTCGGCGCTGGTGTCGCGGTGTTCGGCCAAGAGCAGAAGGAGTTCGGTGAGGGCGCAGGTGGCTAGGGCTTCGCGGCCGTGCTGAAGATAGCCGGCCATGCGGTCCCAGGTGGCGGCGGTACCTGCTATCGCGCGGGTGTCTTGCGGTTGATGCGGCCACAGGCCGGTGCTGCGCCAGTGATCGAGCTTGGCCCCGGCCACGGCCACGTGGCGGTGATGCCACGATTCACAGTTATAGGCGTGGAAGCGCGTGATCGGGCCGGGGTTGCAGGGCCATAGCCAGCCCGGGCCGAGTTGGTGGCGCGTTGGGCCGTAGAACAGCTCCACCGCGCCAGCGCTCACCAGTTGCAGCGACGCGTAGCCCTGGAAGCGCTTGTGAATGCGCGCGCGGCATTCGGACACCTCGCTGTGATGGAGAAACACCAGGTCGGCCATGACCGATTGTCGAGCCGAGCGCGTGGCGGTGCAAGGCTTGGCTCGCCGGCACGCTGCGTGGCAGCGTGCCGGCGCCCGAGCGCTTATTCGAAGGCGATCAGCGGCCAGTTGTCGGTATTGGTTGAGCCCTTGCCCATGCCGGTGGCGGCGAACAAGAAGCCCTCGCGCTTGGCGCCGTCGTCATCATTCACCACCAAGTTGATGGCGACATAGCGCGTCCGCAGGAAGTCGGCGTCGAGGCCCAGGCCGGCGAGCGGCAGGCGCGCTTCGTAGGTGGTGACGCCATCGTCGCGTTCGGTGTGCAGGGTGATGGTGTCGGTATAACTGGCTTCGGTATCGGCCGGGTTGTTCCACGAGGTCACCAGCGATTCGCCGCTGTCGCTGCGTGCCAGGCCGATTTGCCACTGGCCGCGACGGTCGGGGATCACCAAGGCCAATTGCAGGCCATCGCTCTTCCAGGTGTCTTTGAGGCCTTGACTTTGGTTGTGCTTGTCATCGCGGACCACAGCGCGCACGAGCAGGGCGTCGGCCTCTTGTCCGAACCAGAGTTGGCACGACAGATCATTGGGACCCTTCCAGGTATATTCTTCGCGGTTGGGATCGTTTTCGTTGGCGTTGAAAATATTGGCCTTGGTATCGAAGGTAAAGGTCGGCTCGCGTTCGCTCATCGCACCGGTGGGGATATAATGCACCGGCTTGATCGGCACGCTGATGCGATGCTGCCACGGCGTGCCAACGAAGTTGACATCAACCGATAAGATTGGTGCGGCGATCTCGCCCTTGGGGAAGGTGATGGTGTGTTCGGCAGATTGCTGCGCGCCGGCTGCCAGTTGCACGCTACTGGTGCTGGTGGTGCCGTCTGGGTGCACCCAGTTGAGTTCAGCCGTGCACGGCTTGGTCAGCGGGTTGTGCAGGTCGATGCCCACCGTCACCTGGCCGCCGGGCTCGCCTTGCGGCATGCGCGGTATCACTGCGAGCGGTGCGCCGATGGTGGCGCTGCCCCTGGTGACACGGAGGTAGTTCAAGGCTGGGGCGAGCGGCCAGGCCACGACATTGGCATGCGCTTCGGCTGGGCTGCTGTTGCCCATGAGGTCAACCCATTCGGCTTTGTCTGCGCTGAGTTGGACCGGAATCAGCACGCCACTGCATGCTGACGACTCATCCCAGCCAACCAGGGTCTGTGTGTCGGCGGAGGTAAAGGGGATGACGAAGTAGCCACTGGGCGTTGGTGCTTCGTCGGCCGCACTGTGGCCACGCAGCATGTGGACCAAGGTGTTGTAAGCGGGGACGGTGGGTAGTGGTTGGTTGTCTTTGCCCTGCAGCATGCCCCAGGGGCCATTGATTTTGAGGGCAAACCAGTTGAATCCGATGGCGCCGCGGGCTTGGGCAAAGGCGATCTTCTTGACCAACTGTTGCGCTTGCTCGTAGTAGCTGATGTGGCCGCCTTCATCATTCCAGGTGCTGGAGGGGACACCGGTTTCGTTAAAGTAAATCGGCGGGCGTTTGGCCAGGGGCTCCAGCAATGGCGGCAGCATGCCGTCGATCATTTCAACGAAACGGGCAAAGGTGCCGTGTTCGTGCAGATTGAGGACGTCGTAGCTGCCCTGTTGGATCATGCGCCGAATCAGGTCGGGGTTGAGATTGTGGCCGCCGTGGCCGCCGAGTGTGGCGATGCCGCCGGTCATGACCCGGATGCCGGTGCCCGAAGCCTTTACTTCTTCATGCGCGATGCGCAGCAGGTTGAGGTATTCATCGGTGGTGCCGGAATAGAAGCCGCCGAGGTCGGGCTCGTTCCAGATTTCAATCAGGTCGGCCTTGAGGTCCTGCTCCTGGAAACGTTTCAGCGTTGCCTGGATGTAGCTGCGCCAGGCCTCGGGTTGGGGCGCAAAACGGCTGGCATCGCGTTGTTTGTCTTTGGGCAGCTTCTGGTTGACGCTGGTGCGCCGGCTTGGGTCGGCTTCGGCCCAGCTTGGGCAGAATTGATAGTTATATTGCGCGGTCTTGCCGCGATCGTTGAGGGCCTTGATGATCGGATCATGCTTGTCCCACTGGAAGTCGCCCTGCTTGGGTTCGAGGCGCGACCAACTGGTGGTTTGCCGCACCATGTCGACGCCAATCGCTTCGGCTACTTGGTACTGCCAATAGTCGTGTTCGGTGCGGGCGCGGATATCGATGCCGAAGTAAAAGGTGTCATCGCTGCTGCGCGGGCCGCGTGTGCCGGCGGGGTCGAGATAGGCGAGCATAGTGTCGGCCTTGGTAACCGTGCCTGTGCCATCGCTGCTGTGCAGAATTGGCGTGATGCGGTACCAGCCGAGTTTGGGTAGGTGCGGCGCGAGCGGGAAGCTGAGGGTGCCGCTGGTGGCCTGATCGATGCTGCCCAGGTCGACTTCGTGTTCGGTCTGAAAATAATCTTCGATCCGCAGGCTTAACGTGGCCGGTGTTGCGGTCTCGCTGTCGGTGCAGGTCACTTCAATGCGGGCTTTGTCTTCTTGGCCGCGCAGGACCCATGGGATGACTTGATCGGTTGCGAGCGTGACGTGGTAGGCTTGCAGGGCGATTTCGGGTTCTACCGCGGCGCTGTCCCAACTGTTGCGACGGATGCCACGCAGGAGCAGGCTCCGGTCGGCGTTTGGTTTGCCGCGGGCGTTGAGAACTAGGCTCTGCGCGCGCAGCGGCAGATCGATCTGGCCCTTGCCGGTGGCACTGCCGCCATAATGCGAACTGCCCTTGGCTTTGGGGTCGAGCTGCAGCGAGACCGTGCCCGTGGTACCGGCCGGGATGGCTCCGGTGCCGAAATGCCACACTTCTTTGTTTGCATCGACCGCGCGCAGCGCCCACACCAAGGGGTCGGGGAAGCTGCTGGCGTCGAGCTCGAGCTCAACCGTGATGCCGGCCTGATAGGCATAGAGGTAGGGCTTGTCGCTGAGCAGGAGTTCGAGGACTCCTTTGCCGCCTTGCCGCCAGGTCAGCTTTTGGCCGTCATCAGCGGCCGCGATGCTGTGCTTGTTCTTCTTCGCGTTGATCAAACTAACGGTTTTTTCCTGACCGAGCTCAACCAGGTTGACCTCGGCGGCGCCGAGCGCCGTACAGGTCAGCACAAGGGCGGTGATGAGTTTCAGCATGGGGCTGTCTCCCGGCACGAACGGCCAGCAATCAGTTGGGCATGAATAGTGGTGTTGGCGGCGGTAGTTCCGCGTAGTGCGGCGAGGCAGGCCTGAACCCAGTGGGCGGCGATCTGCTTCGGGTCGATCATGAGGGTGCTCAAGGGCACGCTGCTCAGCAGCGGCACGCCCTGGTTGGCGTGGGTCAAGAAGCCGATGTCGTCGGGGATGTGTAGGCCGGCTTCAAGCAGGCAGAACAACGCGCCGCGGGTCATGACATCGTTGAAGCTGAGGATGGCGCTGTTGGCTGGCACGGGGCTTGCGAGGCGTTGATGCATGGCCTCGCGGCCGCCGCTGTCGCTGGGTGCACCTTCAATAAATTCGCAACTGGGTGCCTGGGCTCCGAGCTCGGCCAGGGCCTGCGCGATACCGTCGTGCTCCGGTTTGCCGGCCACCACATTGCCTTGCGGCATGAGCACCATCAGATGTTCGAAGCCCTGCGCGGCCAGATAGCGCACGCCCTGGGCGCCAAGATTGGCGTAGTCGATGGCGGCGCCGCTGCGGTTGAGGCAGGGGGCCTTGCGGTCTTTGAGCCAGGTGTGCAGGCGCCGCGTTCCAAAGAAGCTGACGACCAAACCGTACAGGCCGAGGTCGAGCTCGCGCCCGAAGCGCTCGGCATTGGCGGCAAAGGCGTCGTCATCGAGCAGCATCTTGAGCTCAACGTTGAGGCCGGCGCGCGCCGCTTCGCTGCGGAAGGCGTCGATCATCACCGCGTGGAAGGCGGCGTTTTCGTGGCGGAACACATCGGTACCGAGCAGCAGGCACACGGTGCCGGCCGCGCTGGCGCGGCGTACGAAGCTGCCGCGCCGTGGGTGGCGCTCGATCATGCCGGCGTCGACCAGTTCACCCAAAGCCTTCTGGAGCGTGGCGATAGAGACCCCAAACCGGGCCCGCAATTCGGTGGTCGTGGGCAGGCGGCTGCCCTCGCTCAGAACGCCGCGGTCGATCTCGTCGCGCAGGGTGTCGCGCACGATTTCGTAAGGGAGGTGGCCTATGTTGCTGGGCATGCTAATTATTCTGTTTTTGTTCTACCGTGATGCCAGGGGAAACGTTGACCACGATTTGTGGATGGTCGGGTTCCTGGTTCCTGGTGCGCGCTTTCGCGCGTTGGATGCCGGCAGGTGCTCGCGCGCGGCGGCCTTTGGTATCCGGCGCTGCTGGACGGGGCCGGCGACCATGCCCACGACGCGCCACAGGCGCGCACCAGGAACCAGGAACCAGGAACCCAATCTACGCTAGATCGCTGGCAATCCCCAGCACCACAGCCGGGCTCAACAAAGCGCGCAGATGCATGCGCTGCGCTGTGGCCTCGCCGCGCAACAAAGCCAGACCGGCCTTCTTCAGGCCGAGGCAGTTGCCACCACATAGGTAGCCGGCAAGGCAGCTGAGGTCGGGCTCGTGGCCCACCAGGATGATGTGCTGGTCCGGGCCAAGATCGGCCAGGTGGCCAAGTTGCTCGGCTTCGCTACAGGCGCCGCCGGCTAGCCAGGCCTGCTCGCGCACTGGGAGACCCCACACCTGACCAGCGATCTCGGCGGTCTGGCGCGCGCGCAGCCATGGGCTGGTCCAGATCTCATCAGCGTGAATGACCGCATTGAGGTGGGTTAGCACGGCACGGGTGCGCGCTTGGCCCGCTTCAGTCAGCGGACGATCGGCATCGTTGCCGGTCCAGGTCAGGCGATCAGCGGCTTTGCCGTGGCGCAGGAGGGTTAGGTCCATCTGCGCGGACGGTATGCTGGCGATGGTTTGAGCAAGTACGAGGCTGGAACGCCAGCTTTGCCGCGTTAGCGTCCGCGCTTCACCGGTGCACGGGCCGCTGGCCCGGGTGCCTAGCAGGCTGTTGAAATACACCAGCCTGCTAGCCTCAAGAAGACCTTGGGCGACCTGCAGTCGCCATTTTCCAAGGTCCTCTTGAGGCGGCTCTTAACCCAGGGGGGCTGCGTCCCCCCTTCAACCCCCCGCAGGCTGTCTTCCAACAGCCTGCTAGCGGGCGCGTGTCGCCCCCATTTTTGGAGTGATTTCATGGCCAAGGCGAAGCGTGAAAAAGTGGTACTGGCATACAGCGGCGGGCTCGACACCTCGGTGATCGTGCGTTGGCTGACCGAAGAGGGCTACGATGTGGTCTGCTTCTGTGCCAACGTTGGTCAGAGTGATGACTATGACGCGCTCAACGCCAAGGCCCGCAACGCCGGTGCGATCAAGACGATCGTCAAAGACCTGACCAACGAGTTCGTGCGCGACTTCGTGTATCCGGCCGTGGCCTGGAACGCCCAGTACGAAGGTCGTTACCTGCTCGGCACCTCGCTGGCGCGTCCGGTGATCGCCAAGCACATGGTGGAGGTCGCCAAGAAGGAAGGCGCCAAGATCATTGCCCACGGCGCCACCGGTAAGGGCAACGACCAGATCCGCTTTGAGCTCACCGCTTACGCCCTGCTGCCCGATGTGAAGATCATCGCGCCCTGGCGTGACCCGGCCTTCAACAGCGTGATCAAGGGTCGCAAAGAGGCCATCGACTACGCCAAGGAGCACAACATTCCGATTCCGGTGTCGAAGAAGGAGCCCTGGACCAACGATGAAAATCTGCTCCATATCTCCTATGAAGCGGGCGAGCTGGAAGACCCAGCCCGCAAGCCGCGCGACAGCATGTACAAGCTCACCAAGCCGGTGAAGCAGGTGAAGGCAGCGGCTCAGAAGGTGACCGTCGACTTCGTTGAAGGCCTGCCGGTTGCCGTGAATGGCAAGAAGCTCAAGCCCAACAAGCTGCTCGAGGCCCTCAACGAACTCGGCTACAAGCACGGCGTTGGTCGTATTGACATCGTGGAAAGCCGCTTCGTGGGCATGAAGAGCCGTGGCGTCTACGAGACCCCTGGTGGCTCGATTCTGCTGGCCGCCCATCAAGATCTCGAAACCATGACCGTGTCGCGCGATTTACTGGCGACCAAAAACCAGCTCGCGGTGCGTTTCTCGCAAATGGCCTACAACGGCTTCTGGTATTGTGAGGAAATGGACGCCCTGCAGGCCTTCCTCGACAGTAGCCAGCGCCACGTAACCGGCCGTGTGCACCTCGAACTGTATCGTGGCAATATCATTGTGACGGGTCGCGAGAGCACGCATTCGCTCTATGATGAGATGATCGCGTCGATGGATGACGACGGTGGCGCCTACGATCAGCAGGACGCGACCGGCTTTATCCGTCTCCAGGCCCTGCCGCTGCGGGTGGCGGCCAAGCGCGCTCAGCGTCTCGGCGAGGCCTGATCCAGGCTCTTACTGGACCTGATCTAAATAGGCCTACACTGGGCCTATTATGGGAGACACCGTGGCTGACCAGCAGACCGACGGAATTGAGCTGACCGACCGGGCGCGCGAGCGCCTGGGCAAGCTCCGCTACGTTGGCGAATTCACCGAGCAGGATGCCACCGATCGTCGGTGCCGCCTGGTGGCCACGGTACACGGCGCGGATACCGCTGTTGATCACATCACCCTGCATTGGTTGGTGGATGAGGCCGGCTATATCCGCGACGTGCGCTTCCGCAGTTCAGCGGTTGGCCTCGATTTGCTGGCTTTTGACCTGATGGCCGAGCTGTGCGTTGGAGTGACCAGCGAACAGGCGGCGCGCATTACCCCGGCCCATATCCAAGAGCGCTTGCGCTTGGTGTACGATCAAGACGAAGCCCCGATGCCCTGGGATGCCTCGGCGCCGTTCCCAGTATTGCAGAAAGCGGCCGGCCGTGGCCTGCCCGCAGCAACGTCTGACGATGGCGAGCAGGCCGAGCGCCCCGGCGCTGATTGGCCGATGATCGGCCTGTTTGAGAAGGTGCGGCGCATCGAAGGCGTGCTCGACGAGCACGTCCGCCCGATGCTGGCCTCTGATGGTGGCGGTATGGATCTGATCGATCTGCGCGAGAACAACACCCTATTTGTCGAGTACAACGGCGCCTGTGGTAGCTGCAGTTCCAGCATCGGCGGCACCCTGTTCTTCATCGAAGACAGCCTCGAGACCCATCTCGGCGTGCGCTTGAAGATTGAAGTGCAGGGGACTGAGTCGGAGCCTTTCCTGGATTTGTAGGTCAGGTCTTTTGGTGATCTGGTCCTAGGTCCTGGGCCGCCTGCAAGCAGGCTTGGAGGCGGTGCTGCCGCCCCGATACCCCGCCCATTTGTCCGAGCGCGCCACTGTCCGGCTGTCCCCACGACCCATGACCCACAGCGCCGTAGGCGCGACCCCAGGACCAGGCATGGTCCCCAAAGTCAAGCTCCAGCAGGCACTTACAAAATAGGTGAACCTTCGTAGTCACCAGTCCGTCCAATGCTGTGAAGATTGGGGCTAAGAAATCGCCCCAACTGAGCGTTGGAGGGGTGATGGACGTAGATCGACTTGATGACCGCGCGCTGCTGCGGGCCTATGTGCGCCGTGGTGACCTCCCCGCATTTGAGGCGGTGGTGGGGCGGCATCAGGCGGCCCTGCTGCGTTTCGCCTGCGCCCTGGTGGGCGATACCCACGCGGCCCAGGATCTGGTTCAAGACAGCTTCATCAGTTTAAGCCAGCATGCCGAGCGCGTGCTGCGCAAGCAGGGCCGGCGCGGCGATGGCAGCGTGTATCCCTGGCTCGCTACCGTGTTGCGCCACACCGCCATTGATCGCTATCGCAGCGAGCAGCGGCGGCGTGAGGTGGGCCCTGCCGACGAGGCCGCATTGGCGGAGCCAGCGGTGGATGAAGCGCGTGAGGAGCCGAGCGACCTGTGGCTCGCGGTCGACCAGTTGACGCCGCTACAGCGCGGCGCGGTGTTGTTGCGGTATCGCGATGGCGCCAGCTATCAGGCGATTGCGGCGGCCTTGGGCAAGTCGGTCAGTCATGTTGGGGTGTTGTTGCATGAGGCCCTGGCGCGCTTGCGCGCGTCACCGGCTCTGCGTGAGGAGGTGTTGCCATGAGTGATCCGCTGCCGATTCCGGAGGCCGCCGCGCTGGACGCCGCCTTGCAGGCTTATGCCGATGGCGCCTTTGGTGAGAAAGACCGCGCTCGTGCCGAGGCGCTGTTGGATGCGCACCCAGAACTTCGGTTGCGCGTGGAGCAGCTACGTCGTGAAGGCGAAGCCCTGCGCTGTGGTCTTGGTGAAACGGATATTCCGACCAGTTTGGACGAAGTCCGCCGTGCGCGGATCAGTGCCGCGGCCGCGGCGCGGCCGCGGCGCAGCGTTTGGACGCCGGTGATTCGCATTGCGGCTGTTGTGGTTGTGATCGCGGCGGGTGGCGGCTTGTTGATGCCGGCCCTGGGGCAGGTGCGTGCGCCGGGGCGCGTGGTCGACCTTAATGGATTGCCAGCCTCTGCTTCTGCAACCAGCTCTGGGGACAAATTGGGGTGGGCTGATGAGCAGACCGTGCCGACCGTCCGCAATGAGCTAGCATGGGCCGGGCAGGACAAGGAATTCAATGAAAATTATGGCTACATGAGCAATGGGCGGAGTCTGCAGGACCAATCGCGCGCGTCCGGTATGGGGCAGGCGGTGGGTCAAATCGCGGCCGAGGAAGCATGGGCGGACATGGCGGTCACCGAATCGGTGGTCACCGAATTGGATCTACCCGTTGAAGAAATGGAGGGTGAGGGGCTCCTTGTCCCGCGTGATGGGCCCGTTTCTCAAACGGAAATGAGCGGGAGTGCTCCCGTTTTGGCAATTGGCGCTGGAGTCGGAGCGCGTGAGCGGCGGCGTAAGGACCTCGCTGGCTTCCCTGGCTCGGCCTTGTCCTTACCTGAGCGGCCTGCCCGTGATATTCAAACGGCCGAGGCTGCTCAGCAGAGCGCGGCAGCGGAGGCAGCGGAATCATATTATCCCTCGGCTGGCGAAGACTACTCAGGCCTGTTGGTCACTGGGCTCGCCACCGCTGAAGAAGAGGGCCGAGGGGGCTTCGAGCGCTTGGGCCAGCGTGGACTCAAGGCCAAGCAAAACGCGCTTCCCGAAGTGGCGAAGCGGATCGTCCGCGATGGTAGAGAGAGTAATTTACTCAGCGGAAGGGATGAGGCCCTTCGTGAGATCGATGTGAAGACTCGACTCGGGAAGGAAGAGGCCAGCACGCCGGCTTCGTCACCGCCGCCGGCTCCGGTAGCACAGCCTGCGAAACCCAAGTCAGCTGAGCCCAAGCCTGCGCCGATCACCAGTAACCCCTGGGTTATCACCGCTGATGATGCGCAGAGCACCTTTGCCATCGATACCGACCGCGCCAGCTATCGCATCGCTGGCCGCGCTATCGCCACGGGCGATGCGCTGAACATATCGAGCATTCGGGTTGAAGAATTTGTTAATGCTTTCGATTACGCCTACCCGGCTACGGGAACCGCGGAAACCTTCTCGCTGCATGCGCAGGCTGGTCCGGCGCCCTACGGCGAAGCGGGCACGGTGCTGCTCAAGCTCGGCGTGAAGGCCAAGGTGCTTGGTCGCGATGGGCAACGCCCGGCGCATCTGGTGTTCGTCGTTGATAATTCTGGTTCGATGGGCCTGCCCGATCGCTTACCCGTGGTGCGCGCCGGCATCGCAGCGGTGTTGCCAAGCTTGGCCCCGCAAGACCGGATCACCGTGGTGGCTGCCGGTGGTTCCGCGCGCCTGATCGTTGATCACGCACCCGCTGGCGAGGCGGCGATGATCATGGCGCGGATCAATGAATTGCCGGCCTCGGGTGATACCAACCTCGAAGCTGGCTTGCGACTTGGTTATCAGCAGGCCGCGGCCCGCTTTCGCGCCGGCGCGGTTAACCGGGTGGTGCTGTGCAGCGACGGTGTGGCCACAGTCGGCGCTGGTAGCGCAGCCGCTCTGCTGGCGAGTGTGCGCGATTGGCGTCAGCAAGGCATCGGTTGCACCACTGTGGGGGTGGGCGCGGGCGCCTACGATGACGCCCTGCTGGAGCGCCTAGCCAATGACGGCGACGGGCATTATCTCTATATTGACACCGAGGAAACCGCCGGTGAGGCCTTCGTCGACGAACTCAGCGCTGACCTCAACATGGTGGCCCGCGACGCCAAGATTCAGGTCGCCTTTGATCCGGCCACAGTGCGGCGCTATCGCTTGCTGGGCTACGAAAATCGCGCGATCGCCGATCGGGATTTCCGTAACGACAGCGTGGATGCTGGCGAGGTGGGCTCGGGTCAGAGCGCTACCGCTTTGTACGAACTTGAACTCGAGCCCGGTGCCAGCGCAGATCTGGGTGAATTGCGGGTGCGGTGGTTTGACATCGATGCCACGCAGGCGAGCGAAATCAGCTACCGTTTGCGGGCCGATCTGTCGTGCAGCGCGGCGATCAGCGCGCGGCCGCGCTTTTACCTGGCGGCTGCGGCTGCTGAGTTCGCAGAGATCTTGCGCGACAGCGAGCACAGTGAGTTGGATTACCGACCGCTGCTGCGTGATCTCGATCAGATTGTAGCGGCCTTGCCGATGGATCAGCAGGTGCGCGAATTGCGCCAGCTCGTGGCTATGGCCGCGCAGCATTGACGAAGTGTTTACACAAGGGCGCCGAGGCGCCTCGATACTAGCCGTGGGAGTAGCGACATGCGTACCTGGATTTTGAGTTGCCTACTGGTGTTTATGGCTGGTCTTGGTGCCGCCGAGGCGCCGGTTCATCTCACGGGCTGCACCCTCAGTGGCGTTATTGATGGCAGTAACCTGACCATGAGCGCCGAGATGGATGTGGTGGTGCGCAAGCCCGGTGAGGTGGTGGTGCTTGGTCCGGGCAGCGTGCTGCTGGCCGACCCGGTTCTGCCGGCTGGTAGTGAATTACGTTACGATCCGGAGCGCGGTTATCTGCTCACGTGCACGCGCGGTGCAGAATTTCAGCTGCGTCTCGACTTCGCGCTGCAATCGCAAGAACTCACAGCACAGGATGACAAAGCTGCCTGGCGCAGCGCGTCCTTGGCGGTGCCACCGGCGCCGGTGCGGTCTTTGACTATGCGTAGCGCGCGCAGCGACCTAGCGGTTGAGTTTCCGGGTGCCCTGCAGCTGCAACGTGCGGTAGACGATGCGGGCGCGCTTGAAGTGACAGCGCTGCTGGGGCCAGGCTTGCCGTTTTCGCTACGCTGGCAGCCCCAAGTCACCGAGCTGGATGCCGAACTGATGTTCACCGCGCGCTCAAGCGTGGTGGCGCGCGCTGAGTTGGGTGCCCTGCACGTTGACAGCGTCATCAGCTACGACATCGCCCAAGGTAAACTGCAGGAATGCCAGGTGCGGATTCCCGCTGGCTTCAGCGTTACCGGCGTGGCGGGTGAACATATTCGCGACTGGCGGATCGACGCCGAGGTGTTGGTGGTGACGCTCAACCGCGCGGTGCGTGACCATTATGCACTGCGGCTTGAAGGCGAGCGTGCGGTGCCGGCCCTGCCGGCGGTGGTCAGCGTCGACGAGTTAGTGCCGGTGGGGGCAACGCGACACAGCGGTCAGATCATGATCGGCACCGATAGCGCGCTGCGCGTGGTGGTGGCCGAGCATGCTGGTGCCAGTCAGATTGATGCGGCGGCGTTCCGCGCGGTTGGCTTTGCCGACAGTCAACGCACGGTGCCGGCACTCAAGCGCTTCGCCTATCAGTTTGCCGCCAGCCCGGTGCGCATGGTGATGGAACTAGCTGAAATGGTGCCGGTGCTTGATGTCACTCAGCACCTGCGCCTGAATGTACGCGAAGACGACTTGCTGGCCGAGTTGCATTTAGACTGCGACATTCGCGACGCGCCGATCGATCGTCTACGCGTGCGCTTGCCGCCGCAGTTTTCCTTGACCGAGGTGATCGCCGACATCGCCGAGCCTGGTGGCGCGATTGTGACCGCAGACGAAGCCGGCGCGATTGTGGATATTCCGTTCCGCGCAGCGGTGCAGGGCCGTCATGTGGTGGTGCTGCGCTGTGAGCGCGGTGTGAGCCCCTTGCTGGAACCGATGACGGTGCGCGCGCCGCAGGTGATCGGTAGCCGGGTTGAGCGCGGGCATGTGTTAATTGAGGCGGCGCCGTCTTTGGTGTTGGCTGATCCGAGCAGTGAGAACTTGCGGCGGGTGCACACCGCCGGCGTCACTGGCAGCGGCGAGGCGCAGTTCGCCTACCGCTTCCGCAGCAATGCGTGGCAGCTAACGCTCAACGCGGCGCGCCGGCCGGCCGGTATTCGCGCTGAATTATTCCATCATCACGCATTGGGCGACGGGGTTGCTCACACCTTGGTGGTGGTCAACTACGTGATCACCGGAGCGCCAGTTGATAGCCTGCGTTTTCGCCTGCCGGCGGGCTTGCAAGGCGTTGACTTTGTTGGCGCCGATGTGTTGCGGGCCGACCATGTGGACGGTGTGTGGCAGGTGGCGCTGCGGCGTCGCGTTGGTGGCGATTACAATCTTGCCATTGCCTTCAGTCAGGTGCTCGACGCCGACAAGCCTTTGATCATCGGCGGCGTTGACAGTTTAGATGCCGAGAGCGAAAGCGGCTTTGTGGTGGTAAGCGCCAGCCAAGACCTCCAGCTTGAGGCCGGTGATGCCGCGCCCTTGTTGGCGATTACACCAGCCGAGTTGCCGGAGCATTATCGCCTGTTGACCGCCGCTCCGCTGCTGGCGAGTTGGCGCTATGCCGGGCGCGTGGCGGCGCATCCGGTACAGGTCACGCGTTTGCCCGGTGCCGAACCATTGGCGGCCTTGTTGGAGTTAGCTGATATTGAGACGCGTTTGAGCGTGACGGCTGATGATCGCGTTGAATCGCGCACTGAGTTGAGTTACCTCATCAAAAACGTGTCGGCGCAGTTTTTGCGCCTGCGTCTGCCGGCGAGTAGCTCCCCGCCGCGGGCCTGGGTCACCGGTGCCGATGGCGAGCGCGCGCCGGCCACGGTGTCGCAAGACGGCGATTATCTCAAAGTACAACTGCCGCGTTTGGCCAACCCCAACCAGCCGGTTATTCTGGGCCTGAGCTATGGCGCCACGCATGGCGCGGTGGGTGATCGCATCAGCTTGAAAACACCTGAGCTTGGGATGCGGGCCAGCTTCGTGCGCTGGCACGTACAGGGCGATAGCGACTGGCATCTGGCGACTGACGCCCTGGGCGATGCGCGCATTGAAGCGGCAACGCCGCCAAGCATGGCCCAGCGCCTGTCGCTGATTGCCGAGATGTGGCTGCGCGGTGCAATTAAGGCGCCGTGGGTGGTGATCGGTATTGCACTGGCGATCGCGTTCGCCGTGGTGGCCGTGGTTCGTCCGCGCCGCCTGCCGATGTTGGGGGTTGCAGCGCTTGGCTGTGTGGTGCTGGTGCTTGGTGTGTCTGCGGTGCTGAGCGGATCGATGCCGAGCATGCCGAGTGCGGCGGTGAGCGAGTTGACGGTCACAGACTTGCTGCAGCTCGATGGCGGCACCGCGCCGAGTTTGGATTTGCGCGTGGTGCCTGCGTGGCGCTCGGGTTGGTCTGTGCTGCCGGTGTTTGTGGCCCTGCTGTTGGCTGTGGTGGCGCTGGTGCCATGGGGCCCGAAGCGCAGCGGGCAGGTGCGATGCGCGGCTGGCTTTGCCGCTGGCGTGGTGGGCTTGCTGGCGATTCCGGCGGCCTTCCCGGTGCTGGCGCACGTGCTGACCTGGGGCTTGGCCTTGGTTCTCTTGCTAACAGCGTTGCGCCAGCTTGGCTTGCGTTGGCAGCCGGTGGCAGCGCGCAGCGCTGTGACCGCCTTGATGCTGTGCGGCATGCTGGGGCTGGGTGGCTGTGGTGGTGAGCGCGCGGCCTCGCTTGCTGAGGAGACTGGTTCGCTGGTGCGCATCCACGCGGTGCAGCTTGATTCAGATCTTAAGGTCGACATGGGCCTGAGCTTGCACTTTGCGCGGGACCAGGAGCGCGACCTGTTGCCGGTGACCGCGGTAGTGCTCAATGGTGACGATTTACCTGAAGGCCTCAGCTTGGTGCTTCACGACGGCCACAGCGTGGTGCGGGCCGATCGTGCTGGCACCTATGCGGTGCATCTGCAGTTCTTGATGCCGATGGCCTTTGAGCACGAAGAGTCGGGCGCGATGCGCTTGGCGATGCCGGCCGCCTTGCGTAACGAAGTGCACCTCGAGTTGCCGCGGCCCGGGCTTGCGATTGCGTCAACCACGGCGGTGCATCTGGCGCGTGGTGAAGATGCCGAGCGTAGTTGGTGCGACGCGGTGTTCGCCCCCGGCGCGCCGATCGTGTTGCAGTGGCAGCCGCGCGATCGGGTGCTGGCGCAGGAAGACACCGTAGCCTTCGGTGAAATCAGCAGCGTGTTCCGCGTTGATGGCGGCGTGGTGGCAGGTGTTCATCGTTTGGGCTACCGCATTGCCCAGGGTCAGCTGGAGGTGTTGCGCGTAGCCGTGCCAACGGGCACCAGCGTGACCGACGTGCGCGGCGAGGGTCTGGGTGCGTGGCGCTTTGATGCCGCTACCGGCGTGTTGGACGTGCGCTTGTCGCAGGCGGCGGTGGGCAGCTACACTTTAAGCGTGGTCACGCAGATGCCCCTGGGCGCCTTGCCGGCGGCGGCCGATCTGAAGCCGGTGCGCTTGCTTGATGTGGCTGGGCAACGCGGCGAGATGGCGGTGGCCGCGAGCCGTGCGGTGCGCTTGGAGTTGGTCAGCAATCCGTCACCGATTCGGATTGAGGATAGCGCGCGCCGTGTGGCGAGTCTGCTGAGTCAGCTTGCGGTGGAGGCGCCCGCCTTGCGTCAAGCCTGTCGCTTTGGCGACGAGGCCGAGGTGGCGCCCTTGGCTTTGCGGGTCCACGCGGTGGAGCCCGAGTTGCTCGCGACCGAAGTGGCGACGGTCAAACTCGGTGACGAGCGCGCCGTGTACGACGGCCAGTTGGCCGTGGTGGTGCGCAAGGCCGCCGTGTTCGCGATCGACTTGGCACTGAGCCCGGGCTACGACGTTGATGCGCTCAGTGGCGAGGGTGTGTCGCATTGGGATGAGCTTGGCGCCGATGCTACCGGGCGTCGTTTGGTGCGCGTGCATTTGCGCGCTGCGACCGAAGGCTCGGTGAACCTCACCATCGCCTTGTCGCGCCCCTTGGGCGATGACACGGAATTACCAGCACCGGGCGTGCGCGTGGTCGGTGCGCGTAAGCACAGCGGTCATTTGGTGGTGCTGCCCAGTCGTGGCATGCGGCTGCGGGTTGGCGAGCGTAGCGAGGTGTCGGAAGTGCACCCCTTGGAGCTGAATGTGCGCACCGAAGGCGCCTTGGCGTTCCGCCTGCTTGGCGCCGACTGGCGCCTGCAATTACTGCCTGAACGTTTACCGCCTGCGTTGCGCCTGGAAGCCCTGCATGTGGCGCGGGTCGGCCCCGGCTTGGTGCGGCACGAGCACCGCTTGCGCTTCCGCATTGAGCATGCGCCCCTGCGTAAGATCAGCATCGATTTGCCGCCCGGTGTGATTGGGGTGGATGTGGATGGCCCCGACATTGCGCGCAGCGAACGCCAGGGCGATCGCCTCACGGTGGAGCTGAGCCGCAAGTGGTTTGACCGCACCTATCCTTTGACGCTGCGCTGCGATACCCGCTTGGCGCCCGATGCAGACGTCGTGTTAACCGCCTTGGGCACCCCGCAGGCTACGATTCGCAGTAACCGGATTGCGGTGATCGGTACCGATCGCGTGGAGTTGGCGGCGCAAGATGCCGGTGATCTCCAGCGCAGCGACGCACGCAGCATCGATACCGGCTTCGGCGCTGGCGATCTGTCGGGCGCTGCCTTCTGCTTTGCCGGTAACGGCGCCAGCTATCAACTCAGTCTGGCCGCGCGTCGTTTGGCGCCGGCTGCGTTGCAGCAGGCTGAAGTGCAGCGGGCGCAGTTGGTCACCGTGGTCACCGCTCTTGGCGACACCATTACCCAATTGCGCTTGTCGCTTGAGGTCGGCAATCGCCGTCACCTGCGTTTGCAGTTGCCGGAGGGGGCCGAACTGTGGGAACTCACGGTTAACGGGCGCGCGGTAGAAGCGGCTCGGGCTGACGATGCCTGGTTGGTACCGGTGGCGCATACCGGTGTTGCCGACATGGCGATGGAGCTGGTGGCAACCTACGTGCGCGCCGGCGGTGCGCCGTTGCTCGGCGCCAGCGAGATTGTTGGTCCGCAGTTGGATCTGCCGATGCAGAACCTGGAGTGGGTGTTGTTTGTGCCTGAAGATCTGCGCTTCGATGACTTTGGCGGCACCCTACATGTGGTTGAAGACGATCTGGTGACGCCGAGTTTTGCGAGTTACACCCGCAGTGAGTACGAGGCCTCGGTGGGCAGCGACAATCGCCAATCCGAACAGCGCGCGCGCGCCTTCGCGCAGGCCGGTGCCGAGCTTGCCGAAAATGGCGAGCAGTACGCTGCGCGCGCCGCTCTGCAGCAGGCCTTCAACTACAGCTTTGTCGACCAGGCCTTGAATGAGGATGCGCGGGTCCAGCTCAATACCCTCGCCAAGGAGCAGGCTTTGGCCGCGCTGGTCTCACGCCGTACCAAGCTGCGGCGCGGGGCCGGCTCGGATCTCGGCGACGATTTCGATCGTGCTTCGGTCCAGCGCTTGGCGGCTGGCTTGAGTAAAGACGACAGCGCCAACCTGGAGCGAATCACGGCGCGCTTGGCCGAGCAGCAAGAAGAGGCCGATGCTGTGGTGCCGCGGATCGCGGTGCACCTGCCGCAGCAGGGCCGGGTGCTGCGCTTCCAGGCGCCCTTGCAGGTTGATCCCACGGTGCCGATGCGGGTGAGCTTTGCCGTGCACGCGCCGCGCCGGGCCTGGGATGGCGGTCTTGCCTTGGCGGTATTGATGCTGGTGCTTGCTGTGGCCTTCGCTGTGCCGGTGGCCCTCGCGCGCCTAGTGCCGCGGCCGCAGGAACCGAAGCCGCTGGCGACGGCGGATGCTGCGAGCCTGCTCGATGCTGCTGAGGCGGCGATGGATCAGCACGCTACCGAGGTCGACCAAGACGAGGTGTGAGGCCTGTGGGCTGGGGTTGCGGCCCTGGTCAGGCTTGACTTGGCATGAGGGGTGAGTTTGATCTACGCAACAACCGCGGTCCATAGCTGGGCCGCGGTTGTTGCGTAAACTGTGCCTGTTTAGGGTCTTGCGACTCATTTTTGGTCTCGCTGGCGCGTTTGGAATGAGGGTCGAGTGAAGATGCGGGCCGCCTTCTTTACCGCTCGCTTACGGGGTTCACTGACACTTCATTAGTGCCCTGAAACCGCCCATTAGAATCCGCAAGTCTCCTGGCAACTGAGCCCCGGACGGGCGCCCACCACCTTCCCCTACGCACGGTGGTCGCCCGTTCGGCCTGCTCTTCGGCGGTCACATGCCCGTCACGCCAGGCTGAGGCAGCAAGCGCCGCCTTATATGAATTCACCGAAAATTAACATTCGGCTTATCTTGGGTTGACCGGGCTTCTTATCCTGCAACCCGCTTCACTGCACCAAGGAGTAGCAATGACCCTCGTCTCTAAGACCCTCGGGGCCGCCCTGGCCCTGGCCGTGACCGTAACTGGCGCACAGGCCCTCGAGCTTGATGCCAAGCTCCCGACCTATCAGCCCACCTCCGGCGTTGCCGGCAACATCAAGTCGGTTGGTTCCGACACGATGAACAACCTCATGACCCTGTGGGCTGAAGGCTTCAAGGAGCTGTACCCCAGCGTTCAGGTTGAAATCGAGGGCAAAGGCTCGTCGACCGCGCCTGCCTCGTTGATTCAGGGCACCTCCAACTTCGGCCCCATGTCCCGCAAGATGAAGGACAAGGAAGTCGACGCGTTTGAGAAGACCTTCGGCTACAAGCCGGTTCAGCTGCCGACCTCGATCGACATGCTCGCCGTGTTCGTGCACAAAGACAACCCAGTTGCCGGCCTGAGCCTGCAGCAACTCGACGCCATCTTCAGCTCGACCCGCAAGGGCGGCGCTGGTGAAGACATCACCCGCTGGGGCCAGCTTGGTCTCGAGGGCGAATGGGCCGCGAAGCCGATCAGCCTGTACGGCCGCAACAGTGCCTCGGGCACCTACGGCTACTTCAAGAAGCACGCCCTGTTCAAGGGTGACTACAAGGACAGCGTCAAGGAGCAGCCGGGCTCGAGCTCGGTAATCCAGGGCATCGCCAGTGACAAGTTCGCCATCGGCTACTCTGGCATCGGCTACATGACTGCCGACGTGCGCGCCGTGCCCCTGGCCGAGAAGACCGGCGACAAGGCCATCCCCGCGAGCGCTGAATACGCTTACACCGGTGACTACCCTTTGGCTCGATTCCTGTGGCTGAGCGTCAACGTCAAGCCCAACACCGAGTTGGACCCGCTGCGTCGCGAGTTCATCAAGTACATCTTCTCGAAGCAGGGCCAGGAAGTGGTGATCAAGGACGGCTACTACCCCGTCACCGCCGAAGTGGCGCGTGATGCCCTGGGTCAAGCCGGCATCAAGGCCGACTTCTGATTCAGTAATGACTACTGCGCGCCGGTTGGCGGCGCGCAGTTTCCATTCTCTCAAGCCCGGCGCTACGCAGCTTTGCAGGCGCCGGGCTTGATCTCGGAAGCGAGAGCGATGAACCAGGACAGCAAGCCCGCCGCAGCGGGGGGTAGCTCCTTCACTGGCGTCCGGCGCCAGCGTAAAACCAAGACCACCGTCAAGATTGTGGATGCTCTGGCCAAGGCCAGCATCACGATCGGTGGAATCGGCACCATCTGTGCTGTTGCCTTGGTATGCGTGTTCCTGGTGGCCAAGGTGATTCCGCTGTTTACTGGCGGCACGGCCGAACAGGCAGCTGCTCCAGTGGCGGTGGCCGACGCTTCCCCAGTTCGCGTGGTGACCGATGAGTACGGCCTGATGACGGCCGTGTTGTCGGCCGACGGCCGCATTAAAGTGTATTCTCTGGCTGATGGTACGCTGTTGGTCGACGAACAGATTCTGCCTGCTGACGCCAAGCCGAGTGCCTGGTCGTTTGCGGCTGGTGATAGTTTTTCGGTTGGCTTTGAAGACGGCTCGGTGGCCATTGGCAACCTGGGCTTCTCGCCGACCTTCTTAGATGACGACACGGTTGCAGACGTGCTCCATGACCTTGCTCTTGGTGAGCAGCGCATCCACGAGCGCGGTATCGTGGAGCGAACGCCTGAAGGGCAGCTGCGCTTGCAGGCGCTTGCTGTTACCCTTGGCGACCCAATCGAACTGAGTGCTGGTATGCCGATCAAACTGATCGACCACATCTCGGGTGAGCGGAAGAAGATGGTGGCGGCCGTATTTGGTGATGGCAGCGCCAAGATTTACGAAGTGCGCGAGCGTAAAAACCTGATGACCGGCAAGATTCGCTACTCCACCGACGCGGGCGAACTGCCAGCGCCGGAGTCAGCCGATGGCTTGCCGGTGTTCCTCGGTCTGACCGGTTTGGGCGATAACGTGTGGCAGGTTTGGGGTGATGGCACGCTGGTGCGCTACAATGTGCGCCGCTTAAACGAGATCGCGATCGCCGAGACGGTTGACCTCACCGCTGGCGGCTCTGCTGTTCGAGTTTGCCAATTTCTCAATGGCAAGGCGACCTTGCTGGTGGGAACCGAGCAGGGCACGGTGAGTGCCTGGTTTAAGCGCCAACGCGCAATCGATCCCGATGCTGAGTCGGTGACGGTGGACGCCGTTGAGCTGGTGCGCGGGCATGAGATCCAAACCGGTGCGGCGGCGGTGACGGCTATCGGTATTTCTTCACGAACGCGCTTGATCGCGGTGGGCCATGAAGATGGCGACATTGGTTTGTTCAACGTTACCACCGAGTCTGAGGTGGCACGGGTGCAGGTCGATCAGGCTATCGATCGCATTGATATCGCACCGAAAGATGACGGCATCATCGCGCTAGCTCAGGGTGATCTGCATTCTTGGCGCCTGGATGCGCCGTACCACGAAGTGTCGCCGGTGTCTTTGATCTTGCCGGTGCATTACGAGTCGGCCACGGCGCCTGCCACCAAGTGGCAAACCTCTTCTGGTGACGATGCTTTCGAGCCCAAGTACGGTCTGTGGCCTTTGGTGTTCGGTACCCTCAAGGCCACTTTCTATGCGCTCATGTTTGGCGTTCCAATCGCCTTGATGGCGGCGATCTACACCTCTGAGTTCTTACATCCGCGCGCCAAGAGTGTGGTTAAGCCCACGGTCGAGATGATGGCCTCGCTGCCGAGCGTGGTGCTCGGTTTCATCGGCGGGATTGTGATTGCAACCTGGGTTGAAGACCGGGCCGCCGGTGTCGTTTTGGCCATCGCAACGATTCCAATTTCGATGCTTCTGTGCGCGCGTGTATGGCAGTTGCTGCCGCGGTCCTTTGCTCTGCGCTGGGCCAATTGGCGCTTTTTGCCAATGCTGCTGGTGGCGGTTCCGTTCGGTGTCGTGCTGGCGCGGATGCTGACCCCGAGCGCTGAATATCTGTTGTTTGCGGTGACTACCCTTGATGCCGCGACCGGCGACGTGCTGTCGGTGCAGTATGATTTGAAGACTTGGTTGAGCGCGCATCGTCCGCCGGCTGACGGTCAAGAATACCTCTCGAGTTCGATCGGCGGTTGGATGTTTATCCTGTGGCCATTGTCGGCCACCATCGTTGGTTTGATCAATGCGCGCTACTTGGCTGGCCCGGTGCGCGATCTGCTTGCTGATAAGAGCGAGTTGGCTGCCGCCATCATCGACTTGGTGCGTTTCGGTCTGAACCTTGTAGCCGGTGTTGTGTTGGCTGTGGCCTTGTCGTGGTTGGTGTCGCTGCCGGCAATTCTCGGCGACGCGCGCTCGAGCACCGTCATTGGCTGGCTGCTGCTGATGTCGGTTCCGAGTGGTGGTCTGCTGTGGCTCGCCCACATCAAGCTGGTGAAGCCGATGATCGGTGACCGCGCAATGCCTAGTGGTGCGATGATCGGCTATGCGCTTGGTATGGTGGTACTGTCGGTCGGCCTTGCGCATGCCGCGATTGGTGTGTTTGGACCGCTCGATAGCTACGTTGGCACCTATATCCAACGCAATGCCTTGGTGGTCGGTTTCATCATGGGCTTCGCCATCATTCCAATCATCTATACGATTGCCGAAGATGCGCTGAGTTCGGTTCCCACCCATCTGCGCTCGGCTTCACTCGGCGCAGGCGCCACGCCTTGGCAAACCGCGGTGCGGATCATTGTGCCCACGGCAATGAGCGGTGTGTTCTCAGCAATCATGATTGGTCTCGGCCGGGCTGTTGGTGAAACCATGATCGTGTTGATGGCCACTGGTAACACCCCGGTGGAATCGATGAATATTTTTGACGGTCTGCGGACGCTCGCTGCAAACATCGCGGTGGAGTTACCGGAGGCGCCCAAAGACGGCACTCATTACCGGGTGTTGTTTTTCACAGCGTTGGTGCTGTTCGCCATGACCTTCGTGCTCAACACGGTGGCCGAGGCGGTTCGCCAGCGATTCCGCAAGCGGGCTTTTGAACTATGACCGGTTCTTCGACCGATACGCCGCCTCAGGTGGATAATCCGGCCCCGGCTGGCACTGGCGTGCCGCGGCGTCCGCGGCGTCGCAGTCGCACCTCGTTGATTGCCCGTGGCGAACCAATGGTGTGGTTGACCGGTGGCGGCTTGGCCATCTCGGTGTGGATGATTGTGGTGCTGATGGTGTTTGTGGTGGTTCAAGGGCTCACCACTTTCTGGCCGACGCCGATCGTGCGCACCACGATGCATGATGGCCGCGTGTTGATGGGAGAGATCACTCGTCGCAATGACTTCAAGCCTGAGCCTGAGGTGATTGCTGCGGCCGAAGGTGTGGCGGCGAGTCAACTGCAGGCGGAGCTGGAGGCCAACGATGGCGCGGCCCATCGACGCTTAATGCGAACCGCGAACTTTGACGTCACGCGCACGCATTTCACCTGGGTGAGCGATTACGAGATCGCGAGCGAGGATACGCCTGAGTGGGCGGTGTTGTTAGAGCGTCTTGGTGGCTGGGGGCGCTTCTTCGGCATTCCCAAGGCCTATATGGTTGATGGCGAAGTGGCGGCCGATGGCGCCGACGCGGCCTGGGCGGCTTATCTTGCTGAGTGGCCACAATCGACCGAGCGTCGTTTGCGGGTTCACCATCTGAAAAAGCGCGAGCTTGGCCACCTCGACCATCAACTTGAAAGCGCGCGCTTAGCTGTGGCCAGTGCCAAGATTCGCTACGGCGACGAATCGAGTCAGTATGCACGGGCGTTAGCCGATGAAGCGGCCTTGACGCTTGAGTTGGCCGAAGATAAGGCCGTGGTCGACAAGGAGGTCGCGAGCCTTGAGGCAGAGAACCAGCGCTTCGAGCTGGTGATGATGACCGCGGCCGGTGAGGAGCAGCGGATCGAGGTGGGCGACATCGTGCGCGCTGTGGCCACCAATCGCATGAGTGCTGGTGAAAAGTTTGGCGTCTATCTTGATCGGTGGTGGGAGTTTTTGTTCGACGACCCGCGTGATGCTAACGCCGAAGGCGGCGTATGGCCGGCCATTTTCGGCACTATCGTGATGACTTTGATCATGACCATTGTGGTGGTTCCGTTTGGCGTTCTCGCGGCTCTTTACCTGCGCGAGTATGCTAAGCCTGGCATGTTGGTGAGCGTGATTCGCATCGCTATCAACAATCTAGCTGGTGTTCCTTCTATTGTATTTGGTGTGTTTGGCCTGGGATTCTTCTGCTATCAAATCGGCAGTTGGGTTGATGGCGGTCCGCAGGAGCACATGTCAATCGGCCCGTGGATCGGCATGGCTCTGGCCACCGTGATGGTAACCGTGGTGGCGGTGCTGGCGATGCTGCGGCGCAACGCGTTGACCGCGACGCATGGCCAGTCGTCGGCTGGATTTGATGTGGTGTCAGTGCTCATATCGGTGGCCGCCGTCGCTCTCTTTGCCGGTCTGCTTATTATCACCATCGGTCCGTTCTGGGGCGTGGCGATGCTGGTGGCGGTTTTGTTTGCGATGTGGCGGGCGCATGTTCAACGTCAGCAGCGCGGTGTTGATGCGCGGGTGCCGGTGTGGCTAGACTGGGCCGTGCCATTGGCTTGGGTGACGATGGTTGGTCTGTTGATCATCGCGGTGTGGTCGATGCCCTGGTTCAACGGTTTTTATCGCGCCAAGCTGCCGACCCCAACCTATGGCACCGGCGGCATCATGTGGGCTAGCTTGACCTTGGCCCTCCTGACCCTGCCAGTGGTGATCGTGGCAACCGAAGAGGCGTTGTCGGCGGTGCCCCGTTCGATGCGTGAAGGCTCGTATGCCTGTGGCGCCTCTAAGTGGCAGACTATCCAGCGTATTGTGTTGCCGCGCGCTCTGCCGGGCATCATGACTGGCTCGATATTGGCCATGGCGCGCGGTGCCGGTGAGGTGGCGCCCTTGATGCTGGTGGGTGCCGTCAAGCTCGCGCCAGAACTGCCGATGGATGTAATGGGACCGTGGGATGGTTTTCTCGGATTCTTGCCAGTCCACCCCGAGCGCAGCTTCATGCACCTCGGATTCCACATTTTCGACCTCGGGTTCCAGAGCCAAAACTCGGAAGCCGCCAAGCCGATGGTGTTCACCACCACCTTGTTGCTGATCACAATCGTGGTCACGCTCAATCTTTCGGCTATTTACCTCCGCAGTCGATTGCGGCGCCGTTTCGGCGGTAGCCAATTCTGACGTTGGAGACTCTCATGCACGGAGACCAAGCTGTGGCTGATACCCAAGAAGCTGACACCAACAACCTGGGCGCGATCGCGGCCGGCGAGGCGGTTGATACCTGCACCCACGATGCGGTGGACGGCCAGCAGGCGGTATTGGAGGTCGATGCCTTCAATCTGTACTATGGCGCCAAGCAGGCCCTGTTCGATGTCGCGATGAAAGTGCCTGATGGCAAGGTGACGGCCTTGATCGGTCCTTCTGGGTGTGGCAAGTCGACCTTGCTGCGCTCGGTTAATCGTATGAACGACTTGATCGACATTGTGCGTATCGAGGGCGACATGCGCATTAACGGGAGTTCGATCTACGATCCCGGTGTTGACGTGATCGAACTGCGCAAGCGCATGGGCATGGTGTTCCAGAAGCCGAACCCGTTTCCGATGTCGGTATACGAGAACGTGATCTACCCCTTGCGCATCGACGGGATCCGTGATCGCCGGATACTTGATGAGGTGGTTGAGCGTAGCCTGCGCGGCGCGGCCATTTGGGACGAAGTCAAAGATCGTCTGCACGAGAGCGCACTGGGGATGTCGGGTGGCCAGCAGCAGCGCCTGTGCATCGCGCGCGCGATTGCGGCCGAACCCGAGGTCTTGCTGATGGACGAACCTTGCTCGGCACTTGACCCGATCGCGACCGGAAAAATCGAAGACCTGATCGAAGAGTTGAAGGGTGAGTACACGGTATTGATCGTGACCCACAACATGCAGCAAGCCTCGCGCACCTCAGACTTCACCGCTTTCATGTATCTCGGGCGCCTGATCGAGTACGGCCCAACGGTGGACATGTTCACTAACCCCAAGCTGCGCGAAACCGCCGACTACGTGACTGGGCGCTTCGGGTGATTATTTGAATTAGCAGGAGGGAGTTGAGGTCCGAATGAGGGGTTTGTTGGGTGGTTGATTGTGGGTGGGGTTTGGGTT
>JAQIBG010000303.1 GCA_027859175.1 Planctomycetota bacterium | reverse complement strand
GTTCGCCATGCTCAACAGCTGCGCGAGCGGGGTGTCGGTCGTCAACATCGACAACGGTTTCGGCGCCGGCTACGCAGCCGCCTCCATCGCCCTCCTGGCAGCTAAGATTTAGAAGAATTAGCAGGAGGGAGTCGAGGGAGTTGAGGTCCGAATGAGTTTATTATGGGTGGCGGCCACGATGGTCGAGCGTTCCGGTGGGTGCGCGATGTTGTTCAGCATCCGTTTGGATCCGCGCGGGGCGGACCCCAAACCTTCCCACCTCACTCGGACCTCAACTCCCTCGACTCCCTCCTGCTAGTCTTAAATTATTTACGGAAGTCGGTTGGTGCCTGCCCGGTAATTTGGCGGATCCGGCGGGCGAAGTAGTCGGGGTCTGCGTAGCCGCTGCGCCGTGCCACGGTGGCGATGGCGAGGTCGGTGGTGGTGAGCAGGGCCAGGGCGTGTTGGAGCCGTTTGGCGGCGAGGTAGGCCGAGGGGCTGGTGCCCATGATGCGCTGGAAGCGGCGGCATAGGGTGCTGCGGTGCAGGTCGAGGCGCGTGGCGAGGGCGGTGACGTCGAGATCGGGATTGGCGAAGTGGCGGTCGATCTGTTGGCGGCAGGTGGCCACAGCGGCATCGGGGATGCTGGTTTCACCTTCTTCAGAGCCGGCGCGGCCGGCTGCTGCCACTAAGCTGAGCAGGCGGTAGGCGGTGGCTCCAGCGGCGAGCTCGGCGCCCGGAAGCGGGTCTGGGATTTCGCGCTCGAGTTGGGTAAAGACGTGCTCGGGGCAGGGGCCAACGTCACGCGGGCTTTGGTCGTGGAGGCCAAACGCCGTTACGATGTCGGCGGCGGCATCGCCGTCGAAGGTCCAAAAGCGGTAGCACCAGGCATCATCAATGGCGTTGAGGATGTGGTCGTCGCCGGGGCGATAGTAGGCTACTTGGCCCGGGCCAAAGAGGTGGGATTGGCCGCGAATGGTGATTCGGCCCCAGCCTTCAACCACCCAATACACCTGAAAGAACGGGCGTTTTTGGCTGCGCTCACGGTGGTCGGTGCCCACGCGGTAGTGGCCAACGCTACGCGCGGCGAGCGGCAAGTCGTGGTTGGGGCGGGCTGAGGGGCGAAACAAGAGATGGTGCACGCGCCCAGTATATGCGACCAAAATCCAGAACAACACATCAAAACTCTCATTGTTAGTCAATTGGCCAATTCATATGGTGGATGAATGTGCACCGGAGTCGGGTCGGCTGTTGCCGCCGGAGGAGAGTGACGATGGACTGCTATCCGCGATTTCCGCAACGCCGGATTCATCGGCTCGATGGCCTGTGGGATCTGGCCTGCTTGTCTGGGGCTGACATCGCCACGGTCGACGTCGATTATATCCGCTATCAGGAGCGGGTGGCGGTCCCTGGGTGCTTGGATCAGCTTGGTTATACTCCCAGCGGACAGGGCGTGGCGGCTTTCCGGTGCATGCTTGATGCGCGCGGCGGAGCTGTGCTGCGCGGTGATTGTCTGCAGCCTGGCACACGGGTTTTTGTTGATGGCCAGCGCCTTCAGCTGAGTGGGCAGGCGCCGTGGCAGGCCTCGGTTGCGCCAAGCGCAGACGGCCACGAACGGGAGCTCGTGCTGTTGGTGCCGTGGACGAGCGGCACGGGCAGCATTGGCGTGCCGGGCGCGGTGCAGTGGCATGAAGTGGGCGCGTGGTGGCTTGACGGGCTTGATCTGTGCCAGCTCGCGTGCGATGGCACGGCGAGCGTGCGTTTGCGCTGTGCTGGCCAGGCGCCGCCGCAGATCGATTGTTTTGTCAGTGTTGACGGCGGGCCCGAGCAGGTGGTGCCCGAAGTGGCGCTGAACCACGGCGCCGCCTGCTTCACGGTGCTGGTTCCTGATGCCAGCCCGTGGCAGCCCGAGGGCCCGAATCTGCATCTGATCCGGGTGCGCGTTGGCGCCGAGGAAATCGAGCAACGCTTTGGTTTTGCTGCCATCCGCTGCGGTGACGGGATGCTGTACTGCAACGACGCCGTGCTCCACTTGCGCTTGTGCGATTGGCATGGTGAACACCCGGCTTTTGGGCGCGCGTTGCCGCTGGCCCAATTGCGTGCCGACTTGGCCTTGGTTCAAGGCTTGGGCTGCAATGCTCTGCGGCTGCACTGTGATCGACTTGAGCCGCGCTTGTTGGACTTGTGTGACGAATTGGGCGTGGTGGTTGTGCTTGAGGCGGCAGGCTGGGATCAGCCCAATGTGCCGCGATCGATGGCCGCTGTGATCGCCGAGACCGCCGAGGCCATGCAGCGAGCGGCTGCGCACGCCTGTGTCATCGCGTACGCGGTTCCGTACCTAGCTGCGCAGGGCGCCGCGGGCATGGGTTTCAGCGATCAGTTGACGCGGCGTTTGCGCGATCTGCTTCCACCCCGGCCGGTGGTGGTGACCTGGGACGGCTGCGGCCCCGTGCCCGATCAGGGCGACGCCATCGTGCTCGAACCCGATCAGGCTATCGGCGATGAGGACCCCGCAGAATGGTTGCAGGCGCACCTGCTGCGGGCCGGCAATGACGGCCGCCCGGTGGTGGTGGCGGGTGTGGGCAGTTCTGGCCGCTTGGGCTGGCGTGGGCGCGGCGGCGAGGAAGCTCAGGCCGAGAGCCTGGAGCAACTGTGCGCGGCGGCCGTCGCCGAGCCACGCTTGGCGGGCCTTGGTCTCGCTAGCTTGAGCGATCACCTGGATGCCAACGGCGTGCCGATCGAGACCGGCTGCTTTGATCGTTATCGTCAGCCCAAGTTGGCGGCGGCGGCCGTGCGGCGCTGCTGGCTCCGCGGTGAACGTGCTCTGGCTTGAGGCAATGTGCCGGGCTTGTTGATCTGCGTGGGGTCTGCTAGCATGGGGGCATGCTTGTCCCGGGTGTAAATGGCCTTGAAGACGCGTTGCGGCTTGCGGTGCGCGGCGCTCTGTGCTCGCTGGCCTTGGTTGACGTGGTGCCGGTGGGGCCCGACACGGTGCGGCCCCTGGGGGTTCGTCCACAGTGGGCGCAGGTGGCTCTCCAGGTTCCTGCTGCTGGCTGCTTGGCGCTCTTGTGCGATGCCGCCTTGGCTGCCCAGTTTGCGAGTCTGATGTCGGGCGATCCGGTTGAGCGTATGGCGCCCGCTGACGGCGCCGACGCATTGCGGGAGTTAACCAATATCATTGGCGGCATCGTGCAACGTTTGTGCGATGGCGGCGTTGAGCATGCGTGCTTGGGCGTGCCGACGAGCGGCGAGGGCGCGCCAAGCCTGCCGTCACAGGCGATTGGTCAGTTGTTCGCTATCGGTAAGCATCAGCTCTTGGTGGTGGTGGGTTTGACCGACGCCGCCTTGCCGCCGTCGGGGCTCGAACACGACGTCGACGTTGATCTGTTCGACCTAGTCAACGACGAATCAAACCTCGAGGTCGATGTCCTTCGGCCAACGGCGTCGATTCGTTTGGCTGAGAACCGCGAGCGCATCCCGGAATCGCTGGGTGCCTACCGGGTGCTTGGCGAAGTGGGGGCGGGCGGCATGGCCCACGTGTATCGGGCGCGCGGCCCTGATGGGCGTTTGGTGGCGGTCAAAGTGCCGCACCGCCATCTGTTGCGTGGTGGCAATTATGCGGATCGCTTCGTTCGCGAGGGCCGCTTGGCGCAGGCGATACGGCATCCTCGGGTGGCCCGCATGTTGGATGCTGGGGTTCACCAGGGCGTGCCCTTTTTGGTGATGCGCTACATCCATGGCGTGTCGCTATCACGCCTGATTCGGCGCTTTGGCCCTCTCAATCAAGCTGATGCCAGCCGTCTGTTTGCCGCCTGCTGTGGTGGGCTCCAGGCAATTAGTGATGGTGGTGTGTTGCATCGCGATCTGAAGCCGGCCAACATCTTGGTGACCGCCGATGGCAAGCCCAGCATCTGCGATTTCGGTTTAGCGCGTCCAGTGACGGATGATGCGCATTTGACCCAGGTGGGTATGGTAATCGGCACGCCCGGTTTCATGGCGCCGGAGCAATATCTGGAAGCGCAGCAGTTGGATACCCGGGCCGATATCTATGGGCTAGGGGCCAGTCTGTTTTGCGCCCTGTCGGGGCGCCCGCCCTATACCGGCGCGAGCCCGGCCGACGTGATGTCACAGACGCTGCGCGGGCCGATTCCTGATCTGGCGGCGCTGCGCCCAGATTTGGACCCGCGCTTGGTGCTGGTGGTGACCCGGTGCCTAGCCAAGGAGCCGGACCAGCGGTTCAGTAAGCCGTCGGTGTTGGGGACAGTGTTGGCAGCCTTTGGCGCCAATGGTGACGACGCGTCCTGGGTTGAGCAGGTCCAGAGCCAACTCTGAGGTCGCTGAGCGTCTGAGATGCACCAAGCTGATCGACCGCGCCTGTTAGGGTCGTCGCGATGAAGGGCAAGCCGTCGGCGCTGGCATCGAACCCATGCACGCTGGCTACTTCGCCCCAAGACTTGCTGGTCCTACGTTGACGGGAGGAGGGGCCCGTCTACGAGACATGGTTCGGGAGATGGTTCATGTCAGGTCCTCAGCTAGCTCGCATCGGTAGTATGTTGTTCATCAATCGTGGCGACACGCCCGATCAGATTGCCGCATGGGTTGAGCAGATGGCGGCCTCGGGCCTACGCCTGCTGCGCCTGTTTGTGTACTGGGACTTGGTTGAGCCGCAGCCCTCCAATTGGGATTTCAGCCAGTTTGACACCGTATTCGATGTGGCGGCCAAGCATGGCATTGGCGTGGTGCCTACGATCATGGCTGAAACCGCGCCGGGTTGGATGCAGCGCACCAACAACAACCAAGAAGTGGCCGACCTCGACGATCCGGCCCATTGGTCGCGCGCGCTGGGCTATGTGCGCAAGGTGGTTCAACGTTACGCTGATCATAAGGCGCTCGATTCGTGGATTGCCTGGAACGAGGCTTCGATCGAGCCACGGCAGACCGCCGGTGCGCTGCGCGAGTTGCAGCGCTTCCTGCGCTCGCGCTATCGCGGTGATATCGAAAATTTGAACCGAGCCTGGTATCCGCAGTTCGGTGACTTCGATCAGATCGGTTGGCGTCACGTGGCCGCGCAGCAAGGCGGCCCAGTGCCGGCCTTTGCCGCCGCCCTCGATTATTATCGGTTCAGCGTGGAGTACCTGCACTCGAAGCTGGGTGATATTTGTGCGGTGGTGCGCGAGCACGACAATCTGCATCCGATCCACCTCAATCCGCACAACTTGGCTGGCCCGGTGTTCAAGCAGGGGCAGTCGGTGTGGCGTAGCGGCGAGTTGTTCGATTTCCTCGGCTGCAGTGCGCATCCGGTGTGGCATGCCACGCGTTTCGGGCGCGCGCGCTTTGATGAGGCCATTGCTTTCTTCACCGCCATGGTGCGCGATGCATCCCGCGACCGCCGGTGCTGGGTCAGTGAATTGCAGGGCGGTTCGGCATTGATGTCGGGCGGCGTGAGCCACACCCCAACGCGGCGTCATATCCGGCGCTGGTTGTGGACCTCAATCGGTAGCGGTGCCGAAGCCGTGGTGTACTGGTGTTTCAACACCCGTCACGATGGTGGCGAGGCCGGCGAGTGGGGCCTACTCGATTGGCAGGGTCAACCCTCGGTTCGGCTCAAAGAGACCGAGAAGGTGGTCGAGGCGCTCAACCGGCATCGCAAGGTGTTTGCCGGTGCTCGTCCTGGCGACGCGCGCGTTGGCATTTTGGTGTCTGAAGCCAGTCAGATGCATGCGGCTCAGGGCAAGGGCTCGGCGTCGATCACCGATCCGCGGACCCCATGGGCCGGCGTTGACGCAGTGGCAGGTGCGTGCGCGGTATGCCGCGCGCTTGGGTTGCCGTACCAGTTGTTTGATGAGTCGCGTCTGCAGGAAGGCCTGATGGACGGGATTGAAGAGCTGATTGTGCCGGGCGCCTGGTGCCTCGAAACCAGCAGCGCTAAGGCCTTGGCGTCGTTCGTGCGGCGTGGTGGCAGCATCATCGCCGATGGTCTGCCGGGCTGGAAAGACGACACCGGCCGCGTTGACGGCAAGGGCATGACGGTGATTGGCGAGATGCTCGGTGCCCAGGTCAATGACGTGGAGTGCGATACCGAAGGCGTGACCTTGCGTGGCGACGACGGCGATCTGCCGGGTTGGTGGCTGCGGGTCTTGCTTGATCCGGCTGAGGATGCCGAGGTGACGCATCGCGATTCGGATGGGCGGCCCTTGGCGGTCAACCGCCCAGGCACCGAGGAGCGTGGTCGCACGGTGTGGTTTGGCACCTGCGCTTTCCAACGTTACTTCGCGTATCGGGAACAAGAGTGGCTGAGCCGCTTCGCCGAGGCCCTGGGTTCGGCCCTGCGCGAGCCGGTGGCGCTCAGTGAGCCGTCACACGAAGTGATCGTCCATCGCCTCGAAGGTGAAGACCTGCCGTTCTATCTGATCCAGAACCTGAGCGGCGCCCGCATGGTGGGCGTTGAACTTGAGCGCCCAGCCAAGGTGTGCCCGGTGGAGTCAGATCAGTGGCGGCGGCTTGAGGCCGGCAGCCATAATATCGACCTGGGGGCTGACCGGGTGATCTTGATGGTGCCGGATCCGGTGTAGTTTGGCCGTTCCGTCTAGGTCCTAGGTCTTAGGCCGCCTGCAAGCAGGCTTGGAATCGGGGCTGCCGCCCCGCACCCCGCCCAAGTCTGCTTGGCTGTTCCCACGACCCAAGCGCCGTTAGGCGCGTACCAGGACCCAGGACCTTCAATCCAAAAATCGTTTGCTATCAAGCATCATCGTCCGCCCGCCGCTGGTGACGCGCGCCCCGCTATCGCCGGTCTCGTGTTTCCATTCTTCGGCCCACCAAGTGGCGGCCATGTCGCTGGTCCAGGTGCCGGCGTCGGCACAGTTTTCCAGTGCACGGCGCAGGGCGTCGGCGTTGCGTGGTCGGTCGGCGGGGTCTTTGGCCAAGCAGGTCATCAGCACGCCTTCGAGGTCGGGCGGTACCGGTCGACCGGCGAGTTCTTCGAGTGACGGCGGTTCGCGTTGCACGTGTGCCATCAGCACATCCATCACGTTGCTGCCGTCGAAGGGCACTTTGCCGGTCAGTAAGTAAATGCCGACGATGGCGAGCGAGTAGAGATCGCTGCGGCCATCAACATCAGACGATTGCTGGATGATCTCGGGGCACATATAAGGCGGAGTACCGGAGATGACGTCAGCGGCAGAGAGCTGCGGCGAGCGTGCGTCGGTGCTTTTAGCCAAGCCGAAGTCGAGGACTTTGACGAAGTCGTACACGCCACCACGTTCACTCAGGAAAATATTGGCTGGTTTGATGTCGCGATGAATCAGATTGGCGCGGTGGGCCTCGGCCAGGGACCAGCAGGCCTGAGTCAGCACATGGATCACGCGCCCGGGTGGTATCGGGCCGGTGCGCTCAATCACGGTGTCGAGGTCAGCGCCCTCAAGGAATTCCATCGCGTAATAAAAGGTACCGTCGGCGGCGCGTCCGTAATCGTACACAGCGATGGTGTTGGGGTGGGTCAACTGGCAACACAGCTGCACTTCGCGTTCGAACAGCTTGAGGTCTTCGTCGGACGCGCGGCCGGCGATCATCTTGATCGCGGTGCGGCGACGCAGCATCGAATGCTGGCCGAGATAAACGGCTCCCATGCCGCCTTCGCCGATTTTCTTTTCTAGCTGGTATTGGCCCACTTGACGCAGGCGCGCTTCGGCGTCGTTGGCGCGGCGGCCGAGGAGATTGTTGCGCCGCCAGATAACCGTGCCCACCACCGTGGCGATAGCCAGAAGGGCCACTAAGACGCCAAATACCATGCGCAGGGTGGTCAGCGGTGCGTAGGCCTCATCGGCATCAATTTCAACGATGATGCCAATGCCCATGTCATCGAGCCAGCGCCACGCGCCAACCACGGGCACGCCACGGTAGTCGCGATAGGGCTCGAGATCCATGCCGGGCTGCTTCTGTGTCACCGCACCTACCGAGCGCGTCAGCGGCAGGTGGCCACCGGTTGCCTCGGTTAGCGGGGCACCGCGTAGATCCCGGCCAGGGTCTCGCACAACCATACGCAGAATCGAGTCCTCGGCGGTTTCCTTGAGCAGCCCCATCGATTTGAGCTGCTGCATGAACCGGCTCGGTGCGATCATCCAGCCTTCGCTGTCGACGGCATAGGTTTCACCGCTCTTGCCGAATTGGCCGGCGGCTAAGAAATCGGCGAAGTCGTCTTGTGGGTGGATGAGCAACACGAGAAAGCCGTAGGGCGGGCTGTCAGGGTCGCGCAGGGCAGCGCAAACGGCTATGTGTGGTGCCAATGCCTCATCGGCCGCGTGGTGCGGCATCATCATCGGTGGGGTGATGGTGGGTGCATGAATGCTGTCGTCGAGAAAGGGCCGAAGAGTGGCTGGCATATGGCCGGATGCGGGCCCAACCGAGGCCTGTTTGATCGCGCCGCTGCCGTCGAGCAGGAAAAACGATGCGAAGCCCTGCGGCTCGATCACGCTCATCAGCGACTCGGACAGCCAGCTTTGCGCGTCGGCATCACCGAGCAGAGCGGCGCGGGCATATTCGCGGATGACCGAACGCTCAACTATTGTTCCAGCAAGCTCACGGTGACTGCTGGTCCACAGCGCCATGCCGTTGGCGTGCGTGTCGACCATGGTGTCGAGGCTGTTGCCAACGAGCCGCCTGACTTCGCGCTTGATCAGATGGTGCACCGTCAGGCCAATGGTGGCGATCAGCACGGCGGCTACCGCGAGTGCGACCCACATCCGCCAGCGTTCGCGATAGAGAAAGGTTGTGCTGAGTGCCATGGGAGAGCCCCCTTATTTTACCTGAGCAAGCCGACTATTCAGCATGTGGCTAGACACTTGCAAGGCCTAGCACTGCTTCATGTCGTGTGTTGATCAGGGTGTACACTGGCAAGACATGGTCGTGGCGAGTTGTGGCGTGCCAGAGCGAATTGTTTAAGACGTGGGCATGTGGAATCGTCTTGTGCTCCTGCTGCTGTGTGCCGGTGTGGCCAGTGCGGCCCAAATACGTGTCATCAGCGAGAATTACCCGCCTTTCAATTATCCTGAGGGAGAGTCTCTGGTGGGGGTCAGTGCGGCCCTCGTGGCGGAGATTCGCAAGCGAGTTGGTGACGAAGGTCCGGTGCTCATCTGGCCCTGGACCAAAGGCTACGCCGCGGTCCAAGCCGAGCCCAATACGGCGCTCTTTTCGACCACGCTTACGCCCGAGCGCCAAGACTTGTTCCAGTGGGTGGGCCCGTTGGTGCACAATCGTTGGGCGTTGTTTGCCAAGGCCGACAGCAAGATCACGCTGCCCGACCTAGCTGCGGCCAAGGCTTACACGATAGGGACCTACAAAGACGACGCTGTAGACCAGTACCTGCGCAGTCAGGGCTTTGGCGACGAGCAGCTCAAGGCTGGTATCGACGACCGCCTCAACGGGCGCAAATTGTTGGAGGGCCGGATTGACTTGTGGGCCGGTGGCGAGATCCAGATCCCATTCAAATTGCGTCAGTTCGGTGGCCACCCGAGCCAGATCAAGGTGGCCTTGGTGCTGCAGGAGACGGAGCTGTATATCGCCTTCAGTAAGGGCACCGATCCTGCGCTGGTGGCGCAGTGGCAAGGCGCTCTCGATGCGATGCGTGCCGATGGGCGCTATGCGGCGATTCTCGCCGAGCACGAGATTGCAGCCGAATAGGCAGGATGCTGCTTTGTATTACGCAAAGAGCCGGGCACGTGGTGCCCGGCTCTTTGCGTAGTTGGTTTGACCGCTTGGTCAGACAGTCAATGTGAGCTCAGCGCTCTTTGCGGTTCTTGCGCTCGTTGACGTACTCGTACTGCTCGTTGAGTTCTTTGTAGAAGCTCTCGAGTTCTTCTTGGGTCTGAATCGGCTCGAGGCCGAGCTTCATCGCCTTGCGCTCAATGCCGCCGAGGCTGCGGACCGCAGTGATGGCATCCTTTAGGTAGGCCAAAGCTTTATTGCTGCGGTAGGCCCAATCCTTGCGCGAGCTATCAGTCAAGATTTGGGTGTCGTAGGCGTAGCCGTAGTCGCGCTCGACGTACCCACCACGCGAGCCGCCGCGGATCCCGCCGGAGCGGCCGTACACGCTGCCACCGCCTTGCGCCTTCACGGTGGCGTATTCGCCCTTCGACGGGTCCCACTTCTTGACACCGGCCAGGGCGCGGTCGAGGTCTTGGTAGCCGGCGTCGCGGCGTTCAACGGTCTTCTCGATCTCGCGTTGGCTGCGGGCGTCTTCCTTGCCGCGGCGTGCAGCTTCCTTGGTTTCAGCTTGCTGGCGGGCCATCTGAACGGG
>JAQIBG010000292.1 GCA_027859175.1 Planctomycetota bacterium | reverse complement strand
AGTTCGAGCAGCGTGTACGCGCGCTGGCGGTGGCTTACCATAGCGGGGGCGCCTCATCGAGCCGTTGAACCCAGGCCATATGGCCGCCGGTGCTGAGCACAGCCGCGGCGCTGGTGCGGGCCGAGGCGAGGCCGAATTCATCATGCAAATGTTCACTGTCGAGCACGCCGCCGGTGGTGGCGCTCCATTCAACGCGGTACCACAGGATCCGCTCGCGGGCGCGCAGGTCTTCAAACATGGCGCGGTCGGCGAAGAGCCCAGATTGACTCGCGGTAACCGGCTCAAGCGCGTAGCTCCAGCCCGGGTCGGTTTTGTCATAGAAGCGGAAGCCTTGCGTAGGCCCGGCGCCGCAGGTGATGATGAATACGTTCCAGTTTTTATGGTTGGGGGCCGGATCCCTGGCGTCGTACAGGGCGACGGTGTCGGCCGCCCAGGGCACGGTGCTGGCGCTGGTGTCGGCGCCACGATAAACGCGGCCGTCGCCATCGTGATCGGTCAGTAGTTCTCGGTAGACCCGGAACCAACCGCGGGTGTCGGTACCGGCTTTAATGGTGCGGTCGCCGTCGCGGAAGTCGGTGTAGGTGTTGGCGACTGGTTGCGGATCAAGCATGCCGAGGGCGCCGCTGGTGCCACCGAAGGTGAACAGCGAGTCGCCAGGAGTGGCGTACCGGCGTTGCCAGGTGGGGACGGTGGTTTCAAAGGCGGTGTTCCAGTTGGAGTCGCCGTAGGGCAGGGGTGGCCGGATCGGATTGGCCGCCATGATCGGCTCGATCGCATAGGGCGGGCGTTTCCAGGCGGCCATGGCAACGCGTACGCTGCTCCCAGGGCACGGCCATTGGCGCGCGCTGGCTGGGGGCAACTGGCTGTCGGTGGGGAAGGCTTGATAGCTGACGCTGCCTGACCACCAACTCGGGACGGGGATCGGACTGATGTTGGCGCCGCTACTGGCTGGTCGCGGTGGTCGTGGCCCGAGCGAACCGTCGCGGATGTCAGTCCAGCCAAAGCACTGCGTGGCCGCAGTACCATTGGGGGCCCAGCCTAGCATCGAGCCTTCTTGCACGTAGCTGACGGCGGCGTGGAGCATGGCGCGGGCCTGGGCTTCTTGGATCAACAGGTTTGACGATTCGGAGTCGCGCCGCATCCACATGAAAAACGAGGTCACCAGGGCCACCAGCATCACAGCGATGCCGACTACGATGATCAGCACGGTGCCGCGCCGTTGCTGGTTTTGCTGGTTATTCATACCAGTCTCCCATGTCGTAGCCGAGGGCTGCGCCAGCAACGCGGTAGTGCTGCCGTGCGCCGCGATAATTGGTGCCGAAGGCCGAGAAGCTGAGGATCAGGCTTTCGCCGCTGTCGGGGTCATCAACCATGACGCGTTGCAGGGCAATGTCGCCGCCGAGGTAGTTGGAAAAGCGCAGGCTGGTGTGCGATAAAATCGGCACGCCGGCCGGGCGGTTGACGTAGTCCATCGGGCGCGATTGGCTGTTATAGCTCGATTGATCCGGCGAGGGCGAACCCTTGAAGCCGCCAAAGCGCGTGGCCCGGTTGTAAGGGAGATGCACGGTCATGGCGGCGGTGCCCATCCAGGCCCGGTCGCCCTCATCGTTATTGTGAACCGTGCGCAGCGCCTCGTTGAAGATCTCGCGCACCGGGTAATCGGTGGGGTCGTAAAACAGACCGGTATTGGCAATGGCGCGCACGCCGGTCCAGGCTTGGTAATCAACAACGCCAGCGCTGAAGCGAGCGGCGAAGTCGGCATTGCCGCTGCGGCTCTCGCTGCGAATGTAATTATTGACGCGGAAGGCCTTTTGGTAACTGGTTTGCAATGGGTGCGTTGGCACGCTGTCATAGCTCGGGGTGCGTCCGTTGCGGTCCATCACCAAGCTGCTTGAGCCATGCGGCAGGTACATTGCGCAGCCGAAATCGTCGAGGCGTTGGAACAGGCGATGGGTAAAGTTGGGCAGGCTGGCGGCGGTTTGGCGTTGCGCGAGGTCTTGGCCGGCATGGTCGTTATCGAGCATGTCGGTGGACGCGATGAGATGATAGGGCCCCCACATTTGGCTTGGTTCGAAAAAGGCCTGGGCAAACTGGGTGTTGCTACGGTTGTAGTATGAACTTTTGCCTAATAGATTGCGGGTGAAGGGGTAGAGGTCTTGCGAGCCCGCATACGTGCCGGCCTGGGCTTGGGTGGGTTCACGCGACGGGTAGCGGTGTCCGCGGTACCAACTGCGCGGGTCATGCGGCAGGAAACAGGTGGGGTTGGTGAGCACGCCATAGGCCGGGGTGTTGGTGCGCGAGCCGGCGGTTTGGCGTGGGCTGACATCATAGCCGGTGGTGGCAAAACTGTTGTTGTCGGTGCGGCGTGAGAAGGTGACGCGGCGCATCGGTGCGATGCGCGGCGCGTAGCTTTGGCCGCTTATGGTCACCGTGCTGGTGCCTTGTTCTTGGAGGAAGGCCTTGTCGTAGGGCAGTTGCGGATCGGCGTAGTTGCGCCAGTAATCCAGGTCATCAAGTGCCTGGTGCATGCCGAGCCCGAGCAGGCGATTCTCAACGCTCATGGCGCGGGCTTCGGAAATGGCCCGCGAGGCGAGGCGAAAGGCGCCGGCGCTGATCAGGATGATCATCATCGACAGGGCCAGGGCGATCAGCACTTCAATCAGGCTCAGGGCGTTGCGCGGCATGGTTAATTCCTGGCGTGGACGCGCATGATGGCGTCGTAGACGGTGAAGCGGGCCACGCTGCGGGCCCGCAGGCGCGTGGTGGCAGGCACCGGGCCGCGATCGAGAATGCCGTTATTGTTGCGGTCGGCGCCCCAGTGCCCAAGCATCAGGTCGAGGTTGGTGGTGCTTTCGCCAAGCGTGCTGTCGGTTTGAACGAAGCCGAATCGAACGCGGTCGGCATCCGCCCACGCGCTGCGTCGCTCCGGATGCATGAACCAGAACTGATCGTGGATGCTGTCACGACGCCAGTGTTTGGGCGTGATGATCTGGGCGCCGCTTCCGCTCGCTTCCAGGCGCCAGCCGAGGGCGGCGATATCGAGGGTGGCGCCAGGGGCGGTTTCGGCGTCTTCGTAGTCTTGCCACGCTACCGACCAGAACACCAGTTCCCGGCCCCGGTCGCGGGCGTCAAAGGGGCGGACTGGCCAAAAGCGGGTGCGATCATGACTGGCACTGGGGGCCGCAAAGGCGCTGTTGGCAACCACGGCATCATGGTTTGGCCCGCGCCGGTCGCCAACGCCGACATGAGTCAAGACTTGGCTGCCGCTGCCGCCGCGAGGGAAGCCGGTGGCCGTTCCGTAGCGGCCTGCTTGGGGATTTTCCGGGGTAATGAAGCGGTAGTGCTGCTCGCTAGCGGAGAAAAAATTCGCGTTGGTGCCGGGGCGCATGGCTTGGCCGGCTGGCGTAAACAGATCAGCAATCACCAGGGGCCGGTCGAGCGACAGGGCCCGATTGGCCGGGAAAGGCGCGCCGAGGTCGTAGGGGGTTTCGCGCGCATAGCTGATCGCCCACTGCAGGCTCATCTCGTGGACGGCGGCAGCAAAGGCGAGGTCTGTGTTGGTTGCGACGCGATGTGCATGGCCATCGAGCCCGGCTGGGATGTTGACGGCCTGGGCCGGTCCGTAGCGGTAGCCCTCGCTGTCACCGAGCACCGGGTAGGCTTGGCTGAGTTCCACCAATCCGATGTTTTCACCCTTGGTGATGGTGACCGTGGTGGCCACTTCGTAGACCAGATCTGGGTCATCAAGCAGCCACAAAAAATCACCGGCATAGAGCACGCAATCGGTGTAGATATCGCTGGTGACCTGGAGGTGGGTGGCGTCGTTGTAGCGAACGCGTTTGGCGTCTTTGTACCAAGCATTGTCAACCGTCTCGCTGAAGGTGTCGGCCTTGCCGTCGCCGTCGCTGTCGGTGCCACCGGACAGCCCGTCAAACCACATCAGCAGGCCCGTATTTTTGAACGGCGGGCGCAGGCCAGCCACCATCATTGCACTGTGGGCCAGATAGCTCAAAGCCATGACCTGGGCAGGATGCGGCGGGAAGTCGCGGCCGGCGAGTTGGCTAGGGTCAATCGTCGTGAAGCCGTTGAGTTCAGCCGAAGGAAATTCGTAGCGGTCGCAGTCGAGGCGCAGGTCGTCGTTGGCGGTTGAGAGTCGTGGCGTCAGCGCGGTAAATCCGGCCGGCATCACGCTCTGCCACAGGGCGAGCGCACGGTCGCGGTAGCTGGCCCGCATTTCGTAGGTAGGCAGCGGGTAATTGGGCGCTTCGAGACTGGTGGGGCGGACGTCCAGTGGCGACTTGTTCCTGACATAGTAGGTCTCAAGCCCCATCAGGGATTGCACCGGCAGCCAGCCACCTTCGGCATCGCCGGCAAGATCGATAAAGGCATCACGGCTGTTAGCCCAGGGTGAGCTCGCATCGCGGAGCGCGAAGTACATCCAGTTGCGCCCGTGGTAGCGAATCGGCTGTAGGACCGCGTAATTGGTGTAGGGTTTAACCTCATTGTGCAGGTCGTTGGCGAAGTCACCGAAGGCAGCGTCGCCACTGTCAACGCGATTCGTATCGCCGTTGCTGATGTCGGTACCGTATCCGCCGACATGGTCGGTGCCGTGGACGGTGGCGATAGGGTACACGCCAGGCAGGCTGACCTGAATGGCTGGGTCAAGACTGCGCAATTCATAGTCGACATTGGTAAAGGGCTCGGTGCTGCCGGCATAGAGTTTAACCACGGTGACGCTGTCGCGGGATTTAACTTGGCCCAGGGCTTTCCATTTCTTGTTTTTTTTGTCGTAGGCGTACAGGTCCGCGTCGGCAGCCCAGCTTGGCCACGAGCCGCCGCTGAGGGTGACGGTGGTATTATTTCGTTTGACGGTGATCTCGCCGGTTTTGTAAATATCGGCCACTTTCAACGCTGCCCTGCCGCCGCCCCTCGCGTGGCTGCCATAGCTGCCGGGTTGCTTGAGCCAAGCCGGCGGGAAGGGGTAGATCTCGTAGCGCGGAAAGTCATCAGCTGGGTGGCTGAGCAGCAGATTCTGCTGGGGTGCACCCACGACAGCGAACACGAGCTCCCGCTGGGCGGTGGCCGGGCTGATGCGGGTGGTTGTGCGCTCGGATTGGGACTTGGTGCCGAGGTCGCGCACCGGCGTGCCAGCTAGGGAGAACAGCATGCCGCCTTGGTCGAGCAGGGTGCTGATCTCGTCGCCATCGCTGTCGAGACGTCGTGCAATGACATCGGGTACTGGCAGCGCACCGCTATCGGGCATGGTCAGCAGTTTGTCGAGGTCGGGGGCTCGGGCGCTGCCGTGTACAAGGCCGGCTTGGATGCCAGCAGCGGTGGGTACCGAGCCATCAATCCGGCCATGGGTGCCGTCAAAGCTATTATAATACCCATCGACGCCACGGATCTGCAGCGATTGGTGGGTGGAATCGAGCACGCTCATGGCAGCGGCAGCGGCAAACAGTTGATGGCGCGATTCGAGTTGGGCGCGCAGGCCGAGGGGCAGCATGAGTACGGCACTGAGCACCGTGGTGCTGACGATCAGCAGGCTGATAGCGACCTCGGTGAGGGTCAGGCCGCGCCGATTCACTGCTGGTCCTCAATCACGCCAACGCCGGCGTGATAGATCGAAACGGCAACCGCGTGGCCTTGAGTGCCGGTGTAGTCATGGGTTTGGACGCGCAGGCCGTGGCACAGCACCGGCGCGGAGACCCCACTGGTGGCGGCAATCTCGGGTGGTTCGGTAACGCCGATGCCGAACGGAGCCGCACGATTGGCGGCTGAGTTGGCGACGTCGCCACTTGAAATTGGAGTAGCGCTGCCGAAGCGGGCATACCACACCCACACGCCATCGCGTACCGACCAGGTGCCGCTCGCGTCGGCAGTAGCAACGACCACCGATCCGTCGAGTTCGTGTCGCAGCGCGGCTGGCTTGCTGGAGTCGGCGCTGAAGCGCCCAGCTTCGAGGTACATGCGGGCCTGTTCGGGCGACCCGCTGAGCGCGGCGCTATCGCGATCGTCGTGGATCATGGCAACCCAGGCCCGGCCATTCTCCTGCACCAGCACCACGCCGTAGTGATCGGGCGTGGGGTCGCTGGGATTGGCCATCTCGGTTTGCGCGCGCATTTGAACCTGGGTCCACACGTCGAGGATCGACGAGGCCCCCGAGCGCACGGCGTTGTGGCGCAGGGAGGTGAGGGTGCTGGGCACCACCATGCCAACCAGGGTCATCGCGATCGACAGCACCACCACGATTTCAATCGCGGTCATGGCGTGGCGGGTAGGAGCGGCGTGGGTCATGGTTTGATTTCCCAACTGGTGATGTCGTCAACGGCGGTGGGGGCATCGATGGACTTGCCATCGGGGCCAAGCGAGAACACGCCCACATCGCCGCCACCAAAGGCGTTGCGCTGCCAGCGAATGTGCAGGGGGCGGCCCCAGGGGTCGACGGGGCGTCTACCGGCGTCTACCTGCTGAGCCCGCAGGTTGAGGTCGAGATCATTGACCAGGCCGGCATAGCCCTGCGGTGCGCGGGCCTTGAGGGCGGCGCTCGCGCTGCTGTGGGCAGGATCGCCATCGATGATCTCGTCTTCGTCGAGATCCCAGGCGCGGCGCATCGGGCCATCGGTGCATATGAACACAGTCCGGCCGTCACCAGCGATGGCGCCGGCCAGGGCGGTCACCAGTACTTGGGCGTCTTGGATTCGACTCCGGTCGCGGTGGGCCGAGTAGGCTGGAACCGCGATACTGGTGATGGCGGCCACAATGCCGAGCACCATCAGCAGTTCGATCAGGGTGAACCCCTTACGGGTTAGGAGCATAAGATCTTCGGTGCACATCGTTTGAGGCGATTGTGCGCTGATTGTATTAGCTTGTGAGGGGCAGTTTTCTTGCATGTCATAGCTAAAGACGTCGTCAAAGGCCCGCCCGGACAGTTAAAATGGCGACGTCGCCACTTTGTGCTCAACACGGCGAGCCTAGGAGGCGTAGCAGTAGGCAGACAGTGGTAAGCGCAGCCATTGAGTGCAGTTTCGGTAATTCGCGCAGGATTCGGTCATGATACATTCCAGCTGCCGATCTGTGTTCCTCCTTCTTGTTGCGGCGAGTGTGGCTTGGGCGGCCCAGATCACCGTGGTGCCGACCAATGGCACGGGGGTGTACGCCCTCGGCGACACGGTCAGTTGGGGCATCACCATCAAGGAAGATGAGAAGCCGGTTGACGGCGCCGCGCGTTCCGTGGTGTTGGCTGG
>JAQIBG010000018.1 GCA_027859175.1 Planctomycetota bacterium | reverse complement strand
AAGCACAGGTTGTCGGCGGTTTGCGCGAGGCGGGGTAGGTACTCCGACCGAAATAAGCCGTCGACATTGCTCGGGATCGCCGACATCGGGCCGGCTACTTCGGCGTCGATTTTGGGATCAAAGGTGTCGATGTGGCTCATGCCGCCGGCCAGGTATAAATAAATCACGCGCTTGGCGGTGGGTCGGCGCGGGCCCCCGAGCGCAAGCGCAGTTGGATCGGCATACAGCAAGCCTGGCAGCAGGCTGGCGGCGCCTACACCCAGCGCGGTGCGAGCAACGCGACCGAGAAAGGCGCGGCGGTTGAGCTGATCGAGCTCACGGGCGTGGCGGTGCAGGCTCATCGGCGTCTCAGTGCTGGAACAGGAATTCGGTGGTGTTGATCAGGGCCCAGGTCAGGTCGGCGGCGGCCGCGTCGGCATTGCCGCCGCTGATCTCGCGCGCGGCCTGCCATTCGTGGTCGGCTGGCTCACGCGCCAGCACCGCGAGGAACAGCAGGCGGATGCGTTGATCGCGGCTGCTGGTGGCGCGCAGGTGTTGGGTCAGCTTGGCGTTCTTGGACAATATCACCTGGTCAACCGTGCCGTTGAGCAGGGTCAGGGCTTGCACCACCGTGGCTTCGCGGTTGCTGGCATCGATGGTTTGGCGGTCGCTCTGGCCGAAGTCGCGCAGGAAATGCCCCGGTGGCATTGGCTGCTTGAGCTCAGAGGCGCGTACCCAGCGCGCGTCGAGGCCCTTCCAGCGTGGATCGGGGCGCTTCTTGGGCGCATCCGGCGCGGGGCTCATCTTCATGTTCATCATCATGGCCAACATCGGCGTTTCGGCGCCGGTGTGCTGGGCGATGTCGCGCAATTGCCGACCAATCCGCGCCGCTTCGCGCTGGGCTTGTTCAGCAGCGGCCTCGTCGCCGTTTTTACGCGCGCGCTCGGCCTGGGTCAGCTCGTCGCGGCGTTGCCGGCGCAGGCTTTCGGCTTGTTTGGCAACGTCGCCGAGTTTTTTGGCCATGGCGGCGAAGCCGGCCCGGTCGAGGGCGCGGATCTCGGCGTACTGGTCGCTAAAGTCGGTATCGCGGCGGCCGGTCCGCAGATCGAGGTCGGGGACCACCAGAGTCATCAGGCTGTCCCAGACCTGCTCGGCGCTGAGACGTTTCAGGCTCGGGCCCGGGAAGCGGTAGGCTTGGTCTGGGTTCACCATGCCGGCTTCGCGCTGGTAGGTGTCGGTGCTGACCAAGATGCGGTGGTAGGCCTGGAGGTCGTAATCGAGTTCTTTGATCAGTGCGCTGAGGTGGGCCATCAGGGCTGGGTTGCTGGCAACGCTGTCTGCACGCAGGTCGTCAATCGGCTCAATCAAGCCCTGGCCCATGATCCATTTCCAGCTGCGGTTGGCGATGACCATGGCGAAGCGTTCGTTGCTGTCGTCGGTGACCCAATCGGCCAAGGTTTGCAGGCTATCGCCCTTGGCGTCAACCGTGGCTGGCGCACCCCACAGGCTGTGGGCCCGGACGACGTCGCCGGGTTCACCATCGCTGCCGCGGAAGTCATCGGCCAAGCGAATCGTGGCGCGCTTGGGTGGGAGCACGCCGGGTGCTACGTTGCGGAGAAACCGACTGATCGCCTGCTCGGCTTCGCGCGGTAATTCTTTGCGAATCGCCTGAATGTCTTTGGGCTTGAGTTGCGGCAAGCTGGCCTGGGGGCCGCCGGTGCGCAACTGGCTGGTGAAGGCCGCCATGCCCATGAACTGACCCTGGGTCCAAACGTCGTAGGGATGGTCGTGGCATTGCGCGCATTGAATGCGGGTGCCCAAGAACAGCTGCACGGTGTTGGCCATGTTGTCTTGGTTCATGCCCTGGTCGCGCAGGTAATAGCCGGTAGCGCCGTTCTCCCACAGGCCGCCTGAGGCCGTCAGCAGGTGCTGCACCATGGCTTGGTACGACATGTTGTCGCTCAGGGCCTGCTTGAGCCAGTCGCTATACGGTTGCCCTGGGATGCGGCCTTGCATCCGGCTTTCAACGCGGAGCAGATCGGCCCACTGGTTGAACTGGTGCGAGACATAGCCGGGCGAGCCGATCAGTTCATCGATCAGCTTGGCGCGGCGTTCGTTGCGCGGCCAGGCCATGTAGCGGGTCAGTTCGTCGTAGCTGGGGATGCGCCCGATCAGGTCGAGACTGAGCCGGCGCGCGAAGGCCAGGTCATCGCGGCGGGGGTTGGGCATAATGCCGGCAGCGGCGAGGTCGGCGGCCACGAGGGCGTCGATCTCAGCGGCAGCGACCGGTACGGCAGCGCGTTCGGGCTTGGGCTCGGCGGCCCCAAGGCTGCCAAGGCATACCAGTACCGCGCACAGCCATCTGAGCGTTCGACTCTCCATTGCCATATCCACCCGGCCCACAATAGCGGCCCATCGCGCCGAGCCATGTAGGAAGCTCCCACAGGGCCGCCTGCTGTGCGTAGCAGAAACGGCATGGGACGTGCTCTGATACCGGGGGAAGGAGTCTGTAATGAAGACTCGATCCTGGATGGCAGATGCCTGCATGATTGCCGCGGTGCTGGCAACCATTGGCCTCGCACTCGGCGGTGTTCTGTAACAGCCGTTACCGAATGAGTTTCCTGTTCCCTTGTCAGCGCGCGCCGGTGTCCTGCGCGCGAGGAGGGGAGCGTCATGGTGTGGTGTGCCGTCGGTTTGCTGTTGGTGCTGTGCGTGTTTTCTGCGCAAGCGTCTGAGATTCATCTGCTCGGTAGCGCAGCACAACGGGCCAAGCTGCCGCCAGATGGTGGTGAGGATTTCAATCGCCTGATTCACAGCGCCAGCCCCTACCTGCTGCAACACGCGGCCAATCCGGTTGATTGGTATCCCTGGGGCGATGAGGCTTTCGCCCGCGCTCGGGCCGAGAACAAGTTGGTGTTTCTCTCGGTTGGCTATTCAACCTGCCACTGGTGCCACGTCATGGCGCGCGAGAGCTTTGAAGACGAGGCCGTAGCGGCCTTGCTCAAAGAGTACTTTATTGCGGTCAAACTCGACCGCGAAGAGCGGCCCGATATCGACCACGTCTATATGAGTTTTGTTCAGGCTACCACCGGTCGCGGCGGTTGGCCGATGACGGTGTTCCTGACGCCCGAGGGCAAGCCCTTGTTTGGCGGCACGTATTTTCCGAAGCAACAGTTTGTGGAACTGCTCAATAGCCTAGTGACCGCGTGGCGCGATCGCCGTGACGAGATGGTCCAGGCGGGCGAGCGTTTGACCCGCGAGCTCACTGCGATGACAGCCGGGAGCGATGTCGCAGCCAAGGCCTTGGAATCGGATCTCGATGCACAGGTGCTGCAGAGTCTACGCGAGCAGTACGACGCCCAAGAGGGCGGCTTCGGCCCGGCACCCAAGTTCCCGCGTCCGGCGCAACTCCTGCCTTTGGGGGTGCTGGCTGCGGCCGGGGCTGATGACGCCGAGGCGATGTGGCTGCACACCGTGCGCGCCATGCATCGCGGCGGCATGTACGACCACATCGGCGGCGGCTTCCATCGGTACAGCGTCGATCGTTTCTGGCACGTGCCGCATTTTGAAAAAATGTTGTACGACCAAGGGCAGTTGGCGGTGGCCTATGTTGATGCCTGGCAGCACAGCGGCGATGCCGAGTTGCTCGCAGTAGCCCAAGACATCTGCCGCTATGTGCTGCGCGATCTGCGCCACAGCGATGGTGGCCTGTATTCAGCTGAAGACGCCGACAGCGCCCGTCCTGATGCGCCGAAGGAACACGGTGAGGGTGCGTTCTATGTGTGGACGGCCGATGAATTGCGCGAGTTGCTCGGTGACGACTTTACCCTCGCGGCAACCCGCTTCGGCATTGGCGCTGATGGCAACATTCGCCCGGCCTCCGACCCGCACGGTGAATTGGCGGGCATGAACCATTTGTACCTGGCGGCCGACCTTGCGGCGGTGGCGCAAGACGCTGGCCTTGATGTTGCGCAGGCAGCCGAGCGTTTGGAGGCGGCGCGTGCCGCTATCGAACAAGCGCGCGACGCTCGGCCACGCCCGCATCGCGATGACAAGGTGCTCACGGCCTGGAATGGTTTGATGATCAGTGGCTTGGCCTGCACCGGCGCCGCTGCTGGTGATCCGGCGCTAATCGCGGCCGCCCAGGACGCCGTCGCTTTTATCAAGCGCGAGCTCTATGACGCCGAAGCCGGACAGCTGTATCGCGTCTGGCGCGAGGGGCAGCGTGGCGAGACCACGGCTCTAGCCGACGACCATGCCTATCTGGTACAAGGCCTGTTAGATCTGTATCGGGCCACTGGAGACGCGGCATTGCTGCGTTGGGCGCGCGATCTGCAGGCGCAGATGGATGCACGCTTCGCGCATCCGGATGGCGGCTGGTACAATTCAGAAGCGGGCCGCGCCGACGTGCTGTTGCGCGCCAAAGAAGATTACGACGGCGCCGAGCCGGCTGCCAGTTCGGTTGCTGCGCGCAATTGCCTGCGCCTGGGCCGCTTGCTGGGTGACGACGCCTTGGTGGCGCGCGGCGAGCAGGCGATTCGGGCCTGTGGTATTTTGGCGCGCGCCCCGCAAGCCGCCCCGGCCATGGTGTTTGCCCAGCAGTTGGCTGGTTCGCAGCCGCGCCAGCTGGTGGTGGTGGTGCCGCCGGGGGCGAGTGCGCAGGCTCTGCTGGCGGTATTGGCGCAGAGCTATCAGCCGATGCTCGACGTGTTGGTGCTCGACGGTACCGGTGCTGACCTGATCGGTGAGCGTCCGTGGATTGCGGCCATGACGGCAATCGATAGCAAGCCCACGGCCTATCTGTGCCAAGGGACCAGCTGTCAGGCGCCGACTACTGATCCAGGCGTACTGCAGACCCAACTCGGGTTCTGACTCCGGCGCTGGACCTCGAGCTGCGCCCTGGCTAGTATTGCCGGCGCGCCCATGTCTGACAGTAGCATCGACAGTAAGGTTCAGGAACAGATCACTGCTCGTATCATCGGGCTGAGTTCGCTGGCACTCTTCGTGTTGTGTGCGGTAGCCATTCCGGCCGTCATGCTGTTGAATCCAGATCAGCCGTCGCGTCTGATTTCCTCGACCTTTGGCGCGGTGATGACCTTGCTCTGTATGTGGCTGACGCGGGTATCGCCTCGATGGGCTGCGGTGGTGTTTGAGTTGACGATGACCGTTGCCATTGGCTTTGCGGTTGTGGTCAACGGTGGCGGGCATGCGCCGGCCTCAGTTGGCTTACTGGTTTTATTGGCAATGATCGCCACGGTTCATGGCGCTCGGGTGGCAATTATTGCCGCGGTAAGTCTCTCGCTGGCCTTTTTGGTTCTCAGTATGCTCGGCGACGCCGGATATTTATATACGATAGATCCGCCGAGGCAGCTTGTGTATGGAGTTCTTAACCTTTTTTGGATGGCACTCGTGCTCACAGTGGTGCTCATTCCGATCCGTATGCTGCGTGAAGCGATGCATCTCAGCTTTGCGCGCGGTCAGGAAACAGAGTTGGCGCGCCAGGGTCAGCGCGACGCCGAGGCAAGCTTTCGTACTGTTTTTGATATGACGACCCAGGTGATGGCGCAGCTGAAGCCCGATGGCAGCTTGCTGGCGGTGAACCGGGTGGCCCTGGCTGATTTGGGCGTTGATGACGCCGATGCGTATCTCGGGATGCATTTCGCTGATACGCCGTGGTGGCCGCCACATTTGCGCGAGCGCTGCCGTGAGGCGGTTTGTCGCTCGGCTACGGGCGAGACCGTGCGTTTTCAGTTTGAGGCCCCAACGGCTCACGGTGATGTGGTACTGGATTTCGTTATCAGCCCTTACCGTGATCAGGGTGGCGCGGTGCGTTACCTTTTGGCTGAAGGGCATGACATCACCGAGTTGGAAGAGGTGCGCTCGCGCCTGGCCCATTCGCAACGTTTGGATGCGATCGGGCAGTTGGCGGGCGGCGTTGCTCATGACTTCAATAATATGTTGGGCGGTATGCTTGGCGCGGCGGATCTGCTGCGGCTTCGTTTCGAGGAGCGTGGTGACACCGAGTTGCTCAAACATATCGATCTGATCACCAACGCTGGTGAACGCGCCGCCGACCTGACCGGGAAGTTGTTGGCTTTCGGCCGTCGCAGCAAGGCGCAGTCGAAGGCAGTGTCATTGCATAGCTGTGTTGAGTCGGCGGTGGCCATTATACGGCGTACGATTGCCTCGTCGACCACGGTGACGGTGAACCTGGCCGCCACCCGAGACGTGATTGACGCTGATCGAACCGGTATCGAACAAGTGGTGCTGAATATTGCCGTGAACGCGCGCGATGCGATGCCTGAGGGTGGTGAGATTCACATCAGCACCACTTCGTGCGAGTTAGATCCGGCGCAGGCGGATGGATTGATTGGTGCTGCGCAGGCAGGGCCGTGTATCGCACTCGCGGTTACAGACACGGGTGTGGGTATCGACGAGGCGACGCGCGCGCGGCTGTTTGAGCCCTTCTTTACCACCAAGGGTCAGGGCCAAGGCACGGGCCTCGGCTTGGCAACAGTGTTCGGCATCGTGTGTGGGCATCATGGCGGTATTCGGGTTGAATCCGAACTGGGCCAGGGCACGCGGTTCACGGTTTATTTCCCCTTGCTGGCGAGCGGTACCGCGGCCCCAAGCTCGAGTACGCGCCGTGCGCCGTCAGACGCTGATCTTGATGGCGTTGAAATATTGGTGGTGGACGACGAGGAATTATTGCGGGAATCGACGGGTGCCCTGCTGGAGGCCATCGGGGCCAGCGTGCGCTACGCCGCCGACGGTCAGGAGGCCTTGCGGCAAGTTGCCGATTCGGTGCCGGCTTGCATGGTGCTGGATGTAGTGATGCCGGTGCTGTCTGGCTTGGAAGTATTTGAACGCGTGCGCGCGGAGCACCCGGAGATGCCCATCGTTTTGGTCAGCGGCTTTACCAGCGATATTCGTCTGCCGCCCAATGACGCGCGCACTCTGTTTATGTCCAAGCCGTTTAGCTTAGTCCAGCTTGGTGCGGCGGTGGCGTCGGTTATTCGCCGAGGTAGCGCTGGATGACAGCCAGAGCCTGACCGGTATACGCTCCGCCAAAGATGTTGGCGTGATTGAGCAGGTGGTAGACGTTGTGCAGGTCTACGCGCGTACGCCAATCGGCGGCGATCGGCGCCGCTTCTTCATAGGCGGCGTAGAAATCTGGCGCGAAACCGCCAAACAGGCAGGTCATGGCCAGTTCGGCTTCGGGCCAACCATAATACGCAGCGGGGTCGATCAGGGCTGGCGCGCCGTCGCTGGTGGTGTGGGCGTTGCCGCTCCATAAGTCGCCATGGATCAGGGCCGGCGACTGAACGGGGACCCAGTCTGACAAACGCTCGGCGAAGCGTTCGATGCGCTGGTGCTCTCTGGCGCCAATCAGGCCGGCGGTGCGCGCCAGTTGGGCTTGAAAGCCAAAGCGCTGCTGGGCATAGAAGGCGTAACCATCTGGGCAGGCCGCGTTCGGCTGGCGGGTGTCGCCGCAGTAGGTGTCGACCGCAAAGCCGAAATGTTCATCGCCCTGAGCATGTAATGCTGCCAGCGCGCGGCCGAAGCATGCCCAATAGTCAGCACGGCGTGGGCCCGGCGGCAGGTACTCGAGCAAGAGAAAGTGATCGTCGACCGCGTACACCTCGGGCACGCGCGGTGCGCCCGCTATTGCGAGGGCTTGCAGGCCAGCGGCCTCGGCGGCGAACAGGGCGGCTGGGGCCGCGGGGTTGTGCTTGCAGAACACAGTGCTGCCGGCGTCGGTGCGCAGCACGCGGGTGTCGTTGATGCAACCGCCGCTCACGCTGTGGTCGCTCACAACGGCGCCGTGGCCATGCTTGGCGAGCCAGGTGGTGACGCTCTTGGGTAGCATGCTGGTGAGCCTGCGTGCTGCACCGATCAGGCAAGCGCGGTGCCGGGTGAGTGCTGAGTGGAGTTGGATTGGCTGGGGTCAGGCCGCGCAGGCCAAGACCTTGCGGGCGTCGAGGATCGTCAGAATCTCGCGCATAATCGCCGATGCGTTGATGATTTCAACGCGGGGGGTGCCGAGCGCTCGGTAGCGCTGATACAGGCTGATCAGGCGCGATACGGTGGCCGAATCAGGCTGCTGACAGTCTTTCACATCCAGCAGTACCAAGTCGGGCACGAGACGGCCGGCCTCGGGTAGTGGGCTGAGCGCATGGACGCGTACGGTCAAACAAATGTCGGTGCTGGCGGTGGTGTTCATGTCCGGTTTTCTCTGATGGAGATGACACAATCATCGGAGTTTGGCTGAAAGACTTGAGCACTTTCCTTGACTAGGGGCATCGAGGCCCTGTCATCCGCGCTTTCCCAAGGGATTCGTCGGAGGAGCCCCCATGCTTGTTTCTATCCTGCGTGCACTCGCGCTGGCCGCGCTGGTATTGACCACGCTCGGTGCTGAAGACCGCTCGATTACTGTTTGGTGGGCCCAGTGGGCACCCGCCGATGGTCTGGCCAAGATGGGTCGCGCGTTTGAGAAGGAGACGGGTATTGCGGTGGAGGTCCATCAGATCCCGTGGCCGAGTTTCCAGAACGACGTGTTCCTCAACTTCGGCAAAGACCAGACCGACTTCGATATTGTGATCGGTGACAGCCAGTGGCTGGGCAAGGCTGCGGAAAGCGGTTGGTACCTTGATCTGAGCGATTGGATCGGGACCGCGGTTGATCTCGACAGCGTGCACCCGCAGGCCAAGCAGTTCTTGTGCGAGTATCCAGCCGGAAGCGGCCGCTACTTCGCCGCGCCGTGCGAGACCGACGCGATCGGTTTGGCGTACCGCAAAGATTGGTTCGAAGACGCTGCCAATAAGGCTGCGTTTCAGAAGCAGTTTGGGCGTCCGCTCACGGTACCTGTCACCTGGGCTGAACTCACCGAGGTGGCGAGCTTCTTCCAGACCCCAGACGAGCAGCGCTGGGGCGTGGTGATGCTGACCGGTCGTGGTTACGACGCCCTGACCATGGGCTTTGAACAGGTGCTCTACGCCCATGGCGGCAGCTGGGGTGATCCGAGCAGCTATCAGGTCAGCGGGCATCTCGACAGCCCCGGCGCCGTGCAGGCGGCGACCGTGTTCAAAGAGCTGTGTGCACTCGGGCCGCCCAATGCGGTGAACTCAGACTACGGCGATACCCTGGCCAGCTTCAAGAACGGTTCGACCGCAATGATGCTGACCTATTTTGCGTTCTTCCCCGACATCGTGGACACCATGGGTGACAAGGCCGGCTTTGCCACCGTGCCGGCCGGCCCGGCCGGCCACGTGATCAGCCTTGGTGGTCAGGGCATGTCGATCAGTGGCAAAACCAGCCCGGCTCAGCAGGCCTTGGCCAAGGAGTTCATCGCCTGGTTCAGCAGCGCCAAGTGGCAGCAACGCTGGGTAACCCTACCGGCCTGTTTCACCGCCGACGCCGCGCTGCTGAAGACGCCGGAATTCCGTGAGGCCACGTCCTACAACGCGCCGTTTGCCGACAGCATCGATCACTTGCAAGATTTCTGGAACGTACCCGAATACGGTGAGTTGCTCGAAGCGACCCAAAAATACCTCGGCAAAATTCTCGATAATGAGATGGAGCCAGCCGCAGCCCTCAAGGCCTGCGCGGCGGCGCATGAAGCGATCTTCAAGCGCGAAGGGCGTTTGGAGTAGCGCGCTGCGCGCGGTTCCTGGTTCCTGGTTCCTGGTTCCTGGTTCCTGGTGCGCGCCTTCGGCGCGTCGTGGGCATGATCAAAACGCGAAAGGACCCCTGTGGGGAGGCTTACCACAGCCGCTAGCGTTTAGTGCCGGCATCCAACGCGCGAAGCGCGCACTAGGAACCAGGAACCCGCTCCCCACCCAACTCTCGCCCCGACCTCAAACCGTTCAGTAATAAGGCACACCACCCACAATGAAAGCGACGGCACGCGCGCGGTGCACGGCAGCAGCCTGTCGATAGACGAAGGCGAATTCATTGTGCTGCTGGGCCCGTCTGGCTGCGGCAAGACCACGACCCTGCGCATGATCGCCGGTCTTGAGATCGCAACCGGCGGCCGGATAGATCTTGCTGGTGAAGACGTCACTGCTTTACGGCCCTCGCGGCGCGATATTGGTTTCGTGTTTCAGTTTTACGCCCTGTATCCGCACCTCACCGTGCGCGAGAATCTGGCTTTTCCGCTCAAGAGCATCGGCATGCCACGCAAACAGCGCGAGGCCGAGATGCAGCCGATTATCGAGCGCTTGGGCATTGGCCATTTGCTTGATCGCAAGCCGCCGCAGTTGCCGGGTGGTGACCAGCAACGGGTGTCGCTCGGGCGCGCCCTGGTGCGGCGGCCCAAACTGTGGCTGATGGATGAACCCTTAGGTCAGCTCGACGCCGAAGAGCGTTTGCTGATGCGCGAGTTCATCAAAGAGCAGCAGCAAGAGTTGGGTGTCACCACCGTGTTCGTGACCCACGATCAAGAAGAGGCGATGGCCTTGGCCGATCGCGTGGTGGTGATGAGCGCCGGTGAGATTCGCCAAGTCGGTTCACCCATCGACGTATACGAGCGGCCCGATGACACCTTTGTGGCGCATTTTGTGGGCTCACCGGGCATGAACATGCTTTCTGGCAGTTTGCTTGCTGACGGCTTTCGTGCCGGCGGCGAGTCTGGCGTGGTAATCCCCTTGCATGCACCGGTGCGCGGTGCGGCGGCATCGCTCGGCGTGCGTGGTGAGTACCTGCATCTTGATCCCGGCGGACCGATTCCGGGCACCGTGGTGGTAGACGAGTATCTTGGCGCCTGGCGCAATCTGCATTGCGATACGCCGTGTGGCCGTTTGGTGCTGCGAGCACCGGGCGATCAGGCTCACGTGCCAGGCGATGCGGTGCGGATTAGCGTGCAGGCCGAGCGCGCGTTGTTGTTTGACGCCGCTGGCAAGCGGGTGAGCTCATGAGTTGGATGCTGCACGTAGAGGGGCTGCGCAAGCGCTTTGGCGCGGTTACGGCCCTCGATGGCATTGACCTGAAGCTGGGTGGCGACGAACTATTGGTGGTGCTGGGGCCAACCGGCGCTGGTAAAACGACTTTGCTGCGCTGCATTGCTGGTCTTGAGCAAGCGGATGCCGGCCGGGTTTGCATGGCGGGTGCGGATGTGACCGGCGCGCATCCAGCGGCGCGCGATGTGGCCTTTGTGTTTCAGAATTTTGCCCTGTACCCCGATTGGACCGTACGGCGCAACCTAGCATTCCCCTTGCAGGCACCCGGGCGCAAGCTGAGCGCTGAGGCGATCGCGGCGCAAATTACTTTTGCTGCGCAATTGCTGCGGATTGAACACCTGTTGGAGCGCAAGGCGAGCCGCCTATCGGGCGGCGAGATGCAACGGGTGGCAATCGGCCGCGCGATCGTGCGCAAGCCACGGCTGTTCCTGATGGACGAACCATTGACCAACCTAGACGCCAAGCTGCGCGAGAGCCTGCGGGTTGAGTTGGTGCGCTTGCGGCGTGAGCTGGGAACGCCGATGGTGTACGTGACCCATGATCAGGCTGAGGCCTTGTCGATGGGTGACCGCATTGCCGTGTTGCAGGATGGCCAGCTGTTGCAGGTGGGCACGCCGGAGGCGGTGTATCGTCGGCCTGTGTCGCCAGCAGTGGCGCGCCAGTTGGGGCAGCCTGCGATCAATGTGCTGCCGGCGCAGCGGGTTGACGGGCATTGGTGCCTTGATGGCGGCGCGGCCGTGGCCGTTGCCGCCGCTGATGCACCCGAGCGGGTCACGCTTGGGATTCGCCCCGAAGATCTGGCCGTAACCGGCGGCGCTCATCCGGCCGAGGTATTGGTGGTGGAAGATATCGGCCCGATGGTGGTGCTGTTGGCGCGTTGGTGCGGCCACGAGGTTCACCTGCTCAGCGCCAAGCACAGCGACATTGCGGTGGGCGATACGATCAGGCCGCAGATTGATCCCGAGCGTTTGGTGGTGTGGGAGTAGAGGGTTCCTGGTTCCTAGTTCCTGGTTCCTGGTGCGCGCCAGCGGCGCGTCGTGGGCAAGGTCACCGCTCCCGTCCGGCAACACCGCATGTCAGGGTCTGACGCGCGCGAGCACCTGCCGGCATCCAACGCGCAAAGCGCGCACCAGGAACCAGGAACCCTCTACTCCCCGCGATCAATGGCGGCTTGCGCGGCAATCAGCAGTTCATCAATCCGATCCGGATCTTCAAGAAACGCATGGAACAAATCGAGGCCGGCCTTTTCGGCGGCGGGCTTGGTTGAGAGGTCCCAGGCAAAGGCGAGTTCGTTGTCGCCAATGGCGTCGAGGATTTGTCGGTGGACGATTTGCTCTGGGCTGGGGCTGACAGCGCGATGTGGTGAAAAGCTGCCAGAGGCCTCGGCGATGCGCGCTTGCACCGCGGGCTGAATCAGATGGTCGAGGAGGGGGAAGGCGGCTTGCGGCGGCAGATCGCTGTTGGCCAACACCAAGCCGTCGATGACCGTGAGACTGGTTGCGTTGTCGCTGCCAGGTAACGACGGAAACGAGATGTAGCCGTAGTCAGTGCCGGGTTGCCAGCCGAGTTCGGTCCATGGGTCCATGATCCAACTGCCCATCAGCGTCATTGCGGCGCCACGCGCGTGGACCAGCTTGGCGGCGTCTTTCCAGTCCAGGGCAGTGGGTTTGGGATTGAAGGCGCCGAGGTCGATCAACTCGCGCCACAAGGTGAAGGCCTGGCGGACTTCGGGGTCGGTGAAGGCGGCCTCGCCGGCAATCAGGCGTTGTCGATAGGCGCTGCCTGCGCTGCGCAGCAAGAGATAATCAAACCAGAACTGAGCTGGCCACGCGTCTTGCCCACCTAGCGCGATGGGATTGATGCCGGCGGCCCGCAACTGTACGCAGGCCGTGCGGAAGCCGTCCCAGTCACGCGGCAGGGCCACGCCATAACGATCGAACACCGCGCGGTTATAGAAGATGCCAACGTAGCCTTGGATCAGCGGAACCAGATAGAAATGATCGCCGTAGCGACAGCCGGCCGTAATCATCGCCGGGGTGAAGGCATCGGCGCTGGAGGATTGTTTCCACCAGCTATCGAGCGGGGTGACAAGGTCGTCGTCGATCAGGGCTTGGGTGCGCCCGCCGCCCCACCAACTGTAGAGCTCAGCGCTGGAGGCATCGCGCAGCATGGTTTTTGCATTGGCTTTGAAGGCTTCATGGGTGACCGCATCAACCCAGACTCGGGTCTCATCTTGGGCAGCATTGAGCGCATCGGCTTCGGCGGCGATGGTGTCGCGCAGGCGTGGGAAGGAGTCGTCCCAATAGTGGTAGAGCGTGACGCGACTGGGCTCTGCGAGTGCCGGGCTCGCTGCGCTTGGCGGTGGGGTATCGGTGCAGCCGGTGAACAGGAGCAGCGCGGCAATCAGGACGAGACTGGCGGGAGGGGTGTTCATGCGGTAGATAGTCCTGTACGGTGCCCGAGATGATGACCCCATTCAAACCAGCGCGACGCGTGATGCTAGTTCTGCCCGAGGGCCTGGCATGGTGGCGCACGTGACAGCACCGGCGCGGTCGTGGCGGCGGCTCATGCCGTGGCTGGCACTCGGGCTCCCGCCGGTGGTGGTGGTGGCGGTGCTGGTGTGGACCCTGGCGCATACCCGCGCGATGCATCGGGTGCAGGAGCAGGGCAGTCGGGCGCAGGTGACTTTGGCTGAGATGCAGTCTGCGTCGCGCGCCTTGTTGTCGGCGCGCGAGCCCTTTGCGGTTCTGGCGGCAGACTGGTTGGCCGCGGTTGCAGCCTTTGATCAGGCTTTCGAGCGTCTGTCGGGCGGGGGCGGCGAACGAATGGCGGCGCTGGATGCCGATTGGCGTTTGGTTCACGAGCACCTGGAACCGGCAATGGAAGTGATCGCTACAATCCAAGAGGCGGAGTACGCCGACGAGTTGGCCGATTTGGGTGTCGAGCAAACGGTGTTGCTGCTGTTCGATCGCCCTGGTGCCAGTGCCGAACTGGCCAACTTACGGCGTCTTCAGCGGCATTTGGCGGCTTTTGAACGGGCCTCGCATGGCTTTGGAACGGGCCTGCGTGATCTGTCGGTGGAACTCGGTGATGAAGCGCGCAAGTCCAGCTTTGTTTCGGTGGCGGCCGCCATGGTGTTGGCGGGGCTCACGATCATTGCCGGTGGCGTGCTGATGGTGCGCAATCTGCTGCTGACGGGCCACCTGCTGGCGGCAGTTGGCGCGCGCGAGCACAGCGAAGAGGTGGTGCGCGAGCGTGAGCGCGATCTGCGTTCGATTCTGGCAGCACTCGATGAAGGCGTGTTCACCGTTGATGCGGCCGGCTTGATTCGCTGGGTGAATCCGGCCGGGGCGGCGCTTTTGGGTAGCACTGGCGAAGACTTGCTGGGTAAGCCCTGGGCCTCGGTGCTGCAGCTGGAGGTTGGCTCCAGTGGTCAGCATCCCCAGCTCGACGGCACAGTAACCCGGGTGCGGCAGCATGGATTGGTGTTACACCGCAACGATGGCGGCGAGGTGCCGGTTGACCTAGGGCGATCTCCCTTGCTCGATGACGCTGGGCAGCGCTGTGGCGAGGTCATTGTGGTCAGCGACATGCGCAGTCATCACGAGCTTGAGCTGCAATTGCGCCGTTCTGAGCGACTGGAGAGCCTTGGCCAGTTGGCTGGCGGGGTGGCACACGATTTTAATAATATGCTGACCGGTATCCTTGGTGCGGCTGAAATGCTGGCGCACAAGGGTGGCACCGACGGACGTAGCGGCCGCTACGTGGACACTATTATCACCGCAGCGCAGCGCGCAGCCGGTTTGACCCGTCAGCTATTGGATTTTTCGCGCCGGAGCACGATGCAGCGCGAAGCGGTGGATCTGCATCGGGTCATCGAGGACAGTATTAGGCTGCTGGAGCGTAGCATTGATCGTCGAGTAACCATCACGTGCCAGCTTGAGGCCGACAGTGTGGTGGTTGATGGTGATGCGTCGCATCTGCAAAATGCCTTGATCAATCTGGCGCTCAATGCACGTGATGCGATGCCTGAGGGTGGCGACCTGGTGATCGTTACCGCCAACCGCGATGTGCAAGACGATGACGAACTGCCCGATGGCCGTTATTGCGAACTGCAGGTCAGCGATACTGGCTCTGGTATGTCGAAGGCAGTGCAGGCCAAGATTTTCGACCCCTTCTTTACCACCAAATCGGTGGGGCGTGGCTCGGGTCTGGGTTTACCGGCGGTGTTGGGCACGGTTCAGCGGCATGGCGGCCGGGTGACTCTCGACAGCACCGAGGGGGTTGGCACTCGCTTCACGATCCTATTGCCGGTTCAAGACAGCGAGGCCACGCGCGCCGGTAGCAGTGCCAAATTGAGCACCACGCAAGGTCGGGTGCTGGTGGTTGATGACGAGGCCATGGTGCGCGAGATGGCAGTGGCACAGCTGGAGAGTTTGGGCTTCGCCGCCGACACCGCCGAGGATGGCCAAGCCGCCCTCGAGCGCCTGCGTTTAGACCCCGATGCTTTCGACCTGATCCTGCTCGATCTTGTAATGCCGCGCCTCAGCGGACGCGACACCTGCCTCGAAATTCGAAAATTGGCACCCAATCTCGGTATTCTGCTGTGGTCTGGCTACAGTGCCGGGCAAGACGTTGACGACCTGCTGTGCCCCGGCCAAGTCGCCTTTGTCGCTAAACCCTGCGACCGCGCCACCCTCGGCGCGATGCTGTCAGAACTCGCTTCGGCTCGTGGTTAGATGGAAGAATTAGCAGGAGGGAGTTGAGGGAGTTGAGGTCCGAGTGAGTTAGACAGGGTGGCCGAACCCCTGCTCGAGCGTTAGCGTTGATATGCGGAATAATATCGCACTCGCCAGAAGAATCCGCGCAAAGCCAAGACCCAAACCTTCCCCCCCTCATTCGGACCTCAACTCCCTCAACTCCCTCCT
>JAQIBG010000239.1 GCA_027859175.1 Planctomycetota bacterium | reverse complement strand
CGGCTGACGGCAGCGTGGTGGCACGGCGTCGAATTGGTGCTAACACGGCAAGCGGTTGCCGCGGACCCGATGCCGTCACCGTGGCAGTACGCCAAGCTGGGGCCTATACGGTGCAGGTTCGGTGGAGCGACGGCGCGGAGAGCAGCATGCCGGTAGATATCTCAGCCAATACCTTGACCACGGCGCATATTGCGCGGTGAATCCGCCACGCGCCATTACCCAGAGCGATATCGCGAAGCAGCTCGGCATCGGTCAGAAGACGGTGTCGCGGGTGCTCAACGGTGACCCACAAGTGTCGCCCAAGTTGCGTGAGCAAGTTGAGTCTGCCGCCCAGGCCATGGGCTATCGGCTCAATCGCAGCGCGCGCAGCATCAAGACGCGGCGTTTTGATACTGCGATGTTCCTGCAGGTTGCGGCCCGCAGCCATCATCGCGTGATGCCCGGTTTGCTCGACGGCATTGCGGCTGGTTTGGCTGAGAGTGGCCGCTCGCTGATGATTGAGCGCTTGGTAGTGGCAGACGGGTCTGATGTGGTAACGCCGACTCGCGGCCTCGATGATGCCATGGCCGACGGCATTGTGGCCTATGCTGATACCGAGCCGGCGCCGGCAGTAGAGGCGATGATTGACGCGGTTGGCCTGCCGGTGGTGTGGATCAATCGGCGCCGCGATCATGACACGGTGTGTCCTGATGATGTGGGCGCGGTTGAGGCCATGGTCGACCGTTTAGCAGCGGCCGGGCACAGCCGCATCGCGTGGTTTGATCGCCAGTTGGGGTATCGGCCGCCGGAAGAATTGCATTACAGCCGCGCGGATCGTCTCGAGGGTTTCCAGGCTGCGATGGCCCGGCGTCAGCTTGAACCTTTGCTGATGGTGCCGAGCTATGACCCGGGCGAGTTGGGGATTATCCCTTGGGCAGAAGCGCAACTGCGCGATCTGAAGTGCACCGCAGTGGCCTGCTATCACTTAGGTGAAGCGCTCGATGTTCTGTATGCGGCATCACGCGCTGGGATCCGGGTTCCCGAAGACCTGTCCTTAATCGCGGTGCATCACGATTCGCCCTTCGCGGGCGTGCGTATCGACGTCGCGGCTTTACCGGCTGAAGAGCTTGGTCGGCGCGCGGCGCTGATGCTGGCGCAGCGCATCGCTGGGGCGCCACCGCAGGCAGCGCTCAACGTGCCCTGCAGCATTATCCCCGGTGGCACAGTGCGACCGCCGCGGGCCGAATAGGGCTTAGCCGCGCGCGTGTTCGATGCGCCATTGGCCGGGGCTGATGCCGGCCGCTTCGCGGAAACAGCGTTGGAAGTATTTGGGACAGCCAAAACCGGCCATGCCGGCGATGGTGGTGACCGTTTCATCGGTGTTGGCGAGTAGGTCGCGCGCGAGGCGGATGCGCTCGTTCTTGATGTAGGTGATCGGCGTGACGCCGAGTTCTTTGCGGAATGCGCGAAACAGGGTGTTGCGGCTGACTTCCATGATGGTGGCGAGTTCTTGCACGCTGATCTGGTCGGCCAAGAGTGACTCGATTAACAGTTGGGCCTCGGTGACCAGTTCGTGGCCATCGCTGGTTTGGCGGGTGCGATACTCGCCTTGGGCGCGGGCGGCAATGCCGTACAGCAGCGACAGGGCGCGGTAGGGGTTGCCGGGCGCACCAGATGCGATCTGGCCATAATAATTGAACAGGGCTTGGATCCGCCGCGCTACCCGTTCGGGTTCGTGCGGGCGGCATACCATGGTGTCAGGGCTGAGGCCGCTGGCGGTGAGAAAATCACCGGCCCCGGGGCCAATCACGGTGACCCAGCAGTAGCGCAGCGGGCGGCTGGGTTCTTCCCACCACTCGAGTTCGAGCCCGGGCCAGTGCGCGAAGAGGCAGCCGGGTGTGATCGGCCATTCCTGCTTGCCCGCGCGCAAGGTGCCACGGCCGCGGAGGACGGCGTGGATCAGGTGATGGGTGCCGAGCTTGGCGCGGTGCATGCGGCCATCGCTGACGATGTTGCCGCAGGCGGCGGCCCACACGGCGGCGCCGGGCGGGGGCTTGCCCAGACGCCAAGCATGGATGGTCGGTGTAACGTTGGTATAGATACATTTAGATACCATGGCGGGTCGGAAATTCAACGCGATGGCCCCAACCAGCTTGGTATACTGAATGCTGATCTCATATGCCGAGACATTTGGAGGCACCATGGCTATGGCTGACAAGCCCAACATCCTGCTTATTACAACCGATACCCATCGTTGGGATGCGCTGGAGTGCATGGGCGGGGTGCCGGGTTGTTCGCCCAACCTCGACCGACTGGCCGCTCAAGGCGTGCTGTTTGAGCAGGCCCACAGTTCGTGCCCGGTGTGCATGCCGGCCCGTAGCAGCCTGTTGTGCGGGGTGCATGCGCCGGTGCACGGTGCGATCGAGAATGGATTTGATCGCCTCAACCACCTCACCACCTATCCCGACCTATTGACGCAACAGGGCTATCGCTGCGGGATCGTTGGTAAAACCCATATGGGGCCGGTGCCTGAGAGTTTTGTGTTCCGGCGCGAGACGCACGGCGAGAAGAACCAGGGCAACAGCACCGATTGGTGGAGCCAGCATCTGGAGGCACGCGGGCTGACGCGGCAGGCCTATGGCTGGAAGGGGGCGAGTTATACGCCGAACCCAATTCCTGAGGAAGACTTGGTCGACACCCTGATCACCGACCATTCGATTGCCGCGATTGACGAGTTGGGTGCCGGCGATGCGCCCTGGTTTGTGCATTGCTCGATGATCAGCCCACACGCGCCGATTGATCCGGTCGGTCGCTGGGCCGAGCTTGCTAAGGATATTCCGCTGCCGCCGGTGCAGTACGAGGTCGGCGAGATCGATCGCCTGCCGGCCCATCACCGTGAGGTCTTGCAGTTGACTAAGCGGCTTGATGACTGGGGTTTCAAGGCCGATGGCAGCCTTGACCATGAGCTTATCGATCAGGTGCGGCGCGCGTATTATGCTCTGTGTGCGTATTGCGATCATCAGATCGGACGCTTGCTGGATCACCTTGAGGAACGCGGTGAGCGCGACAATACCTTGGTGATCTTTACCAGTGACCACGGCATCACCATGTTTGAGCATGGCCTCTTTAACAAGCACACCTTCTTCGATGCCTCGTGGCGGGTCCCCCTGATCATGGCCTGGCCGCAAGGCATTGCGGCCGGGCAACGGCGCGAATTCGCGCTGACCCACGATATTACCGCCACCATGTTGGCGGCGGCCGGAACTAGCTGCGATACCATGCAGGGCTTTGACTTGTTGGCTGCCGATGCCGGCAATACGGCGTCGACGCGCACCTGCGCATTGGCCGTGTTGTATAAGAATCTGGGCCTCGCGACCACAGACTGGAAGCTCGATCTGTTTCCGGAGGAAGACTGCGGCCGCTTATACCACCGCAGCGACGAGCGCTGCGATCTGTGGAACAGACCGGCGCATCGTGAGCTCCGCGATGGCCTGGTGGCGGCTGTTCTGGCCTGGCGCAGCGAACTGTGGGACTATCAGGAGTTACGCGCGCGCAGTCATGGCGGCGGCCCGATTGCGATGCGACTCAAGGATCATCTCAACAGTGCGAGTGGCCTCGATGCCGAGCGCCGCTTGCAGCGCCGTGTTGCGCAGGTGCTCAGCACGGCGTGTTAGATGAAGGGCCGGCGGTCGAGCACGAGGTGCAGGGGCTTGTCGCTGCGCAGCAGGCCGGGCAGCGCGGCTTGTAGTTCGGCCAGGCAGCAGGTGGCGCCAAACAGGGCGTGGAGGTCGTTCAGGCGCGGATGGGTGTTGGGGTCGAGGCTCATCAAGAATGCGACGTAGCGCTCGGCAAAGGCGCGCAGGGCCTGTTTGACCTCATCGTAGCGATGCTGGGTTTGCCGTTGCGCGCGGGTTAAAGCGTAGACCCAGTCGATCTCGGCGAAGCCGATTGCGGTGCCGAGGGGGTAGGGGTCGGACGTGCCGATGGTGAGGCAGGTGTCGATCCAGGCCTCTGGATAGCGCAGCGGGCGGCGTGCATGCTCGTGGTTGAACAGGTAGTGGAAGCTGCCGGCCAGGTGTGGGAACACGGAGTCGCGGCGGTCTGGAAGCGGCGCCACGTAGCCGCGGCGCCACCAACCGCTGGTGGGGTCGGCCTCGTTCCATAACCATTCAAAGTAGGCGTCTTCCCAGGCCGGGGTGGTTTCGCCGGCCAGGTGGAGCGCAGCGTAGATGCCGGCGCCTTGATGCGATTGGCCCCAGGGGTTGTTCCAGTCGAGTTGATCGAGGAAGGGGCCGATCGCCTCGGGCGTTGTATACGGCGCGAGCGCGCTCAGCGGCCGCGCTGGGCCAGCATCGAGCAGCTTGAGGGCAGCCAGGCAATGCGCGGTGCAATGGATCTGGTGGTGCGTGGCCTCATGGAACATGCCATCGTTGCTCTGCATGCCTTGCAGGGCGGCTACAGCGGCTTTGCGGGTGGCGTCGTCGCGCGGCATCTCATCGATGGTGCTCAGCAGATTGAGGGCGTCGGCGCAGCCATAGGGGTTGGCGGTCTGGTCGCGGTCTTCATCGCTCACGCGGGTGTAGCGGCGCCACGTGCCGGGCGCGATTTCGGCGCGGGCTACGATGCTGCGAATGGTGTCGACAAAGGCTTGGATCGAGATGCTGGTCATGCTGATATCCGAACGGGGCTGGCTGGTGCCCGAGTATGCCAGTTGGTCGGGAAAAGGACATGGCGTGGGGGAGCAGAAGTTTGGCGTTTTGTCTCAGAGGGTTCCTGGTTTGGGTCCTGGGTCCTGGTCCGCGCCTTGCGGCGCTTGGGTCGTAGGGACAGCCGGCCGTCCCTATGACCCACAGCACCCACCGGGTGCGCCCCAGGACCCAGGACCAGCGAAGGGCAGCATCCGGCCGTCCCTATGACCTACAGCACCCACCGGGTGCGCCCCAGGACCCAGGACCAGCGAAGGATGGCATCCGGCTGTCCCTACGACCCACAGCACCCACCGGGTGCGCCCCAGGACCCAGGAC
>JAQIBG010000119.1 GCA_027859175.1 Planctomycetota bacterium | reverse complement strand
CGCGAAGCATCTTTGTTCATCGGTTGATGGATGTGGTGGATGTGTTGCCCTGACCACGGGGGCTGTTGTATTTTAGGTGGTTGAACCGCGGGCTGAAGCCCACGCCACGGGTGGGCTTTAGCCCGCGAAGCATCTTTGTTCATCGGTTGATGGATGTGGTGGCTGTGTTGCCCTGACCACGAGGGCTGTTGTGTTGGTGGTGGTTGAACCGCGGGCTGAAGCCCACGCCACGGGGGCTACATAACCGGTGGCAGGCCTGGGTTGCTGAACAGGTGGTCTACCACCCAGCGGGCGTAGCTGGCTTCGATGAGGGCGGCGAGGGCTACGATGAGCGCGGCGGCGAGCATGAGGGTCATGCTGGCCTTGGCGATGGTGATGAAGCTGCGGCTGGCGGGGCGGTAGTTGGTGAGGCCGCGTGAGATGAAAACGCCGGCGATGGCAGCGCACACGTAGCCAGCGAATTCGAGCACCACGTGGGGGCTCACCGCGAGGCCGAGGTAGGCCATGGCCTTGAGGCCGGAGTCGAGGCGGTCGGCGTCGCCGGCGATTACGGCGGCAAATACCCAGCCCCAATTGGCGGCGTTGTAGATGATCACAAACAGCACGCCGAGGTAGCGGAACGCAATCCCCACCAGCAAGAATACCGCAACCACGCGAATGTTATGCAGCAGTAATTCGCCGGTGCCGGCAAACAGCAGGCGGGTCAGGCTGGTGTTAGAGACCTGCTCGGCGCGTTCGGCGCCGTGAAACGAGGCCGCGTAGTCGGCGTTACCCCAGATCAGCGGCAGGAGGGTAAAGCCAACCAGCACGCTCAGCGCGATGCAGCCCAGTTGCATTGCCAGGGCGCGGTTGGCGCGGCCGGGGCTGAGTTCGCCCGACCACACCTCTTTGGCGTTGCGCTGGAAAGCCGGGAAAATGTAGCCAGAGAGCGCCACCAGGGTGAACAGCATGGCGCCGGCGCCGGCGTCGGCCGAGCGGAAGATATAGTAGGCCGCCAATTGGCCGGCCAGGCTGGCCAGCAGGCCCAGAACAAACCAGACCGCGAGGTGGCGCTTGGGGCTGCGCAGGCTCACCGGAATGCCGGTGTCGAAGCAACTTTCGGGGAGGCTCCAGCGGCCGTCTACCGCGCGCCGGATGCGGCTCACCGGATACGGGATGCCGGTAGTACCAAAGCCGGTGCCCTCGTCGGGCGGGGCTACTGACGGGTCGATCGCCAGGCCCATGGCTGACAGCGCACCGGTGGTGGAGCCATGGCCCGGTTCGGCGGGGGGCGACTGTTGGGGTGGTTCGTCAGGACTGTGCATTCGTTCTCAGTCAATCTGTAAGCGACGGACATGTCGCTTGCTTTTTACCCCTCTCACTGTGTATACTGAACGTGAGGTAACAACGATCAATGGCGCGTAGTCAACTTCCTTCGAACCCAGCACCACAGTCGTGGCGGGTGGCCAGTATCTGGTTCGCCGTCGCGACTTTGTTGGCAGCTGCAATTGTGGTGACCATCGGTTTGGGCAATCCGCTCGGCCGTTCAACCGGTGACCGCTTCTTCCCGCATAGCGTGACCGTGGGTTCGGTGACGGTGCAAACCGCTACCGACGACCCCACCGCGCGCGCCACGGCATTGGAGCTCGACACCTACTTGCAACGCCTGGCGCGGGGCATGGGTGTGGCTGCGCCTGAGGCCACCGTGCGCATTCTGCCCTCGCAGAGCGTGTACGCTCGGTTCTGCCGGCGGCATCTGCCCGGCTTTGATGGGCGCATGGAATTCTGCTACAGCACCACCGATCGCATTGCCTATGGCTATCACGACGGCGGTAAGGAAATCGCCGGCCGTTTGCGTCACGAATTGTTTCATCACTTTGTGAATGAGCGCCTGCCCGGCATGGCGCTGTGGGCCAATGAAGGCGGCGCTGAGTTGATGGAGAGTTTCGCCCTCAATGAAAACGGTCAGCTGACCAGCGATGGCTTGGTGCAGAACCGACGGATGCAGGGCGCCGCGCGCCATGTGGCCCGGTCGCAGCGGCCCGAGCTCAATGACCTGCCGCGTCTCACCGCGCGTGACTTCTACGGTCGCAGTGGCGACACCTGTTACAGCCTGAGCTATGCGGTGCTCTTGTATCTGCATCGTCAGGGCCGGGTGTTTGAAGCCCTGCGCGGCGGGAGTGCCAGCGTTGACCGTGAAGACTTCAAGGGCTTTGCCACCGCGCCCAAGCGCTGGTCGGCTCCGGTGAGCGCGGATGGCGGCTCAACCGTGTTGCGTTTGAAGCGGATGTAGCAGACGTAGCTGTCGTTTGCCTAGACTCGCACGGCGCGATTCGCAGCATGCGAGCATGAGCACACCGATCGTTGTACTTGATGGATTCACCAGCGACCAGGGCGACGACGCCATCTGGCAGCCCATGCGTGCGCTCGGTGATCTGACCGTGTACCCGCGCACCGCGCCAAGCGAGGTCGCGGAGCGGGTGGCCACGGCGGCCTGCGTGCTTTCAAACAAGGTGCCGATCGACGCCGCCTTGATCAAAGCGGCCAAGGATCTGCGCTATGTCGGCGTGTTGGCAACGGGCTACAACGGCGTGGATATACCGGGCCTGGAGGCGGCGGGTGTGGCCTTGACCAACGTGCCCGGCTACAGCACCGAGTCGGTTGCGCAGTGGGTGTTTGCGGCTTTGTTGCACGCCTTTGGCGACGTGGCTGGGCATGCCAGCGCGGTGCGCGACGGGGCCTGGGCGCGCAGCGCCGATTTCTGTTTCTTCACCACGCCGATTGAAGATCTGGCTGGCAAAACCCTGGCTGTGGTCGGCATGGGTGCGATTGGCTCAGCCGTAGCGCGCATTGCCCAAGGTTTTGGTATGCGGATTGTGGCGGCCCAGGTGCCGGGTCGCCCGGCGAGCAGTCAACGCGTGCCACTGGCCGAAGCTCTGGCCGAGGCCGACGTGGTGAGCCTGCACTGCCCACTCACCGCTGATACCGAAGGCATGGTTAGCGCGGCCTTTTTGCAGCAATTGAAGCCGGGCGCGGTGTTGGTGAATAGTGGTCGTGGTGGCCTGCTTGATGAGGAGGCGGTATGCGCTGCCTTGGATAGCGGGCAATTGCGCGCGGCCTGCCTGGATGTGCTCACGAGCGAACCGCCGCCGGCCGGTCATTCGCTGGCGAGTCACCCGCGCGCCGTAGTGACGCCGCACATCGCCTGGGGTAGCGTGGCTTCGCGAACCCGCCTAGTGGCCGAGGCCGCCGCCAATGTGGCTGCGTTCTTGGGTGGCGAGCAGCGTAACCGCATCGTGTAGTGGCTGGGCTCACGCTCCTGAGCGAGTAGGCGCAACGCTCGGCGCTGGTCGACAATATCCCCGTTGACCCTTTGACGTGGCATGGTCACACTAGCCTCGTCGCTGCGCGTTGGTGGTGACATGGACACTCTTGAGCGAGCCAGCCATCATGCCCACCTCATGCCCAGCTTGTGGCAGCGGTAACGATCGCCTACGGCGCCATTGCGGGCAATGCGGCGCGCGTTTGGGCTGTGGCGCTTGCGGCTTTGTCAACGAAGCCGACGTCAAGTACTGCGGCGGCTGTGGGCTGCGGCTTGGCCCGGCGCCGGTAGCAAGCGACGAGCAGCTTGCGCCTCAGCCCAATACCCTGCTTGGTTATGATCTGGCTGAGCTTCAGCGTGCTGTTGCGTATGAGCGCGGTGACACGGGTGGCGAAAGCGGGGCGCGGCCGGTGCACATGTCGCAGGGTGATGTCGACAAATTGTTTGAGGACGACTGATGAGCAGCCCGTCGCGTTCGAAGGTGGATACGGGCCGGCGTGGCAAAGGGCCGCGTATTGATGTAGCCCGGTTTATCGCTGGTCTCGAGCGCCAAGGCGCGCGTATCGACGACGCGGTTCGCGCCGTGTTGACCGAAAGCGAAGGCGCCGATCCGTTTGCGGTGCTGACCGCTGTTTCCAGCCGCACGGCCTTGCATCGCAAGCAGTTGTACCGCGCTTTTGCCGATGGCCTGGGCCTGCCCTTTGTGGATATGGATTGGATCCGCCCTGATCCAACCCTCCTGCGTTTGTTGCCAATCGAGGATTGGCGCCGCCACGCGGCCTTCCCCTTGTCGAAGCTGGAGCAATCGGTGGAGGTGGCTCTGGCTGACCCCTTCGACCTGCGTTTGGCAATGCTCCTCGAGCAACGGCATGGCTTGCGGGTGACTCGCATGCTGGCTTTGCCTGAGCAGGTAGACATCTACCTCGCCGAGCAGCAGGTGGAGGTGTCTGATCTGCAGCAGGCCCTGGAGGGTATGACCGAGTCTGACCTGCGGATGATTGCCGAACAGTTGTCGCGCGGCGCGACCGAGGCAATTGAGCCCTTCGCCGAGCAGATACTGGCTTTGGCCAAGAAGCAGGGCGCTTCAGACATTCACCTTGAGACCATGGAGCACGAGGCGCGCTTGCGTTTGCGTCTTGATGGCAATCTGCGCGAGGTGTTGGTGATGTCGGCCGAGGTGGCGCGGCATTTGATTGGCTACTTTAAGGTGGCCGGAAACCTCGATATAGCTGAACGGCGCCTGCCGCAAGATGGCCGCATTACCGGTCGCATTGGCCACTCCGCTATCGATTTGCGGGTGTCAACGGTGCCAACCATCTACGGCGAGAAGATGGTGCTGCGCTTGCTTGATGATCCGATTGGCGAGTGGAGCCTGCCGGCCTTGGGTTTTTCGCCGCGGCATCTACAGCCCTATCGCGACCTGCTGCAACGGCCGCACGGTTTGATCTTGGTGACGGGGCCCACTGGAAGCGGCAAGACAACCACCTTGTATGCGAGTTTGAGTGAGATCTCCGATCCCAGCCGTAACGTGATCACGATTGAAGACCCGGTTGAATATCGCCTTGGTGGCGTCAATCAAATTCAGGTGCAGCCCAAGATCGGCCTCGACTTCCCGCGCGTGCTGCGGGCCAGTTTGCGGCAAGACCCCGATGTGATCTTGGTTGGCGAAATACGCGACGCAGAGACCGCCAGTATCGCGGTGCAGGCAGCGCTGACCGGGCATTTGGTGTTGTCGACGTTGCATACCAATACGGCGTTGGATGCCGTGGTGCGCTTGATCGATATCGGTGTGCCGTCCTATCTAGTGGCCGAAGCCATTGTCGGCGTGTTGGCGCAGCGCCTGGTGCGGCGCTTGTGTGAGCATTGCCGTCAGCCGTATCCGGCCGGGGCCGAGTTGTGCGCCCGTTTGGGCACTGACGCCACCGAGTTGTTGACTTTCTATGAGCCCGGCGGCTGCGCAGAATGTGGCTTTACCGGATACCGAGGCCGGATGCCGGTGCATGAATTATTTACCGTAGACGATGACGTTCGCCGTGCGATTGCGGGTGGCGAACCGTTGTCGCAGTGGCGCCGCCTGTTGAAGCGGTCAGGCTATCGACCGCTGTCGTTTGACGCCTTGACCAAGGCGATGCAGGGGCTGACAACAATCGATGAGGTCCTGCGGGTCCACGTCCATGAAAAGGGAATAGCATGAGTGGCGACGAAACGGTCCGGGTATTGGTAGTTGATGACGTGTTGGCGATTCGCCAGGGCATCAATCAATGTCTTGGAGGCAGTGTTTTTCAGGTCGTGGGCCAGACTCGTAACGGCCAAGAAGGCATCGATTTGGCTAAGGAGCTCCAGCCCGATGTGGTGCTGCTCGATATCGTGATGCCGGTGATGCAGGGTTATGAAGCTTTGCCGGAAATACGTGCCGCGGTGCCCGATGGGCTCGTGGTGATGCTGACGTCTACCTCAGAGCGCGAGCTGGTATTGCAGTGTCGCAAACTGGGTGCTGATGCTTTTGTGATCAAGCACGACAATATGCGTGAGACCTTGACCGAACGCTTGACCGCCTTGTGGCGTAATCGTCGCGCTAAGCCGGCTAGTTAGGTCTGTAGCTAGCTTTTCTCAGCCAGCTTTTCTCAGCCAACCTTGATCAGGTCAAGGTGCTGATGCAGGTGCATGACGGTAAAGACTTTGACGACAAAGGGGTGGCTGACTGCTACCTGGAGTTGCGCGCCTTGTTTGCGGCATTCCTGGAACACACCCACTACCAAGCTGACGCCGACCGAGTCAATCATTTCGGTGCCGGTCATATCGAGTAGAACGCTGCCGGTGATGTTGTTCAGGCTGGCCTGAAAGGCACTGCGTAATTCAGGCGCCTCAGTGGCCGTTAGGTTGGCACCGACCGTGAGTACTTTGTCAAAGATGTCGCGGTCGAGATTGTCTATTTCCTGCATGCTGTCACTCCGGCGGGCGAAGGTGTGAGTCTAGGGTTCACGTGCGCAACGGCAAGCGTGCCGTGTTGGCGCTTACTGCTGCTCAGGTGCGCTTGCGGCGCGCGGTAAGCGCTGGCGACAGGAGGGTGCCGGTCAGTTTGGCGAGCGGGAGCACCAGTTCAGCAGTCGTGCCTTGGCCCTGTTCGCTGGATATGCTGACCGTTCCGCCGCACAGGTCGGCGGCATTGCGAACGACGTCCATGCCCATGCCACGCCCCGAAAGATCAGAGGTCTCTTCGCGGCTGCTAAAGCCAGGCGTAAACACCAAGTCTTGAATCGTGGCGGCTGTGGCCTCGCGTGCGTCTTTTTCGTTGATCAGGCCTTTGGTCAAGGCGCGGGCGAGAATGCGGCCGTGGTCGAGGCCGGCGCCGTCGTCATGCAAGCGGATGCGCAGCTCCTGGCTGTCTTTAACGGCTTCGATGCTGATGTGGGCGGTGCCGGCCTTGTTGGCTTCGCGTCGGCGTTCGAGTGATTCGATGCCATGGTCGAGGGCATTGCGCAGGAGGTGCGCGAGGGCGGCTTGGATTTCTTGGAACTGGTGCTCGCCGAGCACCATCGATGGCGCCTTGGTGGTGAAGCGCACGCGTTTATTGAGGCGTTTGGCCAGGTCGCCGCCAACCGCAGCCATGGCGTCGAGCAGATAGCGCAGTTCGAGCGGCAGGCGGTGGAGATCGGGGGTGCCGTCGCTGATGCTATCGCGGCCAATCAGGCGTTCGATCTGCTCCATTGGCAGCACCACTACGTCGGCAATTTCCTTGAGGGTGGCGTCGGTCATCAGCAGAACCTGATAAGCGAGGTCAGGACCGAGGCAGTCGTCGAGGCCGCCGATGCAATCGATGTCGATACCGATGACCAGGGGGTCGCCCATAAGCACCAGGAGATCGTTGATGTCGAGTGGGCTGCGACCTTGGTTTTCGATGTCTTGATGCGAGAAGATGGTCAGGCGGTAGATGTACTGTGCGTTGCGTTTGGCTTGCTGCAGTTGGCTGGCGCTGGGCTCGAGCGGCAGTTCTGGCGCCGAGCCTGGCAGATCGTCGTCTTGCTCGGCCAGGGGCTCTAGGCCACGGCTGGTGAGCAACGCGTTGATGTCGTCGCTGACGTCAACGCCGTCGGTCATCAGGGGGTCGGCCAGGAGCGAGCGCAGGCTGGTCACTGATCCGAGCAGGGCGCGCAGCAAGGGCGGCGTGAGCGGGATCAGGTGGTCGCGGATTTCAACCACGGCCTCTTCGGTGGCGTGCACGAGGTTGGTGATGGTGGTGAGGCCAACGAAGCCGAAGCCGCCTTTGATGGTGTGCAGGGCCCGGAATACATGGTCAATCTCGCTGCGCAGGGGCTGCTCGTTGGACCAGCCGCGGAGTACGTTCTCGAGCTCATCGACCAGGCCGAGGGCGTGACGGGTGGTGTTGGCGAGAAGGGCGGGATCGATCATGGGTCGGTTCGTTGTGGCTTTGGGTGGCCCCAAGATGGGGCACCGGGCCGGTGCAGCCTATGAGAGGGGCAGTTGACGGCAAGTCGTCGCTGGTGCGGTGGCTTTTGCGCTTCAGGCTGCGCCCCAATGCAAGCCTTGGCATATGGATTGATGGCGGTTGTGGTGGTGCTTGGTGCGGGCTGCGCTCGAACCGAGACCGCTTTTGTGACGCGGGTTAGCACGCCGACGCTGGAGACCGGGGCGGTGCGGCTGGGCGTGATTCAAGCTGAGGCTGGGTTGGAGCCGCAGTTGCGCGCCATCGCGCTCCAGGTCATGAAGGCTCAAGGCCTCGAGATCTCAGACGAGACCCCAGCCGCGGATCTCGACATTACTCTGACGTGCTGGGCCATCGATGCCGAGCCAAGCACCTTGGTGCATGAACGCTGGGCCAGCGACGGCGGCGCCAGCCGGATGGTGCAAGACCGTATGGCCGCCGAGCGCGCGGTGTTCGCGCTGCAGGTGCGGCTGGCTGACGCTGGTATGGTTGGCCAGGTCTTGGATCACGAGACGGTGGTTTACGGCCTGGAGCGCGTGCCGCGTGGTGGCCAGATCCGGCTGCGTTTCTCGCAATCGACCGTGCCGGTGGTGGCGGCGCGTGGGCAGGCTTTGCTGGATGCTGTGGCACGACGTGGCTTCAAACAAATATTTGCCGATCTGCGCGGCTCTGAGCCCGAACGGATACCACTGGTTTCGGGTGATTCTACCCAGCGCAAAGCCATCGCTGCGGCGGTGCGCGGCAACTTGCAGGAGGCGCAGGATCTCTTTGAAATATTACTTAAAGAGACGGTCAATAATGACGCAACCGCGGCTGACTTGCACTATAACGCGGCGGCGGTTTATGATGCCCAGGGCAGCTATGTGCAGGCTTTAAAGCACTACGGCCTAGCGCTTGCGCTCGACCCGCGCGACGACTGGGCGGCCCAGCGCGACGCCTGCGCCCTGCGCTTGGGCGGTTGAGTGCGATAGGTGGTGGTTCTGGCCGGCGCTGCCGCCAGGATGCGAGCGCCATGCAACTGAACACAATTCTCGCTGACCCTGTGCTGCGCGCGGAGTTATTCCCCGTTACCGCCGAGCGCATATATATGGCGCATGCTGGCGTTGCCCCGTTAAGCGGGCCAGCGCAGCAGGCCTTGGTTACTTACGCCAATCGCGGTGCCGTGCACTCCCAGGAGCGCGGTTGGATCTGGCAACAGGTTGCCGATTTGCGTGCCGCTACCGCAGAGCTGCTTGCCGCTCAGGCCAGCGAAGTGGCGTTGTTAGGTCCCACGGCTCTTGGGCTCAATCTGGTGGCTCTGGGCACGCAGTGGCGTGCTGGTGACGAGGTCATCTATCACGGCGCTGATTATCCAGCGAACGTGTATCCGTGGTTGGCGCTGGCTGATCGTGGCGTCAAGCCGGTGCCCTTATCTCCCGAGCAGCCGGGCGTTATTACGCCTGACCTGGTGCTGAGCGCGGTCACCGAGCGCACGCGCTTGGTGAGTTTGGCCTCGTGTCATTATTTGTCTGGATATCGCATTGATATCGATGCGATTGGGTCTGCCTTGCAGGAGCGCGATATCCGCTTTTGCGTTGATGGTATTCAAACCCTGGGTGCGTTTCCGACCTCAACGCAGCACGTTGATTATCTCGCGGCCGACAGTCATAAATGGTTGCTCGGCCCGTGCGGGGCCGGTGTGTTCTGGTGTCGTGAGGAACGATTCGCTGACCTCAAGCCGCCTTTGTTGGGGGCGTGGAATGTCGACTCGCCGGAGTTCGTGGCGCAAGACCACATCGACTTGGTGCCTGGCGCGCAACGCTTTGAACCGGGGACGCTCAACCTCCCGGGCGTGGTGGCGATGGTGGCCAGCATGCGGTGCTTGCTCCAGCTTGGCGTGCCTGCGATTGCTGCGCGGCTGTTACATCTGCGTGCCTACCTGCTCGAGCCTCTACGAGCTGCTGGCTGGGAACCGATACTGGGCGAGCTCGAAGATGCGTCGGGGGCCGACTCCTGGCGCAGTGCGATTGTGACCCTGCGGCATCCCAGTCGCGACGGCGAGGCGGTGTTCCAGACCTTGCTCCGGGCCGGCGTGGTAGCCAGTTTGCGCCATGACCCGGCTGGGCAGGCTTGGCTGCGACTGTCGCCGCATGCCTACCTCAGCGAGGCCGACTGCGATCGCGTCATTGAGTTGCTGACCGCCGCCTGAGGCGATTGCCCGAAAAACGGCTGGTGCAGGGAGCCCACAGTTTACTTGAGGCTAGCAGGCTGGTGTATTTCAACAGCCTGCTTGTGGCGTCTGTATGAACACCACTAGCGGTGGCGGATTGGGTTAGAACGGACTCAGACGCGGCGTGCATGGCGCTGAATCGTGCATCACTATCGCTGGCATACCGATGCTGCCCGGGTAATACCGTGGGCCCACGAGAACGAATCAACGTTCTGGAGGCACCATGCCCGATTTCCCTGGTCGTTCCGGCCCAGCGCCTGTGTCTCGGCATGCCGCAACGGTGATGTCTGATCCTGTGCCTGTTCAGGTGGATCAAGATGACCACGAAACGCTTGATGAGTCGATCTGTGAGCCAACGCCGCTGAGCGTTGCGCGCTCGGATAGCGATGAGACGCTCGCCACCGTGATCCATGGCGTGGAAGCCGCGCCGACTCAGATCGGGGAGACCGGCGTATGCCTGCCGATGCCGATCGAATCGATCGGCGGTGTGCGCCTCCAGCAATTGTTGGGCAGCGGTGGCATGGGCGAGGTGTTCCTCGGGCACCATGAAACCCTCGACATCCCGGTTGCCGTCAAGCTGATCAAAGGCGAGCACGGCACCAGCGAACGCTTTCTGCAAGAGGTGCGAACCTCGGCCAAGATCCAGCACGAGAACGTGGTGCGCGTGTTCAATGCTGGCGTTGAAGACGGCCGTCTGTACCTGGTGATGGAGTTGGTGGGCGGCGGTGACGTAGCCGACCTAATCAAGCGGCATGGCGCGCTACAGTGGCGGCGTGCAGCCGATGTTATTCGTCAGGCGGCGGCTGGCCTCGGGGCCGCGCACGATGCACGGATTGTGCATCGTGACGTGAAGCCGGCCAACTTGATGCTGACCGAAACCGGCAAGGTGAAACTGGCCGACCTTGGCTTGGCCAAAGAACAACATACCGATAGCGAGTTGACGCAGGCCGGTGCGATCATGGGCACGCCAGCCTACATGGCGCCTGAGCAGATTCGTGATTCGCGCGTGGCCGGCAAAACCGCTGATGTGTACGCCCTCGGCATTGCCCTGTTCCAGATGCTGACCGGCACGCTGCCGTTCCGCGGTGAAACCACCACAGCGGTGATGCTCGCGCACATCAATGACCCCGTGCCCGACGTGCGCAGTCTGGTGCCTGATGACGTGCCCGAGGCCTTGATCAACCTGGTGTTGGCGATGTTGGCGAAGATGCCTGAGCATCGTCCGGCCGATGGCAATGAGGTGGAACGGCACCTGGGCAATATTTTGGCTGGCGAGCACACCAAGATTTCGCTGCCGATGCCAGTGGCTGCCCCGGCTGCAGAGCGGCGCGATGGCCCGGCCAAGCTGGGCTTGGTGTTGGCTTTGGTTGGCGTGGTGGCCTTGGTGGCAATTGCGCTCAGCCTGGGCATGCGCGGCGGTTCGGCCGCTGCTGTGCCGGTGCTCACCGATCCCGATCAGGTGCCGCCGCCGCCGGGTGGTGGCGCTGCAGGTGTGGTTGCGGCCGCCCCGAGTTGGCAGACGCCACCACGCGCGGTGTTTTTGTTGCCCGGTGGTGACCTGTCACCCGAGCAGCAGGTTGCGATTGAAGCCGCGCTGATGGCCGGCCCCTTGCGGGTGGTTGATCGGCAACAAGTGGGCGCCTTTGTGCGCGAGCAGGATTTCGCCCGTGGTGGCCGCATGGACATGGATACCGCGGTGAATATCGGCCGCGGCATTGGTGGTCACGTGGCTGTGGTTGCCGCGCCCGTTGGTGAGCTGGTTCAGCTGCGCACCTTTGCGGTAGAAACCACCGAGTTGACTGGCGTTGAATTGGTGGCTCCCGCGGCAGTGCCCGACCGCGCGCTGGCTATGAGCGCTGCCACGGCAACGGTGTTGCCGATGCGCGGTCATCTTCGTCAAGCGGCCGACGGTGCCGGTTTTGAGTTGAGCCTCGGTGCGATCCATGGCGTCCGCGCTGGTGATCGCTTTGCCGTGTTCATGGGCAGTGCGGATGAGCCCGGTAGCCCGGTGGCGGTAGCAGTGGCTGCTGAGCCCGGTCGTGAGCGTACGCCGGTGTCTGAGTTGCGTGGTCAGGTGGCGATGGAGGCCTTGCCGGCCTTGGTTGAGGCGCGGCGCGAGTGAGATGGTGTTTGTGGGCGGCTCTTGGGGCCGCCTTGGTGGTGGCGCCAGGCTGTGGAACAACGCGTGCTGGCTCTGAGCCGATAGTAATTGATGGGCAAAGCTTTGGTGTCACCACGGTGCCGTTTCGTGGCCGGTGGTGGCATTATTATGAGCGTGGCGTCAGCTGGGCTTCCGGCGGGTTCTGGGCTGAGGCCGAAGCAGACTTTCGGGCTGCGCGCCGCCTACGGCAGAGCGATAGCCGCCGCGCCCGCACCTACTCGATGCGCTTTGTGCAATGCTTCGTGAATCGCGAGCTGGCCTGGGTGTTGATTCAGCAGGGCCATAGAGACGAGGCCCGACCGTATCTCATGGCGAGCTTGGATGCCGAGCCCAGCGCCAAGGCGGTGTACCTGCTCGAGCAGCTTGATGGAGCCGAAGCGGTGGCCGACCAACTGCCGTTGGCACCAGATCTGCCTGAGCCGGCACCCTTGGCAGCCGAGGTGGTTGTGACTGAGGCCGCACCGGCGGCTAATGAGGCCCTCGCCGTGCAGGGCCGCGTGCTGGCGGATGCTAGCGCGCAATTGTGGGCGCTGGCTGCCGATGGCAGCGTGCGCCTGTTGGAGCTTGCTGCTGACGGTGCCTTTGCGGCCGAGTTGGCGGCCGGTGAACGTTTGGCGGTGGCCGATACCGCCGCAGGCGCAGCCGAAACCAGCCTGGTGACGAGCGTGAGCGAGCCTCCGGCCGCGCCCGAGCTCACGGTGGCTGACCCTGCCGACGGCGCGGTGCTTTATGGTGAGCAGATCTGGTTGCGCTACAGCGCGCGCGCGGCGGCCGGGCTGACGCGCCTGCGGGTGTTGGATGCGCAGGGTGAGGTGGCATCGCGCGAGATAGCACAGCGCGACTTGGCTGGCATCGAGCAGGGCGGCACCTGGTCGCTTGCGCTGGCCCCCGGACAACACCATCTGCGCTTTGTGCTGGAAGATAGCGCCGGCACCAGCGTTGAGCTCAGCAGGAGCGTGGATGTGCGCGCGCCGGTTGCGACGCAGCGTGCGTGGCGCGCCCCGGCCTTGCTGGTGCCCTTGCAGGCGCCGCGCGACGGCTTGCCAGTTACCGAGGAAGACGATGCGCGTTATGCGGCGGCTCTCCTCAGCGATGGCCGTTTCCGCTATATCGATCAGCGCGCCGACGACGTGCTGACGCGCGAACTGGCCCTGGTAGACGCCGGCCACCTTGACCGCTTGACCGCTGCCGAAGCCGGGCGTCGCCTCGAGGCGCGCTACGTGTTGGCCGGCACCATGCGGCGCGGGCATCACGAACTCGAGTGCTACCTGCGCCTGATTCACGCCGACAGTGGTAAGGTGGTGGCCACAGCTGATGCCTATGCCGCTGGGCCAGAGGCCGCCGTTCCTGAACAATTCTTTGCCGCCACTGCGGGCCGTTTGCGCCAAGTCTTCCCGGTGTTGCAGGCGCAATTGCTGCGCGACAGCAGCTTGACCCACATCGACCTCGGCGAACGCGACGGCGTGCATAAGCGGATGCTGTTCCACGTGATCCGCACCGAAGGCGAACTGCGCGACAAAGCCACCGGCGAGGTGCTCCTGGCCGGCGAAAAACGCATCGTCACCAGTGGCGAAGTGGTGGCGGTGGAAGCGCATCGCTCGGAACTGGCAATCGATCCAGAGGCATTGCCAGCCGAAACCGCCGAGCTTGAGGTGGTGAGCGAATGAAGCGCGCCGTTCTCATCACACTCGGCGCCCTCGCCCCGCTGGCGGCGGTTGAGTTATCCCTCAATTCAATTGGTGGCAGCCCAATTCC
>JAQIBG010000042.1 GCA_027859175.1 Planctomycetota bacterium | reverse complement strand
TTTTTTCGACCAAACGCAGGATCCGCGCCTTGGTGGCGGCCGAGGCACGTTTGGTATCAGGATCGCGCAGCACCAGGGACACCACCGCGGAGGAGATACCAAGTTCAGCTGCTATGTCTTTTTGTCGGAGCATGGCTAGTTAAGCGTTAACCTACCGAGAACGGCTTCGGGTGTCTACGCCAGCTTGCCACCTGACAACAAGCCTAGACCTAGCAGGCGTTTAGCGACAAATCGGTAAAACCAATGTCGTAACAGTTAACCGAAACAAAGCCGCATTAACGGCGCCGGCGACGGTAACTGGCCGGGCCGCACGTGAACTGCTTCGAAAACCAGCGCGACAAGTGGTAGCGATCGCAGAACCCGGTGTGCTCGGCAATCAGATCCAGGTCGTCGCTGGTATCGATGAGCGCCCGGGCTGCGGCCTCGAGTCGGCGCTGCCGCAGGTACCGCATTGGCGGCAGGCCGGTGTGCTCGCGGAACACGCGACTAAAGGCATTGGCGGTCAAGCCCGCTTGGGCCGCGAGCAGCGGCACGCTCCAGTCGTGACCTGGCCGGGCCCGCATCGCCTCCATCGCGGCAGCAACCCGTAGGTCAGGCACGGCCTGTGGCCAACGCTCGTCGGGCACGGCCGACAGCGCACTCACCACGCACGACTGCATGCGGATCGCCGGCCCAGGTTCCAGTCGCGTACCGAATACATTGAGGCCGATTTCAGTGGCCACGGCACGGGCCTGGGGCTGAACCCGCCGGCTGGCAATTATTTCAAGCCACCCTTCGGCGTGATCAAAGGGCGGGCGCAGCTGCCAGTGTAGATACAGAATTTTCACCGGGCCAGTCAAGACCTGCGCAATCGGCGTATGCGGCGGCAAAATCGCCACCTGGTTCGGCCGCATATCGTAACGCGCCCCGCCGTATTCGAGCCGCGCGCCAGGGCCAGCAAACCAATACAAACGCCAGTACGGGCGCGCCGGAGCCGTAGCCCACTGGTCGGTCAACTGGGCAAAACCGAAGCTCAGCATCTGCACGCCGAGTTCGTCACAAACGCCGGGTCCGTCCGCCATGATAGAAACATACACAAAAAGACCTATTCAGTCCATTGAAAGACAAGATCCCTGCACGTATGGTTCATCCGGTTCAGGAGACACCTATGAGCAGCAGTGCCCAAACCCAAGCCGCAGACGCCCAACACCAAGCGCTCGGCATGAAAAATCATTCCTCACCCAACTACCAACGCACCCAGCACCCCGAAGCACAGTGGTTTCCGCAAGCCGGGCTCGGCCTGTTTCTGCATTGGGGTATCAGCAGCGTGCGCGGCTGCTGCGATCTGTCCTGGGGCATGATCCGCGATACCCCCTGGGATGCCAGGCTGGCCAACAGCAATAAACTGACACCGGCCGAGTATTTTGCCCAGGCCGATTCGTTCAGCCCCGATGCCTATGACCCCGACCAGTGGCTGGCCGCGGCCGCCAAGGCCGGCTTCCGCTACGCCGTGCTCACCACTAAACATCACGACGGCTACACCCTGTGGCCCAGCGCGTTTGGCGACTTTGGCACCCACACCCACATGAACGGGCGCGACCTGGTGCGCCCCTTCGTGGACGCCTGCCACCGGCACGGTCTGAAAGTTGGCCTCTACTACTCGCCACCCGATTGGTATTTCGACCGCGAAGTCCGCAACTGGAGCTACATCAAGACGCCGTCGAGCGACCCCGCCCACCCAGGCGAACTGGGCCTCGACATGCACCACCAACCCGTGCCGGTGCCCAGCAAGTCTGATCAGCATGAAGCAGAGCGCATCGCCCTGGTCACCGGTCAAATCGACGAACTGTTGAGCAACTACGGCCACATTGATTTGATGTGGTTTGACGGTGGTCGCTGCGAAGTCAGCCCCGAATTCGTGCGCGAACGCCAACCGCACATCGTCATCAATGGCCGCATGTGGGGCCACGGCGACTATTGGCACACCGAGTGCAAAATGCCCGACGGCCCCACCAGCGGTTGGTTTGAAACCTGCAACACCTGGAATCAGGGCGGCTGGGGCTACTTTCAAAACCAAGCCTACGGGCCGGTGTCTGAGCGCTTGGCCGAACTGCTGCAACTGCGCAGCTACGGCGCCAACCTGCTAACCAACATAGCCCCCGGCCCCGACGGCGCCCTGACCGAAACCGCCTACCAGCGCCTGCACGAGCTCGCAGCGTGGATGCAGCATAGCGCCGAGGCGATCTACGATGTCGCGCCGCTTGCGTCTGATGTGAGCTGTTCGGTGCCCGCGAGCAGCAAGGGCTCGCGCATGTACTGCTACCTGATGGACGCAGCGACCCCAAGTATTGGCATCAGCTGCCCTGGCACGCTAAGCAAGGCCACCGTTTTGCGCACCGGTGCGAATCTGGCGCTCCACCGGGATGGCGATAATTGGACGCTCCAGCTGGGCCCCGAGGCGGGGCTGCAAGCACACGACGTCATCGCCATCGATCGCATCTAGCAGGCTGTTGAATTTCACCAGCCTGCTAGCCTCAAGAAAACCTTGGGCTCCCTGCAAGCTGTATTTCAACAGCCTGCTAGGCTCACCTCAGCAACGAAAAGGCCCGAGTACGATGGCACAGCCATCATACTCGGGCCAAATTGTGCGCGCCGCCGAGGCGGCGCGTATCAGCCGTACTTGGCTTTCATCGCCTTACCGGCGATAGCACTCTTGCCGGCGAGGTCCAACACGTGGATCGGGCGACGCGCCCATTCCGGCGTGATAACCAAGTCGGCCTGGCCGGTCAGATGATCGGCAACATTC
>JAQIBG010000023.1 GCA_027859175.1 Planctomycetota bacterium | reverse complement strand
ATACCCGGAACAACCGTCGCAGACGATGTGCGTCTCGGCGATGGGCGGGTGGCCCTACCCAAGGGCACGGTTCTGAGCAGCGCCCACCTGACGGCCTGCAAGGCCTGGGGCATACCAGCCCTGCCGATCGCCGGCGAAACCAGTAAGGCGCGTAAGACAGACGCCGCCGAACCCGACGCAGGGCACTTGGCCCAAGCGGCGCGGCAGCAGCTCAAGGCCTTCCGCCATACCGATCGCAGCCACCCAATGATGGCCGAACTGCTGCGACTGTCGGCCATTCGTAAGGCCCACGAATTGGGGCGCAAATCGTGACCCTCACTGTCGACGGCGTGCTCGAAGAAGCCACCGAACTGACCTCGCTGCCTGGTGTGTATCAGCGCGTGATGGCAGTGATCAATCACCCGCGGGCGTCTCTGGGCGACGTGGCGCAAGCTCTGTCAAGCGATGCCGGCATCAGCGCCAAGATCCTGCGCATCGCCAATAGCGCGATGTTCGGCTTTCCAGGCAAGATCGACGACATCGGCCGCGCCGTCACCATGATCGGGACCCAGCAGGTTCACGACCTGCTACTGGCCACAGCCGTAACCGACATGTTCGCCGGTGTTGACCACAAGCTCGTCAATATGGACGGCTTTTGGCGCCACTCGATTGGCGTAGCGATTACGGCGCGCGCCCTGGCAGCGCGGCGCAAAGAAAACAACGTCGAGCGCTTCTTCCTGGCCGGCGTCATGCACGACGCCGGGCGCCTCCTGTTGCTGCAATGCGCCGCCGAGGCCTACGCCCCCGCGATCCAGATGGCCCGCGACAAGCGCCTCGTGCTGCGTGATGTCGAAGAGCAGATGTTCGGCTTCGACCACGCCACCATGGGCGGGGCCCTACTTAAATCCTGGCACCTGCCGGCAGCACTCGAACAAGCCGTGGAGTACCATCACTTCCCGCGCCTAGCGAGCCGCTACGAACGCGATGCCGCCCTGCTCCACGTAGCCGAGATCTCGGCTCACGCGCTTGAACTTGGCCATAGCGGCTGCGCATTCGTACCGCCGCTCGACCCCGCCGGCTGGGACGCCACCGAACTCAGCACCGGCGATCTGGCCCCGGCCGTCAATCAGGTCGACCAACAATACGGCACCGCGCTCAAGCTGTTCTTAGCGGGAGCCGGCTGATGGGTGACACCGAAGCACTCCGCCGCCGCATAACCGAACTCGAAGACGCCAACAGTTCGTACCGCGAAGCGCTCGACCTCGCCTTGGCGATGAGCGACCTGCGCTCGAACATGGGATCGCAGCCCACGGTCAAAGCCTTGTGCACCGCCACCATCGAGCGCCTCAACCGCGTGCTGCCCATGAGCGCGGCCGGCTTTTTGCTGGTTGATGAAGGCGGCTTCTTATTCGATCTCGTGCACCATGAGCCCGACCACTGCAGCGACCAACTGCAGGCGCTCTACGCCAAGCTCGTCGACGACGGCAGCTTCGCCTGGGCCCTTGAGCAACACCGCCCGGTGGTCCTACCCGATGCCTGCCACACCCACCCGGTCATGCTGTATCCGCTGGTTTCAGCCACCGGCGCAGCGGGGATGTTCCTGGGCATCCTCCAGCACCGCAGTGGCGATGTATCAACCGTAGCGCTCGACGTCTGCGCCATTGTCCTCAGCGCCTGCTCGGGCTTGGTAGAAGTCGTCCGCCTCAGCGACCGGCTGCATCATCACAATGCCGACCTAGAACGCACCGTTTTAGAGCGCACCAGCGACCTGGTACAGGCGCGCGATGCAGCCGAAGGTGCACTGGCCGTGAAGAGCCAATTCTTGGCCAACATGAGCCACGAGATTCGCACCCCCCTCAACGGCATCCTGGGCTTTTTGGAAATGCTGGCCGCCACCAGCCTGCAAAACGATCAAAAGCACCACGTCAGCACCATGCGCCGCAGCGCGCACTCACTGCTTGAGATCATCAACGACATCCTCGATTTCTCCAAAATCGAGGCCGGCAAGCTCGACTTGGAAGAAGTCGAGTTTGACCCCGGCGATGTGATCGAAGACGTTGCCGCCCTGTTTGCCCCGCGCGCTCACGCCAAGGGCATTGAGCTTGAATGCGACGTCGACTCAACCCTGCCCGGCACCGTACGCGGCGACCCAGGTCGGATTCGTCAAATACTCAGCAACCTGATTTCCAATGCGGTCAAGTTCACCGACAGCGGCAGTGTTGGGCTGCACGCCGCCAGCGGCGAGAACGGCGGCCTGGACATTACCGTTAGCGATACCGGCATCGGCATCGACGCCGAAGCCGCCAAACAACTGTTCCAGCCTTTCACTCAGGCCGATGCCTCAACCACACGTAAATTTGGTGGCACCGGCCTCGGCCTTGCGATCAGTCATCAACTCACCGAACGCATGGGCGGGCAGATCACGCTCGATTCGCAGCCGGGCCGCGGTTCAGCCTTCCGCATCTGCCTGCCGCTTCCGGTGGTTACCGACGATCAAGCGCTACCCGAGGTGGGCAGCACGGTCGCCATCCTCCTCTACGACCAACACCCAGGCAGCCGCGCAACCATGTCGCGCCTGTTTGACGACCAGGGCTGCACCGTTGAGTTGGCCACCGGGCTGGAAAGCTTTGCCAGCGCAGCACGCTTTGATCTGGTGATTGCGGATCCGCGTCAAGCCGACTGGAAGCCGGCTAAGATGATCGCCACCCTAACACATCTGGTTGACGACACGCCACTCCTGCTGGTCATGCCAGCGAGCGAACACGCCGCCCTTGATGACGCCATGCGTGCCCAGCACCCGGTGGCATTCAAGCCACTGCGGCGGCGCAACCTGCTCGACGCGGTGCGAACCACCATTGCCGGTGAACAGGCAGACACGGCGGCAGCACCCGCCACCAGTCGCTACACCGCAAACGCCACGCCGAGCGTGAGCAAACGCATCCTCTTGGTGGAAGACAACGCGGTAAACCGCGAGGTGGCGCTGTGGATGCTCAATCAATTGGGCCACGAAACCCTGATCGCAAGCAACGGCGCTGAAGCCCTCAATGCGCTGATCGAGAATGACATCGACCTGGTGCTGATGGATTGCCAGATGCCGGTTATGGACGGCTACGAAGCCACCAAACGGATCCGCGCCGGTGAAGCTGGCCGCAGTGATATTCCGATCCTCGCGCTCACCGCCCATGCCTTTGCCGAAGAACGGGCCCTGGTAACCGAAGCGGGCATGGACGACCACCTCACCAAGCCGCTTGATTTCGACACCCTGCGCCAGGCCCTTGAACGCCACCTCGATGCCGACCCTTCCGATTCAGACTCAGCCGAAGCAGCAGACGTCCAATCTGCACCGCCGCTTGACCCCGCCCTCCTCGATACCGAGCGCATCGCGTCCCTAACCACCATCGACGGCAGCGGCGAACTGCTCAAACAGATGGCCCAGATGATGCTCAGTGACGGCGCCGCACGCATTGCCGCCATCCACAGCGGCAAAAAAGAGGATGTTGCCCAGAGCGCCCACGCGCTGCGCGGCGCGGCCGCCAACCTCGGCCTCAGCGCCCTGGCCGAGGCCTGCCAGGCCCTTGAAACCGCCGCCAAAACCGGCGCAGCAACCACCCCCGAACCAGTCGCTGAAGCCTGGGCCGCCGTGACTCCCTGGCTCGAAAGCCTCGCGCAAGGGAACACCCCATGAATGCTCCACGCTGGCGCATTTTAGCCGTCGACGACGACCAAGCGCAACGCCTGTTCACGAAAACGGTGATCGAGAAACGCTGGCCGGGCGCCCTCACCGCCTGCGGGACGGCCCAGGAGGCCATGAGCGCGCTCCTGAGCCAATCCTTCGACGCCCTCCTGCTCGACCTCGGCCTGCCCGACATGAGCGGCACCGAGCTCCTCAGCCTCGTTGCCGGCGCCCATCCGTCGATGCCGATCATCGTGGTCTCGAGTGACGATCAGATCACCACCGCGGTGCACTGCCTCCGCCAGGGCGCCTACGGCTATCTAGTCAAACCCGTCACCGAGCAGGGCCTGGTTGACGAAGTCGAGGCCGCGCTGCTTGCCACCAGTAATTACGGTGAACACGCCCGATTGAATCGCCACCTGCTTGACGACGAGCTGGAATATCCCGAAGCCTTTGCCCCCATCGTCACTCATTCGCCGGTCATGCTGCGCATCTTCAATTACATTGAAGCCGTAGCGCCGAGCAAACGCCCGCTGCTGGTCCTCGGCGCCAGTGGAACCGGCAAAGAATTGATAGCCGCCGCCGCCCATCACTGTTCGCGGCGCAGCGGCAAACTGGTGAGCGTCAACTTGGCTGGCGTCGATGACGAACACATGGCCGACACCCTCTTTGGCCATGAGCGCGGGGCCTTCTCAGGCGCCACCGATTCTCGCGCTGGCATGATTGCCGCCGCTGAAGGCGGCACCCTGTTCCTCGACGAAATCGGCGACCTCAGCGCTGCGTCTCAGGTCAAACTGCTGCGCTGGCTACAGGAAGACGAATACTACCCGCTCGGCAGCGACAGCCCCAAGCGCAGCGACGTAAAAGTGATTCTGGCGACCCAGCAGAATCTCCGCGCAGCCGTCGACGAAGGGCGCTTCCGGCTCGATCTGTATTACCGCATCAGCGGGCACCGCCTCGAGCTGCCGCCGCTGCAGCACCGCCCGGAAGACCTGCCGGCCCTGGTTCGGCATTTTTCCGCCCTCGCAGCAAAAGACCTCGGGCGCCCAGCGCCGAGTTATCCAGACAGCCTGATTCCACTACTGGCCGCCTACCCCTTCCCCGGCAACATTCGCGAGCTCCAGGCCATGATCATGGATGGCGTCGCAACCATGGACGGCACCCAACTCGACCTGCGCCCCATCCATCAGGCCATAGGCATGAACGAAGGAAGCCGCGCGGTCAGCAACGAAGCCGATTTGGTGCACTTCCCCGGACAAGCCTTGCCAACCCTATCTCAGGTCCAAGAACTGCTGGTCGATGAAGCGCTGCGGCGCACCGATGGTCAGCAAGTCGGCGCTGCCCAATTGCTCGGCATTTCGCGCCAAGCGCTCAATAAGCGCCTGCGCAACCGCGGTTGACAAGCAACCATTCAATACGTTTGACGTAAAGCACTGCCCCCGAACTGCTTGCAGCATTTCGGACGGGCTGCCGTCAACTTTGGTTGCGAACTAAGGTGCTCGCAGAATTTCCGTAAGTTGCTTTCTGTTAGACACTTACAGGAATAGTCATTTGGCACGATCGGCGCCATGTCTCTACCGGAGACAAAACGCATGAGCCCCCTGATCGACCCCAAAAGTGACCTCACCCAACCCGACCAACTGCTGGCCAAACTCATCGAGGGCCTGAACCCCGATGACCACGCCGAAATGGCCAACCTGATCCAGCAGACCGAGGTCGCGGCCATCGCCGCCGACGCCCTCAACGGCCGGCATCTCACCTACGTCGCCCTCGCCCTGAAGATGCTCCACGCCATTGCGGTGCTTGATTACAGCCCGCATCGCTGGCGCACCAGTTCGGAAATGCTCCAGCGCCTTATGAGCGTGCTAGCGGCCGACACGACCCCGGCCCGTGCGACACCGGTCCAAGGCTGATTCCCTCTCTCTCACCTTGCGAGAACACCATGTCCAACGACCAGACCCCACCCGATTCGACCTCACGCATCATGCACAACTTGCACCAAGCAGGGCGCCGTTGGACCCGCGTTGACGCCCTCTTCGCCGAGCTGTGCACCGAGTTCCAGGCCGATTTTGCCGCCGCGCCGACCTGCGAAGCGCTCATCGATAGCGATCTGGTGAGCCTCATCGTGCGGTCTATCCTCGGTTTTGTGACCGAAGGAGTTGAGAGCGCCGCGAGCATGGCCTTTCGTTGCGAACCCTGCGGCCTACGCGACGGCCGCTTGGTCATCACGATTGATCGGGTCGGTGCGCCGCGCCTAGCCGATTCAGGGCTTAACCTGTTTGCCACCGGTGCCCTGGCCGAAACGGGGCAACTGATTCAAAGCTGCGACGGCTTTGCAAGCGCTTCACCTACCGAGCACGGCGAGCGTTTGGCACTGGTGATCAAAACCCCAACGCGCTTGGTGAACGAAGACTGAACAGCCAGCCACCCGGCCAGAACCGACTGATCAACAGGTGACACAGGGCGCAACGATGTCGATTCACAACACTCCGTGATCCGTCCCCTTTTCGAGCCCAGTGAGCCAACCGCAAGAGCGTGAAAGGCCCACGAAAAGCCTTGCTACCGAGCCCTGGAGGTGGAGGATCGCCCCGGTAGGTGTGACTGGACATACCATAACAGATCGAAGGGTAATCCTCATGTCCAAGACCGTCCTTGTTGTGGATGACTCCGCCATGATGCGCAAGATCGTGATCAAAAACCTCAAAGAACTCCGAGGTGATCTTGAAATCATGGAAGCCGGCGACGGCAAGGATGCACTGGCTGCCTTTAGCTCCAACAGCATCGACATGGTGATTACCGACTGGAACATGCCCAACATGAGCGGCATCGACCTGGTCAAAGAAATTCGCAAACTCGATCCAGACAAGAAGGTGCCGGTGGTCATGGTCACCTCCGAAGCAACCGCCGACAAGGTCAAAGAAGCCGTGATGGCGGGTGCCAACAACTACATCGCCAAACCCTTCACGCCTGAAGGCTTCAAACAAAAGATGGGACCGATGCTCGGTAGCTAAGCGCGCCGTCTCCGTCCTAACTCTCGAACCGAGGTCTTTTCATGAGCAACAAACTTCAGGTCAGCGTCATCCAGTGCTTCACCACCGCGACGGTTGAAACCTTCTCGCAGATGGTCGCGATGGAGATCAAGCCAGGCAAGCCCCACGCCAAGAGCACCGGCGATACGGTGTACGGCGTCACCGGTGTGATCGGTCTCACTGGTGACGTGCGCGGCGTACTCGCCATCACACTCCAGGAAAAAACCGCGCTCAAGGTGATCGGCTCGTTCACCGGGGATGCTTACAAAGAGATCAATGCGGACGTCGTTGATGGCGTCAAAGAACTCGCCAACATCATTACTGGTGCGGCCAAAGCCAAACTCGACGACCGCGGCTACAACTACCAACTGAGCCTGCCCAAAGTAGTGGCCGGCTACAACTACGTGTCGAGCCCAGGTGCCGGCACCAAAGTCGTCATCATCCCCTTCATGTGTGATTACGGCGAGTTCATGTTGGACATTGCCCTCAAGGCCTGAGGCCTTGTTGGAAGTTTCAAGTTTCAGGTTTCAAGTTGAACAGCCGGTCTCAGATCTGACGACGCCTAGCCGATCCAGGCCTGCCCACCAAATCTCCCAACTCGAAACCCAGGGCCATAGCCCCCCAACTCGAAACTGGGGTCGAAGGGCCCAACCGGCCCGCAGACCCCTTGTCTCCCCACCAAGGCCCCTACTCTGCCGCCTTCCCCGGTAGCCTCGCCGGGCGGTGGAGCACGAGCTGATGCGTATCTATGCCCTGTACCTGACCTCCGTTTCTTGCGGATTTTGCATGATGTCCTTGGAGATTCTTGGGCCGCGCTATTTGAGCCCCCGATTCGGCTCCTCGGTTGACGTGTGGGCCGCGATCATCTCGGTGTTCATTCTCAGCCTCTCGATTGGCTACTGGCTCGGCGGCCGGATTGCCGACAAAGCACGCACCAACAACCCGCTAGGCTGGATCATCCTGGCCGCGTCTGCGTTCTTCCTGCTGCTGCCGGCCTACACCCACGGCTTGGTCGAGGGTCTCGGCAAAGACGTTCATACTGCGCGGTGGGGTTCGCTGCTAGCTGGCGCGCTGCTGTTCTTGCCGCCCTCGTTGCTGCTTGGCTGTGTCTCGCCCATGCTGGTGAAGCTGGTGTTCATTGGCGCTGATCAAGTTGGCCGCACCACCGGCACCCTGTACGCCATCAGTGCCTTCGGCAACGTGGTTGGCATTCTCGCCACTGACTACATCTTGCTGGAAGCCTTCCACCTCAACACCAGCACCATCGCCATGGGCGTGGTGCTCGCGATAACCGGCGTCTTGCACATTCTCATTACGCTGCAAGCCGACCGAAATGGCACCACGACCCTCCCAGCGGTGGCCAACGAGAACGGCGGCGAAACGGCGGCGGAGGCCTCCTGATGCAGCGCCCTCTCGCCATCGCCATCGCGGTCGTCCTGATTATTCTCGGGATCACCCTCCAGGCCGACCCCTATCGGATCCGCGATCCTGGCTTCCCGGCCGACCAGCAGGTGCTCGATTTCCGCGACAGTACCTACACCCACATCTCGTGGGTCACCAGCGAAGCATCCAACTACGCCCAGCTGCGTTTCTACGACCGCGTTGAAGGCGGCGTGTGCCTGCGTCCGCAGTGGAGCGATCTCACCACGCCGCATCTGAAGATGCCGGCCGATTATCAAATCGAGACCGTTGCACCAGCACCCACCTGGCCCGCCGGCATGGAGGTCCCCAACCCGGGAACCCTCTCGAACACCAAGTACATTTGCATGTACCCGCTGTCGGTGCTTCTCAACCAGCGCCTGATGGCCGAGGCCAAGGGCGATGCGGCCAAGGCAGCACCCAACATCTTGATCGTTGGCCTTGGTTCAGGCGTTGGCGTTGGCATGTTTGCCCACCATTTCCCCGAAGCCTCGATTACCGTCGTCGACATCGACCAAAAGGTTATCGACATGGTCCGCGACCATTACCCTATGTTGCGCTGGCTGGAGCAAGATGCGCCGCCCACGGCCGATGGTCGTAAGCGTCTGCGCCTGATTGCTGCCGACGCACGCCAAGCCGTTATCTACCCCGAACTGCACGGCAGCGAACGCCCCTTCGACGTGGTCGTGCTCGATGCCTACACCTCTGGCTCCACCATTCCCCCGCACCTCATGACCAGGGAATTCTTCCAAGAGGTCAAGGGCGCGATGAGCGAAGATGGCATCATGCTGTCCAACATCATCGGCAGCTACCGGGGCGACAAGAGGCTCCTGCTTGGCGGCGCGATCCGCACCATGCACGCGGCCGGTCTCACCGAGGTCCACAACTTCCCCATCTATTATTTCAACAATGGCGAGACCAAGCCTGAATTCGGCCCCGACCAAGAAAAGGAAGTGCGCAATAACGTGGTGTTGGCCAGCAAGATGCCGCTCGACCCGCGCGGCAACCGCGACGGCTGGAAGGCCATTCATGACTTTATCAAGTCTGGCGCACCCTACGCCGACTTGCCGACCAAGCGCTACCGTTCAGTGCTCGCCACCTTGGTATTCGACGACACCGCCAGCATGAGCACCTCGCTGATCACCCAGGACGGCAACGCGATCGACGGCGCCGTGTACCAAGCCATCAGCAAGGCCTACGGCAACCAGCCGCACGACTACCGACGCTACTTTCGCATCAACGAGCGCGGTCTGATCGGCAAGACCGTGGCGGCCGTGCGCGAACATGCAGCCGCCACCGACAGCGAGGTACCACAGGGCTGGACCCGCGACGACGCCGTTGCGCTCAGCGTGATCTTCATCGACTGGGTCCACCATGCCCGTAGCACCTTCCGCGCATCGGTCAGCATAGCCGAAGTGCCAGCGACCCCCACCCGCTTCGCGCACAGTGGTCGCCATCTCGTTGGCCCGAGCGAAGAGGAACGCGCCGAGATGGCAGAACCAGACTGGGTCATCCTTGACGCGCCGCTGTTCACCGACGGCACCCCCAACGCCGACATCTTCAACAACTAACCGAGAGCAGCCTGTGGCCACCGTCGTCACCGTCACCGCCAACCCGCTGTTGAACTTCATCTGCGAACACCGGGTGGAAGCCGGCACGGTCAATCGTGTGCCGGGCTGCGCAGTATCGGCTGAAGGCAAAGGCGTCAACGTGGCCCGCTTGATGGTGGCGCACGGTCACCATGCGATTGCCTGTGGCTTCGCCGGTGGCCATACCGGCGCTCTGCTGACCGACACCGTGGCCGCCAGCGGCGTTGCAGTCGCCTTCACCCCTACCGCAAGCCGCTTGCGCGTTGGCTTTCAAGCCACCCCAGCCGATGACGATCACCCAACCACGCTGCTCGAGCATGGCTTCGCCCTCACCGAGGCAGAATGCGCGCACCTGCTCGACACCGTCAGCGCCCACCTGAGCCAGGCCGACTTAGTGATCGCGTCGGGCTCGGTGCCGGATCCCATCGCGGATGGCCTGTACGTCGAGTTGCTGGCCCGCTGCGCCGCTGCCAAGGTGCCGTGCTGGATCGACGCCTACGGCCCCGCGATGGACGCCGCAGTGCGCTGTCCCAACCCGCCAGCGGTCTCCAAGCCCAACCGCCAAGAGTATGGCTCCAGCGCGCATTGGGACCGCGTGCGTGAAGTGCACCTGTCTGACGGTGGCGCCGGCGTTGAGGTCCACCATCCAGACGGACGATTCAAGGTGCACCCAGCTCCGGTCACGCAGGTCAATCCAGTTGGCAGTGGCGACTGCTACCTAGCCGGGCTTGCCCATGGCCGCCTCAGCAACTGGCCGCTCGAGCGCCAACTGCGTTATGCCGCCGCCGCCGGCGCAGCAAATGCCGCCCGCTCAGACGTGGCCATGATCGCACCTGCAGAAGCGGAAGCCTTGGTGGCTAGCGTCCAAATCGAAGCCCTGAGCTGAAACCTTAGCGCCGGCCCAGGCCGAGCGTTTGCCTCGCCCCACAAAGCCCTAGGCTGCCGCTATGACCTGGGTTCCCTGCCGGCTTTCACACGTCCTCGTTGAGGAGCACAACGATAGCCAGGCGATATTCCTGAGCGAAATCAACGGGCCACGCCGGCTCGCGATCGTGATTGGTGCGATGGAAGCAGCCGCCATCAATCGCGCCGCCAAAGGCGAAAGCTTCGCGCGCCCGCTCACGCATGACCTCATCGTCAAGCTGATTGAGGCTACCGGGCGGCGCTGCACCGCAGTGCGCATCATCTCCTTCAAAGACGGCACCTACTTTGCCGAACTGCTCCTCGAAGATTCATCCGGCGTGGTCACCGCCATCGACTGTCGCCCCTCCGACGCGATCGGCGTGCTGGCGCGTCTGAATGGGGTTCCGCTCGACATCGCATCCGAGGTCTTTGAAGCCACCGATGGCTGAGCCTCAGTTAAGCGACTTTGATTTTGAGCTCCCGGACCAGCGCATCGCCCAGGAACCGGTCAGCCCACGCGACGCAGCCCGCCTCCTGGTCTCGCGCGGCGCCGCCATCAGCCACCACCGGGTCAGCGATCTCGACCAGCTGCTGCAGGCGGGCGATCTCCTGGTCCTCAATCGAACCCGAGTCATTCCTGCGCGCTTGTTTGCCACCAAGAACACCGGTGGTCAGCTCGAAGTCCTCTTGATCCACCCCCTGGACGACGACCCCCAGGTGTGGCGCTGCCTGGTGCGCGGCAAGGTGCGGATTGGCAGCCAGATTGCGATCGATGGCACCAGCGCCGAAGTGGTGGCGCTGGGCGACGACGGGCATCGCGATGTGCGCTTCCCCGCCGATTGCTCGGTACTGGCTCTGGCCGAGCGCTGCGGACACGTGCCGCTACCGCCCTATATTCGCCGCAGCGACACCGAGGCCGATCGCGAACGCTACCAGACCGTGTTTGGCGACCGTCCTGGCTCGGTAGCGGCGCCCACCGCCAGCTTGCACCTCACCGAAGAGCTCCTCGCTCGGCTCGAAGCACGCGGGGTACAACGAGCGATGGTCGAACTCGCGGTTGGCCCGGGCACCTTCAAGCCGGTGCAGCACGAACGCATCACCGAACACCCGATGCATGCCGAACACTGCGTGTGCCCGCCAGAAACCGTTGCTGCGATCGAGGCCTGTCGGCACCGTGGCGGCCGCGTGATTGCCGTTGGCACCACGGTGGTTCGCACCCTCGAGACCGCTGCCGCATCCGGCACGCTCGCGCCCTATGAAGGCTGGACCCGCATCTTCCTGCACCCTCCGCAAAGCCTGAGCGTGGTTGATGGCCTCCTCACCAACTTCCACCTGCCGCGCTCCACCCTGCTGATGTTGGTGGCCTGCCTCACCGGCATCGAGCACCTGCATACTATCTACCAGGCTGCCATTGACGGCGACTACCGCTTCTACAGCTACGGTGACGCAAGCCTGATCCTACCCGGCTGACACCGTCACCGCGAACCCACGGCGGCGGCCCTGTCCAAGCATTGCGCGGTCAGCTTCTGCGCCAAGCTGGGCCGCCATGAACAGGGGCACACTCCCATACACCGAGCTCGAACAGCTGGTCACCAGTGGCGCGATCAGCTCCGAAGCCGGTCTCGACTCCTCCCAGTTGCAGCCGTCTTCGGTTGACCTGACCCTGGCAGCTGAGGCCTATCGCATGCCCGGCAGCGTACTGCCCCTGCCTGGCGAAACCGTTCGTGATTTGATCGCGGGCCTCGCGCTCGACCAAGTCGACCTCAGCCAGCCGACCTGCCTAGCGCGGGGACAGGTGTACCTGATCCGCCTACGCGAGCAGATGCGGCTCGAGCCTGGCGTCGAGGCCTACACCAACTCCAAATCGTCAACCGGTCGTGTGGATCTCGCGACCCGCGTACTGGCCGATGGCAGCCCCCGTTACGACCGCATCCCAGCGGGCTACACTGGCGAACTGTGGCTTGAACTGATTCCGCGCAGCTTTGATATCGTGGCCAGTGCCGGAGACAGCCTCAACCAGGCCATCATCTTCCGCAACCGCTCGGTATTGAACCAAGCGGAATTACGCGCCCTGCACGACGCCGAGGGCCTTCTGTTCGACTCCAAGGGTGACCGTATACCGGCCGAACGCTCGTTGTTTGACGGGCGCGTGGTGATGACCGCTAATCTCTCAACCGATATCGTTGGCTATGTTGCCAAGCGCAGTCATCGCCCGGTGGTGCTCGCCAATATCGGCCAGCACAAGAGCGACGACTTCTTCACGCCCTTAACCCGCCCCAGCAGCGGCTATCTGTACCTGCAGAAGGACAGCTTCTATATTCTAGCTACCCACGAAGGCGTTCGAGTGCCAGCCGACTATGCCTGCGAGATGGTTCCCTATGACGCCACCGCCGGCGAATTTCGTGCCCACTACGCCGGGTTTTTTGATCCGGGCTGGGGCGTACGCCCGGCCGGCGAGCCGCAAGGCGCCCGCGCGGTGTTAGAAGTTCGACCCCATGAAGATGACCTGATTCTCCGCCACGGTCAGCCGATCTGCGCCATGGCCTACGAGCGGTTGTCCAGCAACTGCGCGCGTCTCTATGGCAGCACCGGCAATAATTACGCCAACCAAGACGGTCCGCGTCTGTCCAAGCACTTCGCCTAAGCGCCACCAAGCTTCGGTATTGCCGGCCAGCGCAGCTCCACCTGCGTGCCAGCGCCGGGCGCGGACGACAGGTGCAGATGCGCACCGTGTTCGCGCGCCATTCGCTCAACCAAGGTCAGGCCCAAGCCCGTCCCCTTTGATTTGGTGCTGTGGAAGGGCGTGAACACCTGATCAAGCCGATCGCGCGGGATGCCAGGACCATTATCGCTGACCACCAGCACCACCACCGCACCATTATCGGCGCCGTGGGCACACAGCTCGATCTGCGGAGCCTTCTGCCCCACCAGGGCCTCCACTGCATTGACCAAGAGATTGCTCAACACCTGGCGCAGATGATCTCCGTCGGCAGCCAGAGGTGGACAATCGTCTTCGATATCAACGATGAAGGCCAAGTCATCTGGGCAATCATCGCGACGCCGCACCAGCAGTTCAAGCTCGGCGGCCAAGGCCGGCAGCGCTACTGCGTTGACCTCCGGCGGGCGCAAGCGCGACAGCTGCAAAAAATCGTCTACAATTCGCCCAACGCGGTCCGCTTCGCGAACCATGATCGCACACAGCGCTGAGGCATCTTCCTTGCCCACGTTCTCAACGATGGTGCCCAACTCCTGAGCGCAGCCACGCAGGCTGGCCAATGGGTTGCGCACCTCATGCGCAATCCCCGCCGCCATCTCACCCATTGCCGCCAAGCGCTCGGTTCGCTGCGACTCCTCCTCGAGGCGATGCAGATCCGTTTCATCGGCAATCAACAAGGTTCGCCCGAGCGCACGACCACCACGCCCGCGCAGCGTGTGCGCCCGCAAGGTCAGATGGCGCCCGTCTGGCGTAACGAGGCGTGTCTCGGCCGGCAAGACCGGGGCATCAAGACTGGCGGCCAGAGCCGCGCTATCCACATCACGCAGGACCTCCCCACTATTGGCCCCCGGTTCAACCGACGCCGACAAGCGCAGCAAGGTCGCCGCTGATTCGTTGGCATACAGCACGGCACCACGCGCATCGATGGCAATCACCCCTTCGCCAATTTGTTCAATCAGGTCACCCACCAGCAAACGCTCCTCGTGCAAGCGTCTGGCGAGGCTTTGCCCAAGCACATCCACCAAGAACAAGGCGCCAACCTGAACCGCCAGATTGCCGAGAATTCGCGACGGGTTAATCAAAGGATGCCCAGCCGGCAGCTTGTCAATGTCGAACGGCAGCACCTGTCCTAGATAGAAGGTGGCAATACCAGCCAACACCAAGCTTGCGGCCAAGGGCATCAAAAAGGGCACCCGCCACGGCAAGGCCAAATTGGCCGTCACCACCACGGCATAAAGCAGCGGCACGCCCGGGCTCGCCACGCCACCCGACAGGTAGATCACGTAGCCCAGCCACAACAGATCAAACACCAAATGCAGGCTCAGTTGCCAACCATGCCGCACCAGCGGCACCGCCATGACCAGGAGCAGCGCTGCTGCCGCAACCCCACCAAGCAATTGCTGGCAACGCCGCAGAGCATCGCTCCACAGCGCCACCGTGTCATCACCACCGAGATAGAAACTGAGCACCGCCAGGGCAATCGCCAGCAACAGCAAGCGCAGCAAGCTTATCAGGCGCGCATACGATCGCAGCTGCCCCGGTGATTCGTGCATCGGCAGGAGCGCGGTTGCTTAGCTGAGCTGCTTCTGCAGCTCGAGAATCGGCCAGAAGATAGCGAGGACGATAGTGCCCACCACGGTGCCCATAACCGAAATCATGATCGGCTCGATCAAAGAGGTCAGTGATTTCACCGTCGCGTGTACCTGCTCATCATAAAAGTCTGCGATTTTGGTCAGCAGCAACTCGAGCGCGCCTGATTTCTCACCGATTGCGATCATCCGCACCACCATCGGTGGAAACACCCACACAGTCTCAAGATGACTGGTCAAACTATCACCCGAGCGCACCGTCTCGCGCGTCTCCAGCACCGCGTCTTCAATGATCTTATTGCCCGCCGTGGTCGCCACGATCTCTAACGCACCCAAAATCGGCACACCTGAACTCAGCAGGGTTGAGAAGGTCCGCGCAAAGCGGCTTACTGCCACCTTCTGATTCAGCGGGCCAAATACCGGTATGCGTAGCATCAAGGTATCAACAACACCACGCACTTCCGGGCGCGTCTTGACAACCCAGTACACCGCTGCGATGGCACCAAACACACCCAGAATCAACAGCCAGTTATTCTGACTCCATTTCGAGGCGAACAAAACGCCCTTGGTCAAGCCCGGTAACTCAGCCTTCAAACTCTTGAACATCTTCTCGAACTTAGGCACCACCGCGATCAGCAGGTAGGCGGTAATACCGAGAATCAGCACCAAGGAGATGACCGGATAGGTCATCGCCGACTTGATCTCGCGCTTCAAGCTCTCGCTGGCTTCCATGTAGTCGGCCAAACGATTCAAGATCATATCTAGCTGACCAGAGGCCTCACCGGCTTTGATCATGTTCACATAGATATCAGGGAAGATCTTTGGATACTGCGCCATCGCCTCTGATAAGGCCGTGCCACCACGCACCATGTCGGCCGTTTCTTTCAGACCGTTACCAAAGCCCTTGGCCTCCTCGATAATCTGATCGGCGAGGATTTCGATGCCTTCTAGCAGGGGAATACCGGCACCGAGCATGGTTGCCAATTGGCGCGTAAACATAGCCAACTGGGCGTTATTGGCTTTCTTCGACGGCTCACCAAAGAGGTTATTGATATCAAATCCGCCCTTGCCGCCCTTAGCCTTCGGCTTCGGCTTGGGGCGCCCACCCTTGCGCTTCATGTCAACAACCGACAGACCCTGACCACGCAGACGGCCCATGGCGTCGTCTTCCGACTCCGCCTCAATCTTACCTTTAACCGTGCGGCCCGATTGGTCACGAGCGGTATACTCGAAGCTTACCTTCGCCACTGTCATATCCTCCGCTAGAGCGTTGCCGACATGATGGCGACCCGGCCTTGTGGTGGCAAGCCCCAACAAGGACACGTGGTTACGGGCTCATCACCCGTAGCAGCGGGTTGGGAATGCGACGCGCGTCAGGGCGAATCGGCCTGAGGGCCAGGCTCAGCAACACCGTCAGCGCCCATGGCCTGAACCCGACTGCGCGGATCGAGAATTGAGGTGATGCGAACGCCAAACTTCTCGTCTACCACCACCACCTCGCCGCGAGCCAGCAGCTTGTCATTGATCATGATATCTAGCGGTTCGCCAGCGAGCTTGTCCAACTCGATGACTTGGCCTGGTGACAACTCGAGCACCTCGGCAATCATCATGTCGGTTCGACCCAGTTCGACCCGTAATGTGACCCCAATGTCTCGAATTAGGTCCAGATTCGGCGTTCCAGCAACCCCACCTTCACCCACGGCCTGCTCGAGGTCGGGGAATTCAGCGGCTTTTACCTCGTCACCAGCAGCCGCATCGACGTTCTCTTCATCAGCCATGATTATCTCTCCTCAGCCAGACCTCACGGGTCTGGCAACACGTCGTCTATGATCAGTCCGGTCTTGCGACCGATGCGGCCGGCTCGGCCCAAAAGCTTCTGACGGCCACAGATATGGCCCGTCACTTGGTCATCAGCGTCCTGGTCAAGCACCACCACGTCACCCACGGCCAGCGACAGGATCTCGCCGATCGTCAGGGTAGCCGTGCCCAGATCGACCCGCATCTCAACCGAGGTATCCTGAACCACGCGGTCCAGATGCCCTCGCTCAAGGACGGTCTGGTCACGACGAATATCGGCAAAGCGCCCCTGCGCCGCCAACTTGGTGATCGCGTCTTCCAGATCGAGGAAGGGAATACAGACGCAGATCTCACCCGACTCGATCTCACCAGGCGCTTGAACGCTGAAGGTGGCAACCAATACCATTTCGCCAGCGGGGATGACCTGCAAGAAGCTCGGGTCGTACTCGCGCTCACGAACCGTGAAGCTGAAGTCGCTCATGCGCTGCCAGCCTTCGGCTAGGTGGCCGATGAAGGGGTCGGTGAGGTTGTCGAGCAACTCCTCCTCCACCCCTGTCAGTGGGCGAATGTCATCCAGCGCGGTGCCAGGCCCCCCTAGCATGCGATCGATCAGACTGAGACTCAATTTGCTATCCACGGTCAACACCGCGTCGTGCTGCTTATTGGGCACATCCAAGATCCGGATGACCGTTGGGTTGGTCAGTGAGTTGCGGAACACATCAAAGCTGAGCTGGCCAATCGACACCAGGCTCACTTCCAGATTCATCCGCAGGGTGCGCGACAGGTCGTTGGTGCTTTCCTGCGCGATACCTTCATGAATGCGCTGCAAACTGCGAATTTGATCGGAGTTGAGCTTATCTGGCCGCGCAAAGTCATAATCGATGATGATCCGCTCGCGCGGCCCACCACCACCGTCCTCCCCGATCGCATCGAGGAGGGCAGACAGTTCATCTTCAGAAAGAAGGTCGTCGGCCATGTTGCTCTACTGGATCAGGAAGCCGTCCAGCACCACCTTATTGACGTAGGTTCGTTCGGGATCATCGACCTCGCCCATGACTTCACGCAGGCGCTTGTTGAGTTCGTCTCGGAAATTACGCCGCAATGAATCGAGCACATTACCGGTCTCCAACTCCTGCATCTTGTAGGAGCGGACCTTGTCCTGCAAGGTCTCGCGCAACACCGGCAGTAAGTCTGGTCGCGACACGCTCTGGGCATCTTCGGTTTTCACCCATATTTGCACGTTCACCTTCACGTAACGCCGGCCGCTCTCGCCCTGAATATTGGCAACTATGTCGCCCACGTCCAAAGCCTGCGCTTGCTCCCACAGCGGCCCCGAGGAGGTGATCTCACGCGTGGTGGTCTCCTCCTTGACCTCTTCGCCGCTGACAGCCCATTTGATGACAAGGCCTAGACCGACGCCAATCAGCAACACCATTACCAGTGCGATGATCGGCCCCATCGCACCCTTGCCGCCGCCACCATCGGCAGCCTTGTCCTTGTTGTCGTCGTCATCGGCCATAATTGCCTCCCGCCGCGTCTGCTGCGGATTTTGAGCTATCAAAGACTTCGATCGTGACCCCGCGATTGCGCGGATCATTGGGGCTCGATGGTAACCGCAGGCGCGTTGCCCCCCAACCCCATAAACTCATCTGATGCGGTCGCACACCGTGCCAACTCTGCAGATACTGGAACACCAGCCGCCCATTGCGCGCACTTTCCGACAGCTCAAGCGCATTCGAGCGCGAGGTCGGCACGTCACCGGAAATCCGCACCCGCCGATCGGCATCGCGCTGCAAAACCCGCGCCACAATGCTCAGCACTTGCTTGGCTTCTGGGCTCAGATCCTCCGGGCGCCCTTCACTAAAGGTGATTCGGGCTGGAATCCGCAAAACCAAGCGGTCGCGCTCATAGCTAATCGAGGCCTCACCGGCCTTGAAGCGCACCGGAATCTCGCGCTCAAGCTTTTCAACGACCTCTTCGATTTCGTCCGGATCGCCCTCTTGATTGGGCACCCACCAGGTATCGCGCTTGTAGAGTTGACGGTCAGGCCGCAGACGCCCCGACAACACGCCAGGCTTACCAGCGGCAAGAATGTGCTTAACGATCGGGCCCTGACCGGCCGCTACCAAGCCCGCCTCCTGAGTGTCGGCCAAGGCCACCAGGAGGATGAAGAAGGTCAGCAGCAAGGTGACCATATCACCAAAGCTGACCATATAGGCGGGAACGCCGGCCTTTTCTTCCTTGGGTATCTCCACGTTAGCGCCCTCCGACGCTAAAGGTGCCGCGATCAGCCAAGATCATCTCAACGCGCCCAAGACTGCTCCGGTCACCCGGTTCGGGCCCATAGCCCGCCACCGCCAGGGTACCGGTAGCCACGCCATGACGTTCACCAAGACGGGTCGCTACATGCACCGCCCGGCGAATAGCCAAGTCCATCGGGTCGCGCCCGGCGGCCAACACCGTCTCAACTTCTGAGCCACCAACGTAACCCACCACCACGATGTGATAGGGCAAGTGCTGTAGGGCTTGCGCCACCTTGGCGAGACGCGCGAAAGACGAACTGTCCATCGCTTCCTCGCCAAGGGGGAAACGGACCGCTTCGCCGATACGAACCCGATAGCCCTCCTCAACTCGGTCGAAGTTGATCTCCTCACCACCCTGATCGCGCAAGCGAATCAAGATGCGATTCGGATCATGTTCTTCCAAAGGCAAAAAACGCGGAGGCAAGGCCGGAGCATTCAGATTCTGCTGTTCACGCCCAAGCATGATATCGCTCGGCGGGGTAATGCTCTCAAGGTCATCCTTCGGCCCTGAAAAAACGCCAAACGAACCAGCGATAGAACCGCGCAACTGAAACAGGTTCTCAACCTTCGGGGTCGAGAACGTCAGCAGGAGGATGAAAAAGGTCAACAGCAAGGACATCAAGTCGGTAAACGTGACGATCCAGTCTGGCGTATCCGGTGGCCCAGAATCTTCAGGAATGGCCATCACTCACTCCCGCTCGTCGCTGACCCGAGAGTTTGGTGACATAAACCCATTGAGACGTTCGCGGATCACGTTCGGATTTTCACCGGCCTGAATCGCCAACACACCCTCAATCATGACCTGTTTGGTTAACACCTCTTCATTGTTGCGCGCCCCCAACTTGCCGGCCAGAGGGATGAACATCAGGTTGGCAAGAACGGCACCATAGAAGGTGGTGATCAGTGCGATCGCCATACCAGGGCCAAGCGCCGACGGGTCATCAAGGTTCTGCAGCATCAGAATCAGACCGACCAAGGTACCAATCATACCGAAGGCCGGTGCAGCAGAGCCCGCGGCATCAATGACGCCTTTGCCACCGCTGTGTCGCGTAGCGACCTGAGTCAATTCGATATCCATGATCGAACGCACGCTCTCGGGTGCCACGCCATCAATGATCATCTGAATGCCACGCAGCAAGAACGGGTCTTCCAGAGACTCGAGGCGCTCTTCCAGAGCAAGCAGGCCGTCGCGCCGGGCGATGGTCGCAAACTCCACCATCCGGTTGATTTCAACTTCCAAGTCAACCGACTTGAACAGCACCGTATTTTTAACGATACCCATGACCCTGAGAACAGTGCCCAGCGGATAATTGATCAACAACGACGCGGTCGTACCACCAGCCACAATCAGCAACGAGCCCGGGTCGATGAAATACTGCAGGTTCTGCGGCTGAATACCGATCAGCAGCAGCGCAACGCCCAAGCATAAACCAGCTACGGTGGCGATATCCATCAGTCAGCCCCCTTGCTTACCTGACCGGTGAACACCGAGGCAAACCACAATCGGATCAACTCAGCGACCTCCTCTGTCGTCTCCTTGACGTAGAGTTGCTTACCGCTCATCAAGGTCACGTGGGTATCAGCGCCTGGTTCAATCGACTCAACTTGCATCGCATGCACCATGATCGGTTCATCGTTAAGGCGCGTTAGCTGAATCATCGCGCGCCCCCCTCACCCAAGTCGAGTTGTCGCTGCACATTCTGACCGCGCACGGGGTCATCGGCAATCAAGGCCTCAACCAGAGCCATACTGCGTTTCGGATCAGTGATCGCGCGTAACAGCGCAACCACCTCGTCATCGTTCGACGTTCCCAGATAGGGCAATACCTGTTCAGGACGCATCAGGCTGTAGAGACCTGCCAGACGCACCACCTGGTCGCCGCTCAAGCCATCACGGTCAATCGTCAGCATCGCGTGATGGAGATGCCGCGGCATATCACGATAGGCCGGATCCTTAACCGCCGTATCCAATACCTTCGCGGCCTTCTTCGGCTCCATGAACAAGAGCAGACGCGCGATCTCGCGCGGGTCTTCAAGGGTGCGTAGAATTTCCCATGGGTTGCGCGAGCTCTGATACCGCAAGGCAGCCTCTTCGAGTCGCGCACGCTCAACGGCACTGAAGGTTTGCAGATGCTCGGCCTCGCGCAGTTTGGCATCGGCCCAACTGGCGCTGCGTGCCTCGAGCTCTCGCAACATGCCCTGCACCTCATCACGTCGCGCATCGAGTTCGCGGCGCAAACGCACCAAGTCGGTTTCCGCTAAGCGCAGTTCGGCCTCGCGTTCGCCCATCAAAGTAGCACGTTCGGACAAGGCCTCTTCGCGCGACGACAGTTTCTCCACCAACTGGCGCACCGTCGACTCGTTCGACATTTCCGCGATTCGACGCAAGGTTTCATCGAGTGCTTGGTCTTGATTGACGCGCAAGGGCGGCGGCTCATAGCTCCGGTTTTCGAGTTCCTCAAGAACCGCACGCTCCTTGTCAGTGAGGGCAACCGAACGCATCGCATTCGGCAATTGCCCACTCTGCTTGAGCATGACCAATGCCGTCACGCCCGCGCTGAACATCAGCAAGGCCAAGAATCCGAGCCCCATCAAGAAGGTACGCAGAAAGCCGCTCACGACGCCTCCGCCAACCAATTGCGCACGGCTTGCTCATCGCCCGAGCGAGCCTGACGCCGCTCCTCTTGTTTGCGCAGGGCAGCAAGTTCGCGATCACGCAAGAACTCGAGGCTCCGGTGATAGCGATGCGCGGCGAGTAACTGATCGCGCAAATCGTCGAGTTCGGCGTTGAGCGCCCCAATCTGGTCGTGAAGCGCCTGTTCGCGCAGATCCAAGCCCGCGCAGAAACGCAAGAATTGCTCGCGCTGTTCGAACGGCACCGTCACCGCCGCCTCCGTTCGCTGAACGCTAATGCGCTCAAGCGATCCGAGCTGTTCGTCGCGTACCCGCACGCGCTCAGCGCGATGGGCGCGCAAACGATCGAGGGCTTCACCGGCATGGGCGATAACTGGAGCCAAGCGTTTCGGACTCATTGCGCCTCATCCTTTCCACTCAGAGCTCGCGCTAGAATCGCAAGTGCGTGCTCACGTGATGATGCTTCGCCCAGGCCCTGGCGCAGGAAGGCGACCAAACGGGGCTCAAGATCAAGCGCGCGATCAATCCGTGGATCTGTACCACGGTTATAGGCGCCGATTTCAACCAGATCGCGCACGCGCTGGTACTCACCCCACATCGACCGGGCGTCTTGAGCCAGAGCCAATTCCTGATCAGACACAATGTCAACCTGGAGACGGCTCACCGACTTGGACATGTCGATAGAGGGATAAATCGCACGCTCTGAGAGCTCGCGACTCAAAATCAAATGGCCATCAAGAATGGCTCGCACCGTTTCGGCAACCGGGTCTTCGGTTTCATCACCATCTACCAGCACCGTATAGATGCCGGTAATTGATCCCGTCGTTCCGGTACCGGCGCGCTCCAGCAGGCCTGGCAATAGGGCAAAGCTAGACGGCGGATAGCCGCGCACGGTTGGCGGTTCGCCACCGGCCAAACCAATCTCACGCTGGGCATGACAAAAACGCGTTAGCGAGTCCATCATCAGTAGGACGTCAAGACCAGCATCCCGGAAATGTTCAGCCACGGCGTGGGCCGCCTTGGCCGCGGTCAAACGCTCGACTGCCGGTCGATCCGAGGTCGCTGCAATCACCACGCTGCGGGCCATGCCCTCAGGGCCGAGGACCTTGCTAATGAACTCGCCGACTTCGCGGCCACGTTCGCCAACCAAGGCGATGACGTTAATGTCGGCCTTGGCGTATTTGGCCATTTCGCCAAGCAACATCGACTTGCCGAGGCCAGCACCGGCAAAGATGCCGATGCGCTGCCCCTTGCCGAGGGTGCAGAGCGCATCCACGGCCCGGATACCGGTCTCGAGAATTTCTTCAATCGGCCGGCGCCCCAGGGCCGCCGGTGGCTCGCTGTCAACCGAGCGGCTCGCCTTGCCAGCGATTGGCCCCAAGCCATCGAGTGGCTCGCCAATTCCGCTGATAACCCGGCCGATCAACCCAGGGCCAACCGGCACGCTCAGACCGTGGGCCAATGCCTCAACTGCGTCGCCTGGGCGAATACCGTCGATGCGCCCCAAGGGCTGCAGCAACAGTTCATCTTCGCGGAAGCCAATAACCACCGCCTCACGCCAACCGTCGCGCGCCTCGATTCGGCACAGTTCACCAACCGAGGCCGGTGGGCCTGATGCAACCACCGACATGCCAACAACTCGGCACACCCGCCCGGTCACGCGCACGGGAGCACGGCGAGTGGTAAGATCACAATAGCGATCGAGGGCAATCACGAAGCTGGCTCCGCGTCGTCACTCGGATCTTCAGCGTCAGCTTGGCTGGGAGCCGGAGACCCCGTGGTGTCGAGGGTAGCCGACATCCCCTGCGAACTCGCTATGGGCGCCGCTGCACGCATCGCAGCCGCGACGCGTTCCCAGGTATCACCAACGTTGCCTTCAATCTCACTACCGCCGCTAGCAATCACACACGCACCCAGCGGCAGGGCCGGGTCGTCTTCAATCGGAACGCTCGCAGCAACACCGATCTCGGCGGCCTGCTCGCGAACCCGGGCCGCCTCTTCAGGGCGCAGCGAGACTCGCAAGTTCCTGCGATCGGGAACCTGCTTGAGGAGGTCTTTAAGAATGGCATCAATCCAGGTGGAATCAGCTTCCACTTCGCGGCGCAGCACCTGTCCGGCAACGGCTAAGGCTAAACGCACCATCTCGCCTTCGCTCGCCTTCAGGGTGGCCTGCTCAATCTCGCCGAGGCGAGCTGCAAGGCCCTCAAGCACACCGAGCGCAGCACCCCAGCGCTTCTCATAATCTGCCTGCTTGTGCTCGCAGGCCTTCTCTGCATCCCGCGCCTGCTGCTGACAGGCAGCACGCTCAGCTGCCAGCTCTGCTTCAACCGCTTGGCGCTCTTCGGCACGAGCCTGGGCAATCTTGTCTGCCAGGGCCTCGCGCGCGCGATCTACCGACGGGTTGGCTAATTCCCAACTCTGCCGGACCGGCGTATGACTGCGGACGATAGCCATCAGACCAGTTCCTCAGCATTGCCGCGTTGGATCGTGATTTCGCCATCTTCGGCCATCTTGCGCACGATTTCGACGATGGACTTCTGCGCCTCTTCAACTTCTGACAGCGGCTTGGGACCGAGTATTTCGATTTCGTCTTCCAAGGTTTGCCGGGCCCGTTTGGACAAGTTGCCCAATAGCTTTTCGCTGAGGTCGCCCGATGCGGTTTTGAGCGCCAGCGGCAGCAGATCCTTCTCGATCGAACTCAGAATCTTTTGCATGTCCTTGTCGGCCACTTTAGTCAGGTCTTCGAACACGAACATCATCGACTGAATCTCAGCCGCCACGTTCGGGTTATCCTTGCCGAGGCGATCCAAAATCGTCTTGGCGATTGTCGGCTCGGCCATGTTCAACATCTCTGCGATGTTCTTATAGCGATTACGCCCAGCGCTTCTGGCGCCGAGTTCGGTGGCCTCAACGGCTCGCTCCGACAGGATGTCGTCAACTTGGCGGACCATGTCGAACGGCATGTCCGACGTAGTCGCCATACGCTTGACCACGTCGTAGCGCAGATCTTCGGTCATCGCTCGCAACACTTCGAGGCCAGGCTGGCTCTCGAGGTGCGAAATGACCAAGGCCAAAACCTGTGGGTGCTCACCCTTGAGGATCTGCTGCAGAGCGCCCGGCTCGAGATGACGCAAGACCTGGAACGGTTCGCGTTCACGGCTCCGGCGGCGAATCCGCTCAATCAACTCCCGCGCCCGCTCTGCTCCAAGCGTCTTTTCCAAGATCTTATGCAGCAAGGGCTCAATCTGAATCATCGAACCGGCTTCGCTGTATTCTTTGAAAACCAGATCGATCTCTTCGTTGGTGACGTCTTGCATATGCGCCATCTCTTCCGAGATCGCAGCGACGTCTTCCTCGTCCATGTTCTTCATTACCTGCGCGGCCAGATCAGCATTCAAAGACAGGAGAAAGGTCGCCACTTTACGCGGACCACGCATGCCGCCGGCATCAGCCTGTTCTACCGGAGCTTCCGCCACCTTCTTATTGACTTTCTGCCTAGCCATTGAGCCACCCCCGCATCACTTCGGCAGCGTTCTTGGGATCGCGCGCCACTTCACCGCGCACCCGTTCTCGCAGGCCTTCGCGCTCCTGGGCCACAAAATCAGGGTTGGCTTCGCGACTCTGCTCTGCCTGCAAGCGCTCTTGCTCTTGCTGCTCGCGTCGCGCCCGCTCTTGTTCCCAGGCCTCGCGACCCTTCTTGAGCTGGCCCCGAGCTACAAACAACAGCACTAGGGCAACAACGCCAGCCACGAGGTAACGCAGATAGTCGAGAATCTCTTGCTTGGAAATATCACTGAATGCACCAGCCTCGGCTACGCCATCGGTAACCGGTTGGGCAAACGGCACCGACTGCACCGAGTACGAGAAGCGATCGGCAACCGGCGCATCAGGCTCGAGTGCCTGCTGGGCCCCGAGCGCGGTCTTGAACCCGATCGCGTCGAGCACCAACTGTGCGAAACGCTCTTGCTCCTCGACTGTAAACTCGGTCACTACTTCAACCGGTTCGGCGTCTTCACCTTCAGCCGGTGTGGTCGAGCGATCCTTAGCGTCCAACAAGATGGACACCGTCATGCCGCTCACACGGCCCACTTCTTCTTCTACGCTCTTGGTCGACTTGCCTACCACATACTCACGGGTGTCTTGCTCGCTCAGTTTGGTGGCCATTTCGGTGGTTGTTGTGGGCGTTGTCTCGCCCTCCACGTTGTTGGCGGTGCCAGCAATTCCACCCGACACCGGCACCGGCGTCGCTTCATCGCTCGTGGTTGTGGTTTGACGCAAAACCTTCGATTCGGTTGGGGTCGACGAAGCCTGACTGCGCTTGGTGAAGTCGAGGTCTACCGCCACGCTCACCATGCTGCGACCAGGGCCAAGGGCACGATCGAGCAACTCCTGCGCCTTGCGGGTCAGATGCTGCTCTTTGGCGCGCTCGGCTTCCATGGTATCGCTCGCGGCCAGGGCCGCTGGGTCTTCATCGCCACGCGACAGCAGACCAGTTCCGTCCATCACTTGAACGTCGCTAGGCGACAAGCCTTCAACCGCGCCTGCAACCAAATGAATCACACCCGACAATTGTCGTTCGGTAATGCGGCGACCGGCATTCATTTGCAGCTTTACGGCTGCAGACGGGCGTCGGTCGTCATCCAGAAACGGGCTCGGCGGCGGCCGGTTGATAATCACGCGGGCCGATGCAACGCCTGGAATTTCTTTGAAGCTGCGCTGCAACTCACCCGACACGGCACGATCGTAGTTTTTCTGCTCTTTGAACGATGATGAACCCATGCTCGACTCGCTCAGCAACTCAAAGCCAACCGACCCGTCACCCAGCAGTTCCTGCTCGGCCAAGTTGGTACGCAAGGAGTAGAGCTTATCTGCCGGAACCAACACGGTGGACTCGCGATCGCCAACCTGGTACGGCACGCCTTGACCATCGAGATATGCGGCGATTTCAGCGGTGCGCGCGCGGTCGAGCCCAGAGGCCAGCACGCGATAAGCCGGGCGCGTTGCGCCGTAGCCAAGCAGTATCGCGACCAGGGCAAAGGCAGCCAAAATCAGCACCAGCGAGATACGCTGGGGCATCTCGAGCTTGGCCCAGATCGTGCGGATTTGTTCGAAGAAGCTGCCCATGATTCTCGCTGGCCCCGTTTATCAGAATTGGGTCCGCATGACGTCGCGATACGCTTCAACCAGCTTGTTACGCACTTCGGCGGCAAGCTTCAGCGACATCTGCGCCTGGTTCTGAGCGATCATTACCTGATGCAGATTGTCGGTCTCACCGCGTTCAACGGCTTCAATCGCATGATCAAACTGCTTCTGCGCCTGATCTGCTTGATCAACAAATTCGGCCATAATGTCGTTAAACGACTTGCCGTCGGCGGTTTTCGGCGCCTCTGCCGGCTTATTGGCCTCGGCCCGCGCACCGGGCTGAATCGCGCCGGTGCCCATCAGCTGCCGCATCGGGTCTAAAGGATTTGCCATGGTCAGACCTCACCCAGGCGCAAAGCCTGCTCATGAAGACGCATCATACCCTTGATCGCATTGGTGTTGGCCTCATAGGCTCGCGTCGCGATCGTCAGGTCGGTCAACTCCAGCACCGGATTGATCTCGGACTCAACCACGATGCCCGTCTCGGGGTCGGCATCAGGATGGTTCGGATCATACCGCTCGAAGTAGCGTGGACTGTCAACCACTTCAGCACGCACCGCGCCAGTAGCCTGACCGCGCGCATCGAGCACTTCTTCAAACACCACGCGTTGCCGGGCGTAAGGCAGCCCGTTCTCAAGCTTCTTGGTGCTGCCGGCATGCGCCAGGTTCTCAGAGGCGGCGGTGATGCGCAGGCGCTCGGCACCGAGGGCCGAGCTCGCAGCATCAATGCCTGCAAATAATTTCTGGATTGGCATCGCTATCAGCCCTCCCGAATCGCGGACTCGTACATCCGGTGCTTACCGCGCAACAAAGACACGTAGGTGTTGTACAGGGTCTGATTCTTAGCGAGCTCAGACACCTCCCGATCAACTGACACGTCGTTACCGTCGTTGTCCATCGTGGTGGTGTGGGGCTCGAACACCTGTGGTTGGACCGCGCGCGCCGCTTCGTCGCCGCTCTGCAGCAAGGCTTGCTGGAAGGCCTCGTCAAAGGCAACAGCACGGGCCCGAAAGTTGGGCGTGTTCTGATTTGCGATGTTGGCGGTATGCACCCGAGCCCGCAACGACGCGACGTCGAGCAGCTTTCCGAGGTTCATCATCCGTTGGTCGCTCAGCATGGTATGCTCCGCTGTGTCCAAGGGCTGTGACGCACATGCCGTACCATCCATCGATACTAGCGCCGATTCCTTGCTGCGAAAGGACTTGCGAGCTGCAAGCAGTGCTCGCACATGCTACGTTGACCCCGACCAAGCAGTCCAGACGTCGCATTGCTAGACACCTGGTGTCAGCTGGCTGACAGGTCTGCAGCCAACGCAGTGAGCCAAGCGTTTTAAGGCATTGAGGTACAGAACCTTAGGACGGTAAAAGGGCTCAAGCGAGGAGATCTGGACACAACTCGACTGGGCAGTCCAATGCGGGCCATGTCTGACGCTGCCTACACCTGGATTACCACCCTTGATGGCTTGGCTGAATTGGCCGCGCCGGCAGCCGCTGCGCCGTGGATCGCGCTCGATACCGAGAGCAACTCGCGCTTTGTGTATCGCGAGCAGGTCTGCCTGCTGCAGCTCAACCTGGGCGGTGCCTTGTACTTGGTCGATACCCTTGAGCTGCCCTGCGATCCGAGCGCTCTCGCTCCGCTCAAGGCCGTGCTGGAAGACGCCAGCAAACCGCTGTATCTCCATGGTGCAGAATATGATGTGGCTTGCCTGAAGCGCGATTACGAGATCGAGCTACGCGGCGTTTTTGACACCCAGCAAGCCGCTTCGCTGCTCGGCTTTGAACGCAGCGGCTACGGCGCGGTGGTTGAAGCGATCACCGAAACGGTCCTGCCCAAAGAGCACAGCACCTACGACTGGGGCCAACGCCCCATCGATGCCGATGCCCTGGCTTACGCCCTCGACGACGTTGTGTACCTGCCCGAGGTGGCAGCAGCGCTGCAGGCGCAGGTCAGCGAGGCCGATCTCGACGAAGAGGTCGCCATCGCCAACGAGGCGGTTGAGGCCGCTAGCCCGCACAGCGCCGGCTTCGACCCCACCAGCGTGTTCCGTATCAAGGGTGTGGGGCGCCTCGGCCGCGACAAACTCGCCGTGTTAGTGGCACTGCATCGCTGGCGCGACGAGAAAGCCAAAGAGGTCAACTGCCCACCCGGCCGCATGATCAATAACGAGGCGCTGATCCAACTCGCCAAGTACACCCCCACCAACTTCTCCAGCCTCAAGCGCGTCCGCCTATCCGGCCGTGTGCTGCGTGAGCATGGTGACGACCTGCTTGATGCTGTGAAAGCAGCGATCGAGGAACCACCGACGGTTCCAGAGCCCCCGGCCCGGCGCGAAGCCGATCCCACCGAGCAAGAGCGCGAAAAGCGCCTCAAGGATTGGCGCCGCCGCGAATCCGAACGGCGCAAGGTCACGCTGCAGGTGGTGCTCCCGGCCCGCTCTTTGGATTACCTGAAGAAGAACCCGCGCTCCGAGTTCAGCGAGGTGCCCCAAATGGGCGCCAAGCGCACGAGCCTGTATGGGACCGCAATTCGCAAACTGCTGTAGCCAAAGGCTGAAAGCTGAACGCCCGCTGAGGACGCCTTGCCTCAGTGCCCCAACTTTTGGGTCAGCTCGGTTGGCGTCATTTGAATGCCGCTCCCAAAGCTGTTTTTGAGGGCGCCCTTGAGCGCCATCGCGGTTTCCGGTCGCTGGGCCGGATCCTTGGCGACGCATTGGTCAATCAGGTCGCCGATCTGCTTGGGCAAACGCTCAACCCGATCACAGATCTTGGGCGCCGGCTCCTTGACTGCACGCCGCAAACGCGCCGACTGCCGCGGATCATTGAACGGCGCCTCGCCCGTCAGCAGGATGTGGGCGCACACACCAAGCGCGTAGCAATCGCTGGCAAAGGTGGGCTCGCCACCAACCACCAACTCGGGTGCCAGATAGCTGGCGGTACCAAACAG